>NZ_CP107549.1:3492981-3810525 GCF_025837155.1 Pseudomonas sp. Z8(2022) | reverse complement strand
CCGCGACTACTTCGAAGGCAACGCTCTGTGTCTGATCGAATGGCCGCAGCGCGGCGCGGGCGTTTTGCCAAAGCCTGACCTGGACATTACCATTAGCCCCCAAGCGGGCGGCCGTTCGCTGTTGCTGCAGGGGCATGGGGCTCGAGGGGAGGCCTGGTGCAAGGCCCTGAGCGGCAAGCAATGAACAAGAAACGATGGGGTTGGTTATGCGCATAGGCGCGCTGGTTACCGCTGTGGGGGTATTGTTGGCGGCCCTGGCTGCCGAGGTGCTGGCTGCCTCCGATGTGCGCGGCGTGCGTCTGTGGCGTGCGCCTGACAATACCCGCCTGGTCTTCGACCTGTCCGGCCCGGTACAGCACAGTGTGTTCACTCTGGCAGCTCCCGATCGCATCGTCATCGATGTTAGCGGCGCCAAGCTGGCCACCAGCCTCGATCAGCTTTCCCTCGCCAATACCCCCATCACCGGCGTGCGTTCGGCTCAGCGCAGTGCCGATGATCTGCGTGTGGTCATCGACCTGTCGGCGCCGGTTTCACCGAAGAGTTTTACCCTGGCCCCCAATCAGCAGTACGGCCATCGCCTGGTGGTTGACCTGTTCGATCAGGGCGGTGCGCCGCCTGCCACTCAGGCGCCCAGTGCTTCCGCCAGTGCGCCACCGGTGCCGGTCACACCGACCCAGCCTTCGCCCAAACTGACGCCCGTGCCCAACGGCAAGCGCGATATCATCGTCGCCATCGATGCCGGCCATGGTGGCGAGGACCCGGGCGCGCTCTCGCCGGTCAAGGGGCAATACGAGAAGCACGTGACTCTGGCCATCGCCAAGGAACTGCAGCGGCAGATCAACGCCGAGAAGGGCTTCCGTGGCGAGCTGGTGCGTACCGGCGACTACTTCATTCCGCTGCGCAAGCGCACCGAAATTGCGCGCAAGAAGGGCGCGGATCTGTTCGTTTCCATTCATGCCGATGCCGCGCCGCGCTCTGCGGCATTCGGGGCTTCGGTCTATGCCCTGTCCGAACGCGGTGCAACTTCCGAGACAGCCCGCTGGCTGGCTGATGCCGAGAACCAGTCGGACCTGATCGGTGGTGCCGGCAACGTCAGCCTCGACGACAAGGACAAGATGCTCGCCGGCGTGCTGCTGGATCTGTCGATGACCGCTTCGCTGTCCTCCAGCCTCAATGTGGGGCAGAAGGTGCTGTCGAACATGGGCAACATCACTCCGCTGCACAAGCGCCGTGTCGAGCAGGCGGGCTTCATGGTGCTGAAGTCTCCGGATATTCCCTCGATCCTGGTGGAAACCGGCTTTATCTCCAATCCCAACGAGGCGAAGAAGCTGCATACCGCCAGCCATCAGCAGGCCCTGGCCCGCTCGATTACTACCGGGGTCAAGCAGTTCTTCCACGAAAACCCGCCGCCCGGCACCTACGTGGCCTGGTTGCGTGACGAAGGCAAGATCGTCGCCGGCCCGCGCGAGCACGTGGTGGCACGCGGTGAAAGTCTGGCGCTCATCGCTCAGCGCTATCAGATCAGCCTGGCTGCCCTGCGCGGCGCCAACAAGCTCAATGGCGACGTGATCAAGGTCGGCCAGACATTGCAGATACCCGCCACCTCCCTGGCTGCCCAGTAGTGAGTGTCATGTCCCGTATTCATTTGCTCAGCCCGCGCCTGGCCAACCAGATTGCCGCGGGCGAGGTGGTCGAGCGCCCGGCTTCGGTGGCCAAGGAACTGCTGGAAAACAGCCTGGACTCAGGTGCCCGGCGCATCGATGTCGAAGTCGAGCAGGGTGGCGTCAAGCTGCTCAAGGTGCGTGACGATGGTTCTGGCATCGCTGCCGATGATCTGCCGCTGGCCTTGGCGCGCCATGCCACCAGCAAGATTCGCGAGCTGGAGGACCTGGAAGCTGTGCTCAGCATGGGTTTTCGCGGCGAGGCGCTGGCGTCGATCAGTTCGGTATCGCGTCTGACCCTCACCTCGCGTACGGCCGATGCAGCGCAGGCCTGGCAGGTGGAAACCGAAGGGCGCGACATGGAGCCGCGCGTGCAGCCCGCGGCACATCCGGTGGGCACCTCGGTGGAGGTGCGTGACCTGTTCTTCAATACCCCGGCACGGCGCAAGTTTCTGCGTGCCGAGAAAACCGAGTTCGATCACCTGCAGGAAGTGATCAAGCGCCTGGCGCTGGCGCGTTTCGATGTCGGCTTTCACCTGCGCCACAATGGCAAGACCGTGCTCAGCCTGCACGAGGCAGGTGACGAGATCAGTCGCGCGCGTCGCGTTGCCGCAGTTTGCGGTCCGGCGTTCCTGGAGCAGGCGCTACCCATCGAAATCGAGCGCGGCGGGCTGCGGCTGTGGGGCTGGGTTGGCCTGCCGACCTTCTCGCGCAGCCAGGCGGATCTGCAGTATTTCTACGTCAACGGCCGCATGGTGCGCGACAAGCTGGTCGCTCATGCGGTGCGTCAGGCTTACCGCGACGTGCTGTTCAATGGCCGCCACCCGACCTTCGTGCTGTTCCTGGAAATCGACCCGGCGACGGTGGACGTCAACGTTCACCCGACCAAGCACGAAGTGCGCTTCCGTGATAGCCGCATGGTGCATGACTTCCTCTACGGCACGCTGCATCGTGCCCTGGCCGATGTGCGCCCTGAAGATCAGGTCGCAGCGCCTGCCGCCGTATCACCCATGGTGCGCCCGACGGGGCTGGCTGCAGGGGAGTTCGGCCCGCAGGGCGAGATGGGTCTGGCTGCCAGCATTCTGGAAACACCGGCGCCCAGCATGCAGCCGGCCTGGCGCGGCACCGGCTCGGGATACCAGCAGCCGGCCGTCAGTCCCGGTGTGTCGACGGGCGAGGCTCAGGCCGCCTACCGCGAGTACTTCTCGCCGCTGCCGACGGCTCAGGCTCAGCCCATGCCGCAGGAGCAGGGCGACATTCCGCCGCTCGGTTACGCCGTGGCGCAGCTCAAGGGCGTCTATATTCTCGCCGAGAATGCCCAGGGCATGGTGGTGGTGGACATGCATGCCGCCCACGAACGCATCACCTATGAACGCCTGAAACAGGCCATGGCCAGTGAGGGCCTGCGTGGTCAGCCATTGCTGGTGCCGGAGTCCATTGCCCTCAGTCAGCGCGAGGCGGACTGCGCTGAAGAACATGGTGAGTGGTTCCAGCGCCTGGGTTTCGAGCTGCAGCGTCTGGGCGAGGAAAGCGTGGCGATTCGCCAGATCCCTGTGCTGCTCAAGCAGGCCGAAGCCACCCAGTTGGTGCGAGATGTCTTGGCTGACCTGCTGGAATATGGCACCAGCGACCGCATCCAGGCGCACCTCAACGAGCTGCTGGCGACCATGGCCTGTCATGGTTCGGTGCGTGCCAACCGGCGCCTGACCATCCCCGAGATGAATGCCCTGCTGCGTGACATGGAACAGACCGAACGCAGCGGCCAATGCAACCATGGCCGTCCGACCTGGACGCAGCTGGGCATGGATGACCTCGACAAGCTGTTCCTGCGGGGGCGTTGATGGCCGCTGGACTGCCACCGGCCATCTTCCTGATGGGCCCGACCGCTGCCGGCAAGACCGATCTGGCCCTGGAGCTGGCACGCGCACTGCCGTGTGATCTGATCAGCGTGGATTCGGCGCTGATCTACCGTGGCATGGATATCGGCACGGCCAAGCCCGAGCGGGCGGTGCTCGATGAGTTTCCCCATGCCCTGATCGACATTCTTGATCCGGCCGAGAGCTATTCGGCCGCCGAATTTCGCGCCGATGCCCTGGCGGCCATGGCCGAGAGTACGGCGCGCGGCCGTATTCCGCTGCTGGTGGGCGGCACCATGCTCTATTACAAGGCGCTGCTGGAAGGACTGGCCGATATGCCAAGTGCCGACCCGGCGATTCGTGCCGAACTCGAGGCGCGCGCACTGGCCGAAGGTTGGGAAGTGCTGCATCGCGAGCTGGCTGCGGTCGATCCCGAGTCCGCTGCGCGTATCCATCCCAACGATCCACAGCGGCTGACCAGGGCGTTGGAGGTCTACCTCGTCAGCGGTCTGAGCATGACCGAGCATCGTCGGCGCCAGGCAGCAGGAAATCCTGATACGGGCACGTCGGGCGGTGGGCAATTGCCCTATACTGTTGTCCAGCTTGCTATCGCACCAGCGCAGCGTCAGATTTTGCATGACCGCATCGCTCAACGATTTCGGGCGATGTTGGAACAGGGTTTCGTGGAAGAGGTCGAAACCCTGCGTAGTCGAAGTGACTTGCACGCGGGACTGCCGTCTATACGGGCGGTGGGTTATCGCCAGGTGTGGGAGTACCTCGATGGCGAGCTGTCCCGGGACGAAATGGTCGAGCGCGGCATCATCGCCACTCGGCAGTTGGCCAAGCGACAATTCACCTGGTTGCGCGGTTGGGACGACTTGCACTGGCTGGACAGTCTGGCCTGCGACAATCTGTCTCGCGCCTTGAAATACCTGGCAAGCGTCTCCATATTGAAATGAGACCTTGCCGCTGGCCGTCTATCCTTGGGGGTGAGTCGGTCTGAAGCTATTGTTTACTTACTGAAATTACTGAAAATTGATCCTCGAAAGGAGTGCGGCACATGTCAAAAGGGCATTCGCTACAAGACCCTTACCTGAATACCCTGCGTAAGGAACGCGTCCCTGTTTCCATCTATCTGGTCAACGGCATCAAGCTGCAGGGCCAGATCGAGTCCTTCGACCAGTTCGTCATTCTGCTGAAGAACACTGTCAGTCAGATGGTCTACAAACATGCCATTTCCACCGTCGTGCCAAGCCGTCCGGTGCGCCTGCCGAGCGCTGGCGATTCCGAGCAGGGCGATGGCGAGCCGGGTAACGCCTAAATAGGGGGTTGCATTGTTCTTCGAGCGTCATGAGGGCGGTGAGCGGGCCATCCTGGTTCATCTGGAAGGCCAAGACTCCGAGGCGAGCGAAGATCCCCAGGAGTTTCAAGAATTGGCCATGTCGGCAGGCGCTGACATGGTCGCTTTCTTTTGCGTGCCCAGCAGTCGTCTGACTGCCAAGTTCCTGATCGGCAGCGGCAAGGTCGAGGAACTGCGCGACCAGGTCAAGGCCGCCGAAGCCGATCTGGTCATCTTCAATCACACCCTGACTCCCAGCCAGGAGCGCAACCTCGAGCGCGCCTTCGAGTGTCGTGTGCTCGATCGTACCGGGCTGATCCTCGATATCTTCGCCCAGCGCGCGCGCACCCATGAGGGCAAGCTGCAGGTCGAGCTGGCTCAGCTCGACCATATGAGCACGCGCCTGGTGCGTGGCTGGACCCACCTTGAGCGGCAGAAGGGCGGTATCGGCCTGCGCGGTCCGGGTGAAACCCAGCTGGAAACCGACCGCCGCCTGCTGCGGGTGCGTATCCGCCAGATCAAGGCGCGCCTGGAAAAGGTACGCAGTCAGCGCGAGCAGGCGCGGCGTGGCCGCAAGCGTGCCGACATTCCTTCGGTCTCGCTGGTCGGCTACACCAACGCTGGCAAGTCCACCCTGTTCAACGCCCTGACGACTTCCGAGGTGTACGCGGCCGACCAGTTGTTCGCCACCCTCGACCCGACCTTGCGCCGCCTTGAGCTCGATGACCTCGGCCCGATCGTGCTGGCCGATACCGTGGGTTTCATTCGTCACCTGCCGCACAAGCTGGTCGAAGCCTTCCGCGCTACGCTGGAAGAATCGAGCAACTCCGATCTGCTGCTGCATGTGATCGATGCCCATGAGCCCGAGCGCATGGCGCAGATCGAGCAGGTTCAGGCCGTGCTCAAGGAGATCGGCGCGAACGAGTTGCCGATGCTCGAGGTGTACAACAAGCTGGATTTGTTGGAAGGTGTGGAACCGCAGATCCAGCGTGATAGTGATGGCAAACCGGTTCGTGTCTGGTTGTCTGCGCGCGAAGGGCGTGGTCTGGACTTGTTGCGACAGGCGGTTGCAGAGCTGTTGGGCGAGGATCTGTTCGTCGCCACCCTGCAGCTGCCGCAACGTCTGGGAAGGCTGCGGGCGCAGTTCTTCGCCCTGGGGGCAGTGCAGGGCGAAGAGCACGACGACCAGGGGCACAGCTTGCTGTCGGTGCGTTTGCCGCGGGTCGAGCTCAATCGCCTGGTGAGTCGCGAGGGTTTGGAGCCTCAGGTCTTCATCGAGCAACATACTTTGCAATAAAGCCCGCAGCGGTGGCTTTGCTGTCACCATGGGGCTTTGGGTAGCATTGGCCGGCGCGCCGTGGGCGCGCCTTTGCTTTATCAGTACGGAGAACGCTATGGCTTGGAATGAGCCGGGTGGAAACTCGAACAATCAAGACCCTTGGGGCGGCCGCAAAGGCGGTGGACGCCAGGGCCCGCCGGATCTCGACGAAGCGTTCCGCAAGCTGCAAGAAAGCCTGAACGGGCTTTTCGGTGGCGGCAAGAAGCGTGGTGATGACGATTCCGGACGCAGCGGTGGTGGCGGTGGCTTCGGTCTGCTGTTCGTAGGCCTCGGCCTGTTGGCGGTGGTCTGGCTGTACAGCGCGATCTACGTGGTGGATGAACAGGAGCAGGCCGTGGTGCTGCGCTTCGGCAAATATCACGAGACCGTCGGTCCGGGTCTGAACATCTACTTCCCGCCGATCGATCGTAAGTTCCAGGAAAACGTGACGCGTGAGCGTGCCTACAGCAAGCAGGGCGCCATGCTGACCGAAGACGAGAACATTATCGAAGTCCCGCTGACCGTGCAGTACCGCATCAGCAACCTGCAGGACTTCGTGCTCAACGTCGACCAGCCGGAAGTCAGCCTACAGCACGCCACCGACAGCGCCGTGCGTCATGTCGTCGGCTCCACCGAGATGGACCAGGTGCTGACCGAAGGTCGTGAGCTGATGGCCAGCGAAGTGCGTGAGCGTCTGCAGCGTTTCCTCGACAACTACCGTACCGGTATCACCATCACCCAGGTGAACATCCAGAGCGCTGCGGCGCCGCGTGAAGTTCAGGAAGCCTTCGATGACGTGATCCGTGCCCGTGAAGACGAGCAGCGCGAGAAGAACCAGGCCGAGTCCTACGCCAATGGCGTGATTCCGGAAGCGCGTGGTCAGGCCCAGCGTCTGCTGGAAGAAGCCAACGGTTATCGCGATGAAGTCATCGCCCGCGCCCAGGGTGAGGCGGACCGCTTCACCAAGCTGGTAGCCGAGTATCGCAAGGCGCCGGAGGTGACCCGTGAACGTCTGTATCTGGACACCATGCAGGAACTGATGAGCAACACCAGCAAGGTTCTGGTCACTGGCGACAAGGGGCAGAACAACCTGCTCTATCTGCCGCTGGACAAGATGATCGACAGCCGTGGTGGTTCCTCTTCATCCAGTTCCGCCAACAGTAGCACTTCGACGACGCGTGATCCGGCGGTGCCGCTGAGCAGCGATCTGTCGCAGCGTAACCTGCGTACCCGGGAGGGCCGTTGATGAGCAACAAGTCCCTGATCGGCCTGATCGTGGCCGTGGTTCTGGCCCTGGTGGCATGGAATAGCTTCTACATCGTGGCGCAAACCGAACGTGCGGTTCTGCTGCAGTTCGGTCGTGTGGTCAATCCGGACGTGCAGCCTGGTCTGCACGTGAAGATTCCTTACGTCAACCAGGTGCGCATCTTCGATGGCCGTCTGCTGACGCTGGATTCCACTTCTTCGCGCTTCCTGACCCTGGAGAAGAAGGCACTGATGGTGGACGCCTACGCCAAATGGCGGGTGAAGGATGCCGAGCGTTTCTATCAGGCCACGTCCGGCATGAAGCAGGTCGCCGACGAGCGTCTGGCGCGTCGCCTGGAAGCTTCGCTGCGTGACCAGTTCGGTAAGCGCACCCTGCACGAGTCGGTTTCCGGTGAACGCGATGCGCTGATGGCTGACGTTACCTCAACCCTCAATCGTGCTGCCGAGCGTGAGCTGGGTATCGAAGTGGTCGATGTGCGGGTCAAGGCCATCGACCTGCCGCGTGAGGTCAACCGCAGCGTGTTCGAGCGGATGAGCACCGAGCGTGAGCGTGAGGCCCGCGAGCACCGCGCCAAGGGTCGTGAGCTGGCCGAAGGTATTCGCGCCGATGCCGATCGTCAGCGTCGTGTGCTGCTGGCTGAAGCCTACCGTGAAGCGGAAGAGCTGCGCGGTGATGGTGATGCCCAGGCTGCTGCCATCTACGCCCGTGCCTTCGGTCAGGATCAGGAGTTCTACTCCTTCTACCGTAGCCTGCAGGCGTACCGCGAAAGCTTCGCTGACAAGCGTGACGTCCTGGTGCTGGATCCAAGTAGCGATTTCTTCCGTTACCTGGAAAAGTCCAAGCGTTGATCGGCAACCCTGGCGGCGCGATGCGTCGCCGGGGTGACCTCAGGGGAAAACGTGGTATGATGCGGCAGCCGGGAAAATCCCGGCTTTTTTGCGTCTGTGGGAATCATGTGGCAGGAACTCGGCGTCGCACTGTGTCTGGTACTGGTGCTGGAAGGCATCCTGCCCTTCCTCTATCCGCGTCATTGGCGCGGGGCGGTATTGCAGGCTGCGCGTCTGCCCGACCGCCGACTGCGTCTTATGGGGCTGGCCAGCATGCTGCTGGGTACTGCTCTTCTATATCTGCTTCACTGAAGGCTTGTGCCGCCCGGATCGAGAGGGGAATGGCGAAATGGCAACGGTAGACCGCTGGCTGCTGCCAGATGGCATCGAAGAAGTACTGCCGCCGGAAGCGGCGCGCATCGAGGCGGCACGCCGTCAGGTGCTGGATCTGTTCCAACGTTGGGGTTACGAATTCGTCGTCACCCCTCATATCGAGTACCTGGAATCCCTGCTCACTGGCGCCGGCCAGGATCTCGATCTGCGTACCTTCAAGGTCACCGATCCGCTCTCCGGCCGGCAGATGGGCTTTCGTGCCGACATCACTCCGCAGGTGGCGCGTATCGACGCCCACACCCTGCGCCGCGAGGGGCCGAGCCGTCTGTGCTATGCCGGCAGCGTGCTGCACGCCAAGCCGCGTGCGCTGACCACTTCGCGCAGCCCGATCCAGCTCGGCGCCGAGCTCTATGGCGACGCCAGCCCGGCCAGCGATATCGAGGTGATCAGCCTGCTGGTCGAGACCCTTGAGCTGGCTGCAGTGCCGGACGTGCACATGGACCTTGGTCATGTCGGCATCTACCGCGGTCTGGCCCGCGCCGCGGGGCTGTCCGGTGCGGCCGAGCAGCAGTTGTTCGACGCGCTGCAGCGCAAGGCCATGGACGAAATCGAGACCCTGACTGCGGCGTTGCCGGCAGGCCTGGGCAACATGCTGCGTTCGCTGGCCGAGCTGTGTGGTGGGCGCGAGGTGCTGGATCTGGCTCAGGCTGTCCTGGTCGAAGCGCCGGATGCGGTCCATGCCGCCCTTGATGAGTTGGTGGCCATCGCCGATGCGCTGGAGCTGCGTTATCCCGAATTGCCGCTGTATTTCGACCTCGGCGAATTGCGCGGCTACAACTATCACACTGGCGTTGTGTTCGCGGCCTTCGTCCCGGGCGAGGGCGGTGCCATTGCTCAGGGCGGTCGTTACGACGATACCGGTGCGGTGTTCGGTCGGGCACGCCCGGCTACCGGCTTCTCCACTGATCTGAAGACCCTGGTGACCCTGGGTGACATGCGTCTGGATGAAGCGCTCGGTGGCGTCTGGGCTCCGGATAATCATGATCTCTATCTGTGGCAGGCCGTTCGTCGTCTGCGTAGTGAGGGTGAGCGTGTGGTACAGGCGCTGCCCGGGCAGAGCGAGGCGGATGCGCGCGAAGCAGGCTGTGACCGCCTGCTGACGTTGCGTGATGGACGTTGGCAGGTGGCGCCCCTGGCGTCCTGAAACTATTTTTGCGCCGGCCGGCGGCCGGCATCGAAGCTGCGCGAAGAGGACAAGTATCATGGGTAAGAATGTCGTCGTCCTGGGCACCCAGTGGGGTGATGAGGGCAAGGGCAAGATCGTCGACCTGCTCACCGAGCAGGCTGCTGCAGTCGTGCGTTATCAGGGTGGCCACAACGCTGGCCACACCTTGGTGATCGACGGTGAAAAGACCGTTCTGCACCTGATTCCCTCCGGCATCCTGCGCGAAGGCGTTGAATGCCTGATCGGCAACGGTGTGGTGGTCGCGCCGGATGCACTGCTGCGCGAAATCACCAAGCTGGAAGAGAAGGGTGTGCCGGTGCGCGAGCGCCTGCGTATCAGCCCGGCCTGTCCGCTGATCCTGTCCTATCACGTGGCGCTGGACCAGGCGCGCGAAAAGGCCCGTGGCGATGCCAAGATCGGTACCACCGGCCGCGGTATCGGCCCGGCCTACGAGGACAAGGTTGCGCGTCGCGGTCTGCGCGTCGGTGATCTGTTCCACCGTGAGCGCTTCGCTGCCAAGCTGGGTGAGCTACTGGATTACCACAACTTCCAGCTGGTCAACTTCTACAAGGAGCCGGCCATCGACTTCCAGAAGACTCTGGACGAGTGCATGGAGTACGCCGAGCTGCTCAAGCCGATGATGGCCGACGTCACTGCCGTGCTGCATGACCTGCGCCGCGAAGGCAAGGACATCATGTTCGAAGGTGCCCAGGGTTCGCTGCTGGATATCGACCACGGCACCTACCCCTACGTCACCAGCTCCAACACCACCGCTGGTGGTATCGCAACCGGCTCCGGTTTCGGCCCGCTGTACCTGGACTACATCCTCGGCATCACCAAGGCCTACACCACCCGTGTCGGCTCCGGCCCGTTCCCGACCGAGCTGTTCGACGACATCGGTGCGTTCCTGGCCAAGCGTGGTCACGAGTTCGGTGCCACCACCGGTCGTGCCCGTCGTTGCGGTTGGTTCGATGCGGTGATCCTGCGTCGCGCCATCGAGATCAACAGCATTTCCGGTCTGTGCCTGACCAAGCTGGACGTGCTCGACGGCCTGGAAACCATCCGTATCTGCACCGGCTACAAGGATGCCAATGGCCAGGTGCTGGTCGATGCGCCGACCGATGCCGACAGCTACATCGGCCTGCAGCCGGTCTATGAGGAAATGCCGGGCTGGGGCGAGTCCACTCTGGGCGCCAAGACCCTGGAAGACCTGCCTGCCGCGGCTCGTGCCTACATCAAGCGTGTGGAAGAGCTGGTCGGTGCGCCGATCGACATCATTTCCACCGGCCCGGATCGCAACGAAACCATCATCCTGCGTCATCCGTTCGCCTGATGGCCGTTTGTTGATTTGAAAAGCCGCCTTCGGGCGGCTTTTTTATGGCCTGCGCCCTTTGCAGAGGGAGGCGATGCTGCTCTGATCTGTCGTCATCGTGCCGGGGAGTGCGTGGTTTGGCGCTGTTTTTTCAGTATTGATAGGCACGCACCTTGCTTGGACTCAATAAATCCCGGAAGTCGCCGTTATAGTCAGTACGGTCGTTGAGGAGTGTCCCCAGTGTTCGCCATCGTTTCCATGTTGCGCAGTCGTTTGCTGCGCCCGGTATTTGTTGCGCTCGGTTTGGCCATGTTGGTGCAGGTCGGGTTGGCAGTGTGGTTGATGCGTGCGTCGGTCGACGGCATGGTCGAAGACCTGGCTCAGCGCCTGGGCGGTGAAAGCCGCCGCCTGGGTGAAGAGTTGGGTATGGCCGAGCGTGAGTTGAGCCAGGGGCTCTCGGGGCTGGCGGGCAGCACGCGTAGTCGACTGGGCGAAGGCCTTTCCACTCAGTTGAAGGACGAGCAGGCGCAGTTGCGCGTGGTGCTCGAGGGCAATCTCAAGCAGTCTGGTCAGTCCCTGGCGCAGTTGCTGGCTGGTGTCGCTCCGAAATCAATCTGGGACCTGGACATTCCGGGGCTCACGGCGTTGACCCGAATTGCCCAGCAGGACCCGGCGGTGCTGTTCGCCGTCATCTATGACGCGGAAGGCAAACGCCTGACCCGCAATTTCAACCGCAGCAATGCGCAGGTGCGTGAGCTGGTAGCCGCTGGTCAGGGCGATTCGCCGCTGGACAAGCTGGTGGATGCCGCTTCGCGGGACCCGCGAGTGTATGTGGTCGAGGCTGACATCAATCCAATGGGGGCTTCGATTGGCAAGGTCCAGATGGGCCTGTCGCTGGATGTGGTTCAGCGCGAACTGACCGCCCTGGATGGTCGTTTCACGTCATTGGTCAATGGTGCCGGCGAACTGGTTGACAGCAGTCTGGCGGGTGCCTTCGAGGAGGCGACCGGGGCGCTGCGGGCGCGTTTGCAATCGGCTGAGCGTTACACCCAGGAGATGGCGCGTAACGGTGGCGAATCGGTGCTCGAGGCCGCTGACTCGCTGCGCTGGAACATCGCTCTGGGGTTGCTGGTCGTCGGTGCCTTGGCACTGGTGGTCGTGGCGCTGGTGCTCGGCTGGCGCGTGCTCAGTCGTCTGCGCCTGCTCAGTGCCGCACTCAACGACCTGGCAGCGGGCGAGGGTGATCTGACCCGGCGTGTGAGCATCGACAGTCAGGACGAAGTTGGTGAGATGGCCGATGCGGTAAACCGCTTCATCGCCAAGTTGCAGCCCATTGTGCGTGAGTCTGGCGAAGTGGCCCTGCGTACCGGTGAGCAGATTCGTAGCCTGAGCCAGCGCGGCGTGGCAGCCGAAGCGGCCGCTGAGCGTCAGCGCGACGAGGTGGCAGGGAGTCTGCAGGCGCTGGAGCAAATGGCCGACGAGGCGCAGGCGGAGAGCCAGTCCATGCAGGAGGCGCTGCAGCGCGTCGATACCATTCGCCAGGCGGCGCATGAGAATGCGGCCATCGCCCAGCGACTTTCCTCCCTGATCGAAGGGCTGGTCGCACGCGTGGCGGACGGCTCGGCAGTGATCGAGCGTCTGGCCAAGCAGAGTGAGCAGATCGAGGTGGTGCTGACGGTGATTCAGTCCATTGCCGAACAGACCAACCTGCTTGCACTCAATGCTGCCATCGAGGCGGCGCGCGCCGGCGAAAGCGGTCGTGGTTTCGCCGTCGTGGCCGACGAGGTGCGGGCGCTGGCGAGCAAGACCCAGCAGTCCACCGGTGATATTCAGACCCACATCGCTGCCTTGCAGCGTGGCGCGCAGGAAGCAGTGGCCGCTATCGCCCAGGCGGGGGAGCAGGGCAGCGAAGGGCTGCAGGTACTGCGTGACAGCGCGCGCCTGCAGCAGTCGGTGCAGCAATCCGTGGACGATGTGCACGGTGCTATCAACGCGGCGACTCAGGCTGCGGCCCATCAGGCCGAGGGGGCCGGTGCGGTGCGTGGGCGTGTGGAGATCATCCATGCCGAAGCGCAGCGTGCAGCCGATGCGGTGGCGGCGATTGCCGGCAATGCGAGGGTGCTGGACGAACTGGCGGCGCAGCTCAAGGCCAGTCTGGGGCAGTTCAAGGTCTGATCGTTGGGCGGGGCGCCTTGTGCGCCTCGCTTCTCAGCGGTTGCTGACGCGTCTGACTTTTCTTCAGGCAATAAAAAACCGAGTCATCTGACTCGGTTTTTTGAAATTTGGTGCCCAGGAGAAGACTCGAACTTCCACGGTGTTGCCACCACTGATACCTGAAACCAGCGCGTCTACCAATTCCGCCACCTGGGCACTGCAGCAATGTTCGTCGTTACCGACACGGAGCGTTGCATCCGTTATTTGCAAAGTGGGTTATCAAGCCGCTTCACGAAATTTGGTGCCCAGGAGAAGACTCGAACTTCCACGGTGTTGCCACCACTGATACCTGAAACCAGCGCGTCTACCAATTCCGCCACCTGGGCACAGAAACCGATGATTCCTCATCTGCTTCGTGTTACAACGTCTGCTCGACGCTGTGGGCGCGAACTATACGGGCGGGCATTTGGCTTGTAAACCCCTGACCCCAAAAAAATTATTGTCGGCGGAAAAGCTGCCGCAAATGCCGTTTTCGCGCTTCAATAGGCAAATGGCATACACCTTTATACATAAGCATAGGTAATCCTTCCTACATGGCCGATTGGCAATCCCTCGATCCCGAGGCCGCCCGCGAGGCGGAAAAATACGACAACCCCATTCCCAGCCGCGAACTGATCCTGGCCCATCTGGCCGAGCGGGGTTCGCCCGCCAGTCGCGAGCAACTGGTCGAAGAGTTTGGTCTCGATACCGAGGACCAGCTCGAAGCGCTGCGCCGCCGTCTGCGTGCCATGGAGCGCGATGGTCAGCTCATCTACACCCGCCGCGGCACCTACGCGCCGGTGGACAAGCTCGATCTGATCTGCGGGCGCATCAGCGGTCACCGCGACGGTTTCGGCTTCCTCGTGCCGGATGACGGCAGCGATGACCTTTTTCTCAGTCCGGCGCAGATGCGTCTGGTGTTCGATGGTGACCGTGCCCTGGTGCGCGTGGCCGGTCTCGACCGGCGTGGCCGTCGCGAAGGCGGCATCGTCGAGGTGATCAGCCGTGCCCACGAGAGCATCGTCGGCCGTTACTACGAAGAGAACGGCATCGGCTTCGTGGTTGCCGACAATCCCAAGATCCAGCAGGAAGTGCTGGTTACCCCCGGACGTACCGCCGGTGCGCGCGTCGGGCAGTTTGTCGAGATCAAGATCACTCACTGGCCGACCTCTCGCTTCCAGCCGCAGGGCGACATCATCGAAGTGATCGGTAACTACATGGCCCCGGGCATGGAGATCGACGTGGCGCTGCGCAGCTACGACATCCCGCATGTCTGGCCCGAGGCCGTGATCAAGGAGGCGCGCAAGCTCAAGCCCGAAGTGGACGAAAAGGACAAGGAAAAGCGCGTCGACCTGCGCCACCTGCCTTTTGTGACCATCGATGGTGAAGACGCGCGCGACTTCGACGACGCCGTCTACTGCGAGAAGAACAGCAGCCGCTGGAAGCTGTTCTCCGGTGGCTGGAAGCTCTACGTGGCCATCGCCGATGTGTCGCACTACGTCAAGGTTGGTTCGGCGCTGGACGCCGAGGCGGTCGAGCGCGGCAACTCGGTGTATTTCCCCGAGCGCGTCGTGCCGATGCTGCCCGAGGAACTGTCCAACGGGTTGTGCTCGCTCAACCCGCATGTCGATCGCCTGGCGATGGTCTGCGAGATGACCATGTCCAAGAGCGGCCAGATGGTCGACTACAAGTTCTATGAAGCGGTGATCCACTCCCACGCACGTCTGACCTACAACAAGGTCAGCCTGATGCTGGAAGATCCCAAGAGCAGCGAGGGCAAGTCCCTGCGCAGCGAATACAAGGAAGTCCTGCCGCACCTCAACCAGCTCTATGCGTTGTATCAGGTGCTGATTGCGGCCCGTCACGAGCGCGGCGCCATCGACTTCGAAACGCAGGAGACGCGCATCATCTTCGGTGAGGATCGCAAGATCGCCGAGATCCGTCCGACCCAGCGCAACGACGCGCACAAGCTGATCGAGGAGTGCATGCTGGCCGCCAACGTGGCCACTGCACGCTTCATGCAGGATCACGAGATTCCCTCGCTGTACCGCGTGCACGACGGCCCGCCGGCCGAGCGCCTGGAGAAGCTCAAGGCCTTCCTCGGCGAGCTGGGTTTGTCGCTGCAGCGTGGCAAGTCCAAGGACGGCCCGTCGCCCAAAGACTATCAGCGGCTGCTGGAAAGCATCCGCGAGCGTCCGGACTATCACCTGATCCAGACCGTGATGCTGCGTTCGCTGAGTCAGGCGGTGTACAGCGCCGAAAACGCCGGTCACTTCGGCCTCAACTATGAGGCCTATACCCACTTCACCTCGCCGATCCGTCGCTACCCTGACCTGCTGGTGCACCGCGCCATTCGCAGCGTGATCCGCTCCAAGCGCGAAACCAAGCACGTGGAGCGTGCTGGAGCGGCGATCATGCCCAGGGCGCGTATCTATCCGTATGACGAGGCGGCGCTGGAGAAACTCGGCGAGCAGTGCTCGATGACCGAGCGTCGTGCCGACGAGGCGACCCGTGACGTGGTCAACTGGCTCAAGTGCGAGTTCATGCAGGATCGCGTCGGTGAAACTTTCGAGGGCGTGATCACTGCGGTGACCGGCTTCGGCATCTTCGTCGAGTTACGCGACATCTACGTCGACGGCCTGGTGCACGTAACCGCGCTGCCGGCCGACTACTACCACTTCGACCCGGTTCACCATCGCCTGTCCGGTGAGCGCAGTGGCCGCAGCTTCCGCCTTGGCGACAGCGTCGAGGTCAAGGTCATGCGCGTCGACCTGGACGAGCGCAAGATCGACTTCGAACTGAGTCAGGGCAAGGCCAAGGGGGGTGATTCGCGGCGTGGTGGCAAAGCCGGCGGCATAGGCAACACCGATGTGCAGAAAAGCCGGGAAGTGAAGAAGGCCTTGCTCGACAGTGCGAAGAAGGGCGGCGGCAAGGCGCCGGCGAAGAAAACCGCCAGTCACCGCAAGGGCGCGCCTGCGCCAAAGGCCAAGGCCGAAGCGGGCGGTGGCAAGCCGAGCAAGCGTAAGGCGAAGCGATGAGTCAGTTGGAAAAGGTTTACGGCGTTCACGCCGTGGAGGCACTGCTGCGCCACCATCCCAAGCGGGTCAAGCAGTTGTGGCTGGCCGAGAGTCGTCAGGCACCACGTATCCAGCCGCTGCTGGAGCTGGCGGCGCAGTACCGCGTGCCGGTCGGGCACAAGGAGCGCCAGGAGCTGGACGATTGGGCCGAGGGCGTGCACCAGGGTGTGGTCGCCGAGGTCAGTCCGAGTCAGGTCTGGGGTGAAAACATGCTCGACGAGCTGCTCGAGCGTAGCGAGGGTGTACCCCTGCTGCTGGTGCTCGACGGCGTGACCGATCCGCATAACCTCGGTGCCTGCCTGCGTACCGCCGATGCGGCGGGGGCGCTGGCGGTGATCGTGCCCAAGGACAAGTCCGCCACGCTCAATGCCACCGTGCGCAAGGTGGCCTGTGGTGCGGCCGAGGTGATCCCGCTGGTGGCGGTGACCAATCTGGCGCGCACCCTGGAGAAACTGCAGAAGAAGGGGCTCTGGGTGGTCGGCACTGCAGGTGAGGTCGAGCAGGAGCTGTATCAGCTCGACATGACCGGTCCGACGGTGCTGGTCATGGGCGCCGAGGGCAAGGGCATGCGCCGTCTGACTCGCGAGCATTGCGATTACCTGGTCAGGCTGCCCATGGGCGGCAGCGTCAGCAGTCTCAACGTCTCCGTCGCCACTGGCGTCTGCCTGTTCGAGGCGGTGCGCCAGCGTCGGGCCAAGCACCAGGGTTGACTGCTCAAATAATCGCCAATTCGCCTTGCGTGCGGCAGGGGGCTTCTCTAGAATGTCGCCCCTTGCCGTAACGGCAGGCCTATTTGCGCCTACCGCCCGGCAAGCTCATCACGAGAAAAAACCACTCCTTGCCTGACCACCTTAGTTGGCAGGCTACAACCCGTAAGGAGCATTTATGCGTCATTACGAAATCATCTTCCTGGTTCACCCGGACCAGAGCGAGCAAGTCGGCGGCATGGTCGAGCGTTACACCAAGCTGATCGAAGAAGACGGTGGCAAGGTTCACCGCCTGGAAGACTGGGGCCGTCGTCAGCTGGCTTATGCCATCAACAACGTCCACAAAGCCCACTACGTGATGCTCAACGTAGAGTGCACCGGCAAGGCCCTGGCCGAGCTGGAAGACAACTTCCGCTACAACGACGCCGTGATCCGTAACCTGGTCATCCGTCGCGACGAGGCCGTTACTGGCCAGTCCGAGATGCTGAAGGCCGAAGAGAACCGCAGTGAGCGCCGCGAGCGTCGTGAACGTCCTGAAAACGCCGAGTCCAACGACGGCGATGACAGCGACAGCAACGACAGCGACAACGCTGACGAGTAATCCACGGATCTATTGAGGAGCCAATCACATGGCACGTTTCTTCCGTCGTCGTAAATTCTGCCGCTTCACCGCTGAAGACGTGAAAGAGATCGATTTCAAAGATCTCAACACCCTGAAAGCCTACATCTCGGAAACCGGCAAGATCGTTCCCAGCCGTATCACCGGTACCAAGGCTCGTTATCAGCGTCAGCTGGCCACCGCTATCAAGCGCGCCCGCTTCCTGGCCCTGCTGCCCTACACCGACAGCCACGGCCGCTGAGATCGGATAGTCGACAAGAGTTAAGGAATAGATCGCATGCGCGCCCTGGCTGAATACATCATGCGCGGCCGTATGCAGGCCACCCTCGTGGTGGTGGGATCGGCAGCGATGCCGCTGTTGTTCTGGTTGAGTGCCGCCGCTGGCAGCCTGGTGCTGTTGCGACGCGGAGCCAGTGATGCCATGGGCATCCTGGCCTGGGCCATGCTGCCGGCGATTGCCTGGTGGTATTTCGGCGAACCGCGCACCTTGCTGGTGCTGGTCGGTGCGCTGGGGCTGGCGTTGTTGTTACGCGCCAGTTGGACCTGGAACCGCATACTGCTGAGCAGTGTGGTACTGGGCCTGGTGTATGGATTGGTCCTTGGGGCGGTATTCCGCGAACCCATCGAGGCCATGGCCGGTGAGCTGCAGAAGCTGCTGCCGACCATGTTCGATGGGGCTCATCAGCAGTTGTCTGAGAGCGAACGCGAGCGGCTCGAGGCGCTGATTGCACCGGTGCTGACCGGATTGCTGGCGGCCTTGCTGCAGATCCTGAGCTTGCTGAGCCTGATCCTTGGGCGTTATTGGCAGGCCGTGTTGTACAACCCTGGCGGTTTCGGTCGCGAGTTCCGCGCCCTGAGACTGTCGCTGCCGCAGGCGCTGTTGCTGCTGGCGGGCATGATGCTAGGCCCCAATCTGGGGCCGCAGTTGGCCATGCTCACGCCGCTGTGCAGTGTGCCTTTGCTGTTCGCCGGGATTGCCCTGGTGCATGGCCTGGTGGTTGAGGGACGACTCGCTCGCTTCTGGCTGGTGGGCATGTACATCACGCTCCTGCTGTTCATGCAGCTGATCTATCCCTTGCTGGTGGTTTTGGCCATCGTCGACAGTCTGTTTGATTTTCGCGGTCGCCTCGCTCGCAAGAGCGGGCCCGCGGACGGTGAAGGTTAAAAGTTAAGAGGTAAGACCCAAATGGAAGTCATCCTGCTGGAAAAAATCGCCAACCTGGGCAACCTGGGCGACAAAGTGAATGTTAAAGCCGGTTACGGCCGTAACTTCCTGCTGCCGCAAGGCAAGGCCACCGCTGCTACCGCTGAAAACGTAGCTGCGTTCGAAGCCCGCCGCGCCGAGCTGGAAAAACTGGCTGCCGAGAAGAAAGCTTCCGCTGAAGCTCGCGCTGCTCAACTGGCTGAGCTGGAAGTCACCATCACCGCCACCGCTGGCGATGAAGGCAAGCTGTTCGGTTCGATCGGTACCCACGACATCGCTGACGCCCTGACCGCCTCCGGTGTTGAAGTGGCCAAGGCTGAAGTTCGTCTGCCCAACGGTACTATCCGTCAGGTCGGCGAGTACGACGTTGCACTGCACCTGCACACCGACGTCGAAGCCACCGTCAAGGTGATCGTGGTCGCTGCCTAATCAGTAGCCGCCAGGCGGGCTTGCACTCCGCTGCAGGTCTGCTGACAATCGGGCACGGCATCGCTTCGGCGATCCGTGCCCTTTGTTTTTCTATCGCAGTATTTTCTCCCCGAGCCTATGAACGACATCAGCATTCCCGAGCAATACGACCTGCAGACTGCTGCCCTGAAAGTGCCTCCGCACTCCATCGAGGCGGAGCAGGCGGTACTGGGTGGCCTGATGCTCGACAACAATGCTTGGGAGCGTGTGCTCGATGGAGTTTCCGATGGCGATTTCTACCGCCATGACCATCGTCTGATCTTTCGCGCGATCTTCAAGCTGGCCGAGCGTAACGAGCCCTTCGACGTCGTCACCCTGTCCGAACAACTGGACAAGGAGGGGCAGCTGTCGCAGGTCGGTGGCCTGGCTTATCTCGCCGAACTGGCGAAGAACACGCCGTCGGTAGCCAACATCAAGGCCTATGCGCAGATCATTCGTGAGCGCGCCACCCTGCGCAAACTGATCAGCATCAGCAACGAGATCGCCGATAGTGCCTATGCGCCGGAAGGCCGTACCGGCGAGGAGATTCTCGACGAGGCCGAGCGCAAGATCTTCGAGATCGCCGAGGACCGGCCGAAAACCGGTGGCCCGGTGGGCATCAATGACATTCTGGTCAAGGCCATCGACCGCATCGACACGCTGTTCAACAACGGCGATGCGATTACCGGTCTGTCCACCGGCTTTGATGACCTGGACAACCTCACCAGCGGCCTGCAGCCGGCGGACATGATCATCGTTGCCGGCCGTCCGTCGATGGGTAAGACCACCTTCGCCATGAACCTGGTGGAAAACGCCCTGATGCGCAGCGACAAGGCGATCCTCGTCTACTCGCTGGAGATGCCTTCGGAATCCATCGTCATTCGTATGCTCGCCTCGTTGGGGCGTATCGACCAGACCAAGGTGCGTGCCGGTCAGCTCGACGACGATGACTGGCCGCGCCTGACCAGCGCGGTCAACCTGCTCAACGATCGCAAGCTGTTCATCGACGATACCGCCGGTATTTCCCCATCGGAAATGCGCGCACGTACCCGGCGCCTGGCGCGCGAGCACGGCGAGATCGGCCTGATCATGGTCGACTACCTGCAGCTGATGCAGATTCCCGGTTCCAGCGGCGACAGCCGGGTCAACGAGATTTCCGAGATTTCGCGCTCGCTCAAGGCGCTGGCCAAGGAGTTCAACTGCCCGGTCATCGCCCTGTCGCAGCTCAACCGGGGCCTGGAGCAGCGCCCCAACAAGCGCCCGATCAACTCCGACTTGCGTGAATCCGGAGCGATCGAGCAGGACGCCGACATCATCCTGTTCGTCTACCGTGACGAGGTCTACCACCCGGAGACCGAGTACAAGGGCGTGGCCGAAATCATCATCGGCAAGCAGCGTAACGGTCCGCTCGGTACCGCGCGGCTGGCCTTCCTCGGCAAGTATTCGCGTTTCGAGAACCTGGCGCCGGGCAGCTATCAGTTCGAAGACGAGTAACAGCGCCTGTCAGCGGATGCGCCCACGAGAGCAATCTGATCTCGCTCAATGAAAACGGGCGCCCAGCGGTTAAGATGGGCGCCCGTATTTCGTTCAGGCTCCCTGCCATGCGTCCGCTTGCTGCCATCATCGACCTCTCCGCCATTGCTCACAACTACGCTGTCGCCAAGCGCTGCGCGCCCGGGCGCCAGGCTTTTGCGGTGGTCAAGGCCAACGCCTATGGGCACGGTGTCCGTGAGGTGGTCACGGCGCTGCACGATGTGGCCGATGGCTTCGCCGTGGCCTGCCTGGAAGAGGCAGCGGAAGTACGCGCCATGCATGGCGAGGCGCGCATCCTGCTGCTCGAGGGCTGCTTCGAGGCCGGCGAATACGCCATTGCCGCGCAGCTGGGGCTCGATCTGGTGGTGCAGAGCGCGGCGCAGGCTGAGGCCCTGCTCGCCAGTGAGCCGGTGCGGCCGCTGAATGTCTGGCTGAAGCTGGACTCCGGCATGCATCGGCTGGGTTTCGATGCCGCCAGCCTGCGCCACTGGCACGCACGGCTCGAGAGCGCCGAGCAGGTCGCCGAGCTCAATCTGATCAGCCATTTCGCCTGTGCCGACGAGCGCGGTCATCCGCTCACCGAACAGCAGGTGGAGCGTTTCCTCGATCTGCTGGACCTCGACTTCAGCCATCGCTCGCTGGCCAACTCCGCGGCCGTGCTGACCATTCCCGCCGCGCACATGGACTGGCTGCGCCCGGGCATCATGCTCTATGGCGCCACGCCGTTTGCCGAACTGAGTGCGCGTGAGCTTGGCCTGAAGCCTGCCATGACCCTGGCTGCCCGGGTAATCGCCGTGCGCGAAGTGGCGGTTGGTGAAAGTGTCGGTTATGGCGCGAGCTGGGTAGCGCAGCGGCCTTCGCGCATTGCCACGGTCAGCTGCGGTTATGCCGACGGTTACCCGCGCCATGCACCGAGTGGCACGCCGGTACTCGTCGAGGGGCAGCGTGCCGTGCTGGCGGGTCGGGTGTCGATGGACATGCTGGCTGTGGATATCACCGACCTGCCCGAGGCCGATATCGATTCGCCGGTGGAGCTATGGGGCGCCAATCTGCCGCTGGACGAGGTGGCGACGGCGTGCGGCACCATTGGCTACGAGTTGCTGACCAAGGTCACAGCGCGGGTGCCGCGTCGCTATATCGGTTAGGCCAGGCCGCTGGGCACCTTGAGTACGTCCAGCTGCAGGCAGGCCTGTTCGCTCAGCTCACCATCATCGCCGTGCACGCGGGCTCCCGAGCGGCCCAGCTCCTTGACCCGATAGAGCGTCTGATCGGCGACCTTGTACAGCCCGGCAAAGTTCTGTGCATGCTGCGGGTAGAGCGCCACGCCGAGGCTGATGGTTACACGCAGGCGCTCGGCACCGTAGTGCACCGGCTCGGAAAGCTCCGCCAGCAGGCGTTCGGCGATCTCCCGGGCCTGGCTTTCGGCGTCGCTGCCGCAGATCAGCACGGCGAACTCGTCACCGCCCAGACGCGCCACTGCATCGCCAAGACGCACACGTTCGCGCAGGCGCTTGGCGATTACCTGCAGCATCATGTCGCCGGCCGCGTGGCCGAAGCGATCATTGATCGGTTTGAAGTGATCCAGGTCGATCAACAGCAGAGCCACACTCTCCTTGTGCCGTTGGGCATGCCCCAGCGCCGACTCGCAGCGTTCGACCAGATAGCGGCGGTTGGGCAGCTCGGTCAGTGGATCGTGAAAGGCGGCATGCTGCAGCTCGCGCTCGCGTTCTCGCAGCCGTTCATTGGCTGCGGCCAGTTCGGCGGTGCGTCTGGTTATCGCGGCTTGCAGCTCGTCGGCACTGGCCTGCAGTTGGGCCAGGCGCGCAGTCTTCTCGCGATCGGCCTGTTGCAGCGCCACGGCGCGCTCCTGCTTGAGTATCTGAATGCGATAAGCCAGGGCGAAAGAGAACAGGATGGATTCGGCGGCCACTGCCAGCGGGAACACATAGGCATTCCACTGCGCCGGTTGCAGCACGCCCGTGGTGCGCAGCAGCAGGATACTCACGCTGCCGAGCACCAGACCATAGCCGTACAGATACAGCTGCGCCGGGAAGAAACCCTGACGCCACCGCACCACGGCGCTGCCGAGTGCTGCCGGGATGCTGGTCAGCGACAGCAGGGCGATGATCCAGGCCGCCAGGTAGCGCTGACCGAACAGGTTGAGCACGATGGCGACGATGTAGAGGGCGCAGGCCATGCTCAGCAGGTGATGTGCCCAGCGCACGTACAGTTTGGTCTGCAGCAGGGTCTGGGTGAAGCGGCAGGCGAACAGCCCCCACAGCGAGGGCAGGGTGACGCGATCAAACCAGGGCGGGACCGCGCCGCCGGGCCACAGATACTGCGCGCCATGGCCGGTCATGCTGATGATGAATACCAGTGCGAACGCAGTGGTCAGCACGTACCAGAAGTAGGCCTTGTCGCGTAGCGAGATGAGGATGAACAGGTTGTACAGCAGCAGTGCGAAGATCACGCCGTAGATGGCGCCTAGCACCAGGTTTTCGCTGGCTGCCAGTTGCTTGAGTTCATCGAGCTGCCAGATGCGTAGCGGGAATGAGTTGCCGGCAGGGTCGAAGGCGCGCAGGTAGAAGGTGGTCGGCTGTTCGCCGAGGGGCGGCAGGTCGAACACCATGCGCCGGTAAGGGTGGTCGCGACTCTCGTGATAGGGCACCCGTTCGCCGGATTGGCGCAGCAGCCAGCCGCCTTGGCCATCGGGTTGGTAGAGCTGCAGGTCGAGCTGGGTTACCGAGCCTACCTCCAGTACCCAGTTGGCTGGCGCGTGCGTATCGCGTTGCAGGGTGAGTTTTATCCACCAGGGGTTCAGGCTCTGGCCGACACTGGCCCGGCCATTGGCCGGGTGAAAGCGGGCCTGCTGCTCGGGGTTGGTGAGATCTTCGATGCTCAGGTTGCCGTTAGTGTCTTCCAGCAACTCGATATGGGCGTTGAGCGGCATGCCGCTGCTGGCATCGGTGAGTAGCACGGATGCCGCGGCCGGGCCCGAAGTCGACAGACCTAGCAGAAAGGCGAGCAGGAAGGCGAAACGCTGCAGCATAGGTAACCTGGAGTTGGGGCAGCCGAGTAATTGAGTATATGCACAGGATTGTTATCGGACGTAAACAAATATGGCGTATGGCTACTGCCGAAGATGCCCGAATTTTCTGCCCTTGCGCCTTTATTGAGAGCGAACGAGGGGCTGCGCCGGCCTCAGTGCCGGAGGCATTGCCATCGAAGCGGTTGATGGCATTAAAGCCGAGCGCAATGGTCTGATTTGGTCAAAATTTGTGCTATCATCCGCGCCCCTCGTGATAGCTAATTGATCAAAAAATATGCAAGCCGCCAAGCCGCTGTTCGACTATCCCAAGTACTGGGCCGAGTGTTTCGGGCCTGCGCCCTTCCTGCCGATGAGCCGGGAAGAGATGGATCAGCTTGGCTGGGACAGCTGCGACATCATCATCGTCACCGGCGATGCCTACGTCGATCATCCTTCGTTCGGCATGGCCATCATCGGCCGGCTGCTCGAAGCCCAGGGCTTTCGCGTCGGCATCATTGCCCAGCCGGACTGGCGCAGCAAAGACGACTTCATGAAGCTCGGCGAGCCGAATCTGTTCTTCGGCGTGGCCGCAGGCAACATGGACTCGATGATCAACCGCTACACCGCGGACAAGAAGATCCGCTCCGACGATGCCTACACTCCCGGCGGTCTGGCCGGCAAGCGCCCGGATCGCGCCAGTCTGGTCTACAGCCAGCGCTGCAAGGAGGCCTACACCCATGTACCGGTGATCCTCGGCGGCATCGAGGCTTCGCTGCGCCGTATCGCCCATTACGACTACTGGCAGGACAAGGTGCGTCGTTCGATCCTGATGGACGCCACTGCCGACATCCTTCTTTACGGCAACGCCGAACGTGCGGTGGTCGAGATCGCCCAGCGCCTGTCGCGGGGCGAGAAGGTGGAAGCCATCACCGATGTGCGTGGCACCGCTTTCGTTCGTCGTGATACGCCGGATGGCTGGTTCGAGATCGACTCGACCCGTATCGACCGGCCCGGCCGCGTCGACAAGATCATCAATCCCTACGTCAATACGCAGGACACCGAGGCCTGTGCCATCGAGCAGGCCAAAGGCGAGGTCGAAGACCCCAACGAAGCCAAGGTGGTGCAGATTCTCGAAAGCCCGCGCATGACCCGCGACAAGACGGTGATCCGCCTGCCGTCCTTCGAGAAGGTGCGCAACGACCCGGTGCTCTATGCCCACGCCAACCGCGTGCTGCACCTGGAAACCAACCCGGGCAACGCCCGCGCGCTGGTGCAGAAGCATGGCGAGGTGGATGTGTGGTTCAACCCACCACCCATTCCCATGACCACCGAGGAAATGGACTACGTGTTCGGCATGCCCTACGCGCGCGTGCCGCACCCCGCGTATGGCAAGGAGAAGATTCCGGCCTACGAGATGATCCGTTTCTCGGTGAACATCATGCGCGGCTGCTTCGGCGGCTGCACCTTCTGCTCCATTACCGAGCACGAAGGCCGCATCATCCAGAACCGTTCCCACGACTCGATTCTGCGCGAGATCGAGGAGATGCGTGACAAGGTGCCGGGCTTTACCGGCGTGGTCTCCGACCTGGGCGGGCCGACCGCCAACATGTACCGCATCGCCTGCAAGGACCCGGAGATCGAGAAGCACTGCCGCAAACCGTCGTGCGTGTTCCCGGGTATCTGCGAGAACCTCAACACCGACCACAGCTCGCTGATCGAGCTGTACCGCAAGGCCCGCGCTCTGCCAGGGGTGAAGAAGATTCTGATCGCTTCGGGGCTGCGCTACGACCTTGCTGTCGAGTCGCCTGAGTATGTGAAGGAGCTGGTCACCCATCACGTTGGCGGCTATCTGAAGATCGCTCCGGAGCACACCGAGCGCGGCCCGCTGGACAAGATGATGAAGCCGGGGATCGGCAGCTACGACCGCTTCAAGCAGATGTTCGAGAAATTCTCGAAGGAAGCGGGCAAGGAGCAGTACCTGATCCCGTACTTCATCGCCGCGCACCCGGGCACTACCGACGAGGACATGATGAACCTCGCACTGTGGCTCAAACGCAACGGTTTCCGCGCCGACCAGGTGCAGGCCTTCTACCCGTCGCCGATGGCCACGGCCACGGCCATGTACCACTCGGGCAAGAACCCGCTGCGCAAGGTCACCTACAAGAGCGACGGTGTGACCATCGTCAAGAGCGAACAGCAGCGTCGCCTGCACAAGGCCTTCCTGCGTTACCACGACCCGAAGGGCTGGCCGATGCTGCGTGAGGCACTGGAGCGCATGGGCCGCGCCGACCTGATCGGCAACGGCAAGCATCAGCTGATTCCGACCTATCAGCCGCAGACCGACGAGTACCAGAGCGCGCGGCGCAAGAACTCGACACCTGCCGGCAGCAAGAAGGTCGGCAGGATCCTGACCCAGCACAACGGCCTGCCACCGCGCGCCAGCGATGGTGCCAAACCCTGGGACAAGCGCGAGCAGGCCAAGGCGGCTGCCTTCGCCAAACTGCAGGAGCAGAAGAAGGGCGGCAAGGCTTCGGGCGGCAAGAAGAAGCCGCGTCCGGTCGCTCCGCGCTGAATGTACAGGGCAGGCTTCAGGCCTGCCTTGTACATGATCCACCAGCTGCGCTGACACTGCAGGCCAGAGGCCGGGATGACCTCAGCCGTTTCCCCCAGAAAAGCGCCTGATCATGCGCCAGCACGGCATCGCAGAGGCTTGTGAGCGATGTTGGCGCACTGCCTGGGACATGCGCCTTGGTTTGTTGGTGTGTTGGTACTATAGTTCCAAAATAACAACAAAACCGGAGCTCTCCCATGCGTGTTGCTGCCCCCTCGCTGTTCGCCCTGTCTCTGTTGCTGGTCGCATGCGGCGACGGTGATGTTGCGCCTGTTGCCAACCTCGATTTTCAGAAACAGCTGCAGACTCAGCTGATCAAGGCCAGGCCCGGTGAAGTGATCGAGATTCCCGCAGGTACCTGGCAGCTCGACCGCAGCCTCAGTCTCAAGGTCAGCGGGGTGACTCTCAGGGGCGCCGGCATGGACAAGACCATCCTCAACTTCAAGGGCCAGAAGTCCGGCGCCGAGGGGCTGCTGGTGAATGCCTCCGACTTCACCATCGAGGATCTGGCGCTCGAAGATACCAAGGGCGATGCGCTCAAGGTCGTGGGCGGCGAGAACATCGTCATCCGTCGCGTGCGCACCGAGTGGACCAACGGCCCAGCTACCGAGAATGGTGCCTACGGCATCTACCCGGTGCAGACCGAGAATGTGCTGATCGACGGCGTGGTGGCCATAGGTGCCTCGGACGCCGGCATCTATGTCGGCCAATCGCGCAACGTGGTGGTGCGCAACAGCCGTGCCGAGCGCAACGTCGCGGGTATCGAGATCGAGAACACCATCGGTGCCGACGTCTACGACAACGTCGCCACCGGCAATACCGGCGGCATCCTGGTATTCAACATGCCCAATCTGCCGCAGCCGGGGCACACCACGCGGGTCTATCGCAACAAGGTCGAAGGCAACAATCACGACAACTTTGGCCACAAGGGCACGCCGGTGGCCAGTGTCCCGGCCGGTTCCGGCGTACTGGTCAACTCCAACGACAAGGTGGAGATCTTCGACAACGACATCGGCGATCACCGCACGGCCAACGTCATCGTCAGCAGCTACTTCAGCACCGGATATACCGACCTTTCCACCACCGAGGATTTCGATCCCTATCCGGAGGCTATCCATATCCATGGCAATCGTTTCGGCGCAGCGGGCACAAGCCCTGACAATCTCGAACTCAAGGCGCTGAAGCTGGCCAAGTTCGGTCTCAATGGCCGCCTGCCGGATATCCTCTGGGACGGCTACGTGAATCCCGAGAAGGAGGTGAACGGCAAGCTGCCGCCCGAACTGGCCATCTGCATCGACAATGGCGACGCCGGCATCCTCAATGTCGATGGCCCGGGCGGCTACAGGAACATCAGTACCGACATCGGGCCGCATCGCTGCGAGCTGCCCCGTCTGCCTGCCGTCGAGCTGCGTGCCGCGCTGGCCGAGGCGGGTGATGAGGCATGAAGAGCGGCTGGCTGTTGCTCATCAGTGCGCTGCTCGCCGCCTGCGAGCAGCCACGTACACCGCTGTACCTGCCCAGTGGCGAGAACTATCCGGAAAAGCTCAGTGAATGGGGTGTGCTGCAGCAGCGCGACGGCCGCCTGCAGCCTGTCGAGGGTGTGTTGCCCTACGACCTGAACACGCCGCTGTTCACCGACTATGCGCACAAGCTGCGCACCATCTGGATGCCCTCAGGCACTAACGCGCGGTATGGCGAAGCCCGTTTCGATTACCCGGTGGGCACCGTACTGAGCAAGACCTTCTACTATCCGCGCGACGCTCAGGGACGCTTGCTGCGCAGTGAGCAGCACAATGCCGAGGCAGTAGAGCTTGAACGGGTGAGGCTGATCGAGACTCGCATCCTGCTGCACCAGGAGCAGGGCTGGGTCGCTCTGCCCTATGTCTGGGATGGCGATCAGCGCGAGGCGACCCTGGACTGGGCGGGCGCCAGCTTCGAGCTGGAGTTGCATGATGAGCGCGGCGAGGTGCTGGCGGTGGACTATCAGGTGCCCGATGCGAACCAGTGCGCGGGTTGTCATGAGGAACAGGCGGGCAAGGGGGCGCAACCGCTGGGGCCGAAAGCGCGGCATCTGAACAGGGATTTTGCCTATGCCGATGGCACGGCCAACCAGTTGCAGCGCTGGCAGTCTGCCGGTTTTCTGCAGGGTGTTCCGGCCGATATGGCGGACGTTCCGCGAAACGCCCTGTGGGGGGCACCGCGTGAGGGCGAGAGCCTGGAGACGCGGGCGCGCAGTTATCTGGATGCCAACTGCGCGCATTGCCACAACCCTCAAGGGCCGGGGCGGACCTCCGGGCTGTATCTCGACTCGGACACGCCGCTGAGCATCGCCTATGGGCTATGCAAGCAGCCGGTTGCGGCCGGCAAGGGCTCCGGCGACCGCCTTGTGGACATTCATCCCGGTGCGCCTGAAAAGTCGGTGCTGAGCTTTCGCCTGCACAGCACCGACCCCAGCATCATGATGCCCGAACTGGGGCGGTCCACCTCCCACCGCGAAGGACTGGAGGTGATCGACCGCTGGATTGCCAGCCTCGACGGCGAGTGCTGAATGACGCAGCGCTCAGTCGCCGGGGCTGCTCCTTAGTTGTGCGCTCCGGCGGAAGCTGGTGCGACTGGCGCCCCGATATGGGGCTCGGTTTGCGTGAGCGCCTCGGCAAAAAACGGTGCTTTGCCTCTGGCATAAGTCTTGCGCGGCACTGAGCATCGCCCAGGCTAGCAGGAGGCCGCCGTGTCGATTCATGTCGCGCTGCACCATGTCACCCACTACCGCTACGATCGCGCGGTCAATCTCGGGCCGCAGGTCGTGCGTCTGCGACCGGCGCCGCACAGCCGCACGCGCATCCTCTCCTACGCGCTGAACGTCGAGCCGGGCCAGCACTTCATCAACTGGCAGCAGGATCCGCAGGGCAACTACCTGGCGCGTCTGGTGTTCCCGGAAAAGACCCGCGAGTTCAAGGTCGAGGTGGATCTGGTCGCCGAGATGGCGGTGTTCAATCCTTTCGATTTCTTTCTCGAACCCTATGCCGAGCGCATTCCCTTCGACTACACCGAGGTCGAGCAGCGCGAGCTGGCGCCGTATCTGGTCAAGCTGCCGGCCACACCGCTGTTCGCCCAGTACCTGGCCGGCATCGAGCGCACACCCAGGCCCAGCGTCGATTTTCTGGTGGAGCTGAACCAGCGTCTGTCACGCGACATCCGCTACCTGATCCGCATGGAACCGGGCGTGCAGACGCCGGAGCAGTCGCTGGAGCTGGCCTCCGGTTCCTGCCGCGACTCGGCCTGGCTGCTGGTGCAGTTGCTGCGTCATCTGGGGCTGGCTGCGCGCTTCGTCTCCGGCTACCTGATCCAGCTCACCGCCGACGTCAAATCCCTCGATGGCCCGAGCGGAACCGATCAGGACTTCACCGACCTGCACGCCTGGTGCGAGGTGTACCTGCCCGGCGCCGGCTGGATCGGTCTCGACCCGACTTCGGGTCTGTTCGCCGGCGAAGGTCATATCCCGCTGGCCTGCAGTCCGGAACCGTCCTCGGCGGCGCCGATCAGCGGCGGGCTGGACGAATGCGAGGTGGAGTTCGAGCACCTGATGAGCGTCGAGCGCGTGTGGGAAGCTCCGCGCGTCACCAAGCCCTACAGTGAGTCGCAGTGGCAGGCGATCCAGGCGCTGGGACGGCGTATCGACGATGACCTGCAGACCCATGACGTACGCCTGACCATGGGCGGCGAGCCGACCTTCGTCGCCCTCGACCATCCCGATGATGACGAGTGGAATACCACCGCACTGGGGCCGAACAAACGGCGCCTGGCTGCCGATCTGTTTCATCGCCTGCGCGAGCATTACGCGCCCAAGGCGCTGGTGCACTTCGGTCAGGGCAAGTGGTATCCGGGCGAGCAGTTGCCGCGCTGGTCGCTGAACTGCTTCTGGCGCCGCGACGGCGAGCCGCTTTGGCACGATCCGGAACTGCTGGCTGACGAGAAGCGCGGTTATGGCGCCAGTGGCGAAACCGCCGAGCGCTTCCTGACGACCCTGGCGTCCTATCTGCACGTGGATGCCGGCAACGTCTTCCCCGCCTATGAAGACTGGTTCTACTACCTGTGGCGCGAGCGCAAGCTGCCGGACAACGTCACTCCCGACGCCCCGCGCCTGAGCGACCCGCTGGAGCGCGAACGGATGCGCAAGGTGTTCGGCCAGGGACTGGATCACGTCGTCGGTCATGTGCTGCCGCTGGCGCGCCAGGTGGTGGGCGAGGGCTGGCAGAGCGGACGCTGGTTCCTGCGTGACGAACACTGCCGGCTGCTGCCGGGCGATTCGCCGCTGGGCTACCGCCTGCCGCTGGACTCGCTGCCCTGGGTCAGCCAGGCCGACTATCCCTATATCAATCCGGTCGATCCCAGCCAGCCGCTGCCACCGCTGCCCGCCGCGGCGCAAATCCAGCGCCAGCTGCGCGGGGTCTGGCGCGGCGCCAGTGCCGCGCCGCAGAGCGCTCGCCCGGCTACCGGGCAATCGGCTGCCGGCATCGTGCGCACCGCGCTGTGCGCCGAACCGCGCGAAGGTCGGCTGTATCTGTTCATGCCGCCACTGGCGCACCTGGAGGACTACCTGGAGCTGGTCGCGGCCATCGAGGCGGTGGCCGCCGAGCTGAACTGCCCGGTCCTGCTGGAAGGCTACGAGCCACCACTCGATCCGTGTTTGCAGTATTTCCGCGTCACCCCCGACCCGGGGGTGATCGAGGTGAACATTCACCCGGCTGCCAGCTGGGACGAACTGGTCGAACGCTGCGAATTCCTTTACGAGGCGGCGCGTCAATCGCGGCTGTCCAGCGAGAAGTTCATGATCGACGGGCGCCACACCGGCACCGGCGGCGGCAACCACTTCGTCCTCGGCGGGGCGACGCCGGGCGACTCGCCTTTTCTTCGTCGCCCGGATCTTCTGCGCAGCCTGATCAGCTACTGGCACAACCACCCCTCGCTTTCGTATCTGTTCAGCGGTTTGTTTATCGGCCCGACCTCGCAGGCGCCGCGTGTGGACGAGGCGCGCAACGATGCGCTGTACGAGCTGGAGATCGCCTTCGCGCAGATGCCCGAGCCGGGCCGCGACTGTCCGCCGTGGCTGGTCGACCGCCTGCTGCGCAACCTGCTGGTGGACGTCACCGGCAACACCCATCGCGCCGAGTTCTGCATCGACAAGCTGTACTCTCCGGACTCGGCCAGCGGTCGCCTCGGCCTGCTCGAACTGCGCGCCTTCGAGATGCCGCCGCACGCGCAGATGAGCCTGGCCCAGCAACTGCTGCTGCGCGCGCTGATCGCCCGCTTCTGGCAGGAGCCCTACCGCCCAGCCAGGTTGGTGCGCTGGGGTACCGAGCTGCACGACCGTTTTCTGCTGCCGCATTTCGTCGAGCAGGATTTCACCGACGTGCTGCAGGAGCTGGCCGCCTTCGGTTACCCGCTGCGTGCCGAATGGTTTGCACCACATCTGGAGTTTCGTTTTCCCAAGGCCGGCGATTTCGCGGTCAAGGGCATCGACCTGGAACTGCGCCAGGCCCTGGAGCCCTGGCACGTGCTGGGCGAGGAGGGTGCCAGCGGCGGCACCGTGCGCTACGTCGACTCGTCGCTGGAGCGCATGCAGGTCAAGGTCGCCGGCATGGCGCCGGATCGCTACGTACTGACCTGCAACGGCGTGCCGGTGCCGTTGCGGCCCACCGGCAAGGTCGGCGAGTTCGTTGGCGGCGTGCGCTTTCGCGCCTGGCAGCCGGCCAGTTGCCTGCAGCCGACCATCGGCGTGCACGCGCCGCTGGTGTTCGACCTGATCGACACCTGGATGCAGCGCTCGCTGGGCGGCTGCCAGTACCATGTGGCGCATCCGGGCGGACGCAACTACGACAGCCTGCCGGTCAACGCCTACGAGGCCGAGAGCCGGCGCCTGGCGCGTTTCTTCCGCCTCGGCCACAGCCCGGGCAAGCGCCCGGCACTGCAACCGAAGGACAACAATGAATTGCCGATGACTCTGGATCTGCGTCGGGTTTGACGTCGATTCCGTCTGTGGGAGGGGCTTTAGCCGCGAACCGTCGCCGCTGAAGCGCCTCCCACGGATGCGGCACCCACCTGCATCACGCTGCACCGCCTTGCCACTGCCGAGCCTGCCATGCACGACCTGCTAGCCGATTACCCGCCCCCTGCCGGGGCCTACCACGAACTGCTCGACGCCAAGGGCAACGTGCGCCCGCACTGGCGCCGTCTGTACGAGCAGCTGGCGCGCAGCCGCCCGGAGCACCTGGCGCAACGCGAAGCCATGCTGGCCCGGCAGATTCAGGAAAACGGCGTCACCTACAACGTCTACGCCGACCCGGACGGTGCCGACCGGCCGTGGGAACTCGATCTGCTGCCCAACCTGATCCCGGCTGACGAGTGGCAGCAGATCGCCGCCGGCGTGGCGCAGCGCGCGACGCTGCTCAACCGTGTGCTGGCCGATCTCTACGGACCGCAGAAGCTGATTGCCGAAGGCCTGCTGCCGACCGAGCTGGTATTTGGCCACAACAATTTCCTCTGGCCGTGTCAGGGCATGCAGGCGCCGGGCGGCACCTGGCTGCATCTGTATGCGGTGGATCTGGCCCGCGCGCCGGACGGGCGCTGGTGGGTCACCGCCGACCGTACCCAGGCACCTTCCGGCGCCGGCTACGCGCTGGAGAACCGGCAGATCGTCTCGCGCGCATTTCCCGAGCTGTACCGCGACCTGCGCGTGCAGTACCTGGCCGGTTTCTTCCGTACCCTGCAGGACACCCTGGCGCGTCAGGCCCCGAGTGGCGGCGAGACGCCGCTGGTGGTACTGCTGACGCCGGGGCGCTTCAACGAAAGTTACTTCGAGCACCTGTATCTTGCGCGTCAGCTCGGCTATCCGCTGGTCGAGGGCAGCGACCTGACCGTGCGCGATGCCACCCTCTATCTCAAGACCCTGGCCGGCCTGCGCCGCGTACATGCGGTGCTGCGCCGCCTCGACGACGACTACTGCGATCCGCTGGAGTTGCGCACCGATTCGGCCCTCGGCGTGCCCGGCCTGCTGGAAGCGGTACGCCGTGGGCGCGTGCTGGTAGCCAATGCCCTGGGCAGCGGCGTGCTGGAGTCGCCCGGGCTGCCGGGTTTCCTGCCGGCGATCAGCGAGCATCTGCTGGGCGAGGAACTGCTGCTGCCGTCCATTGCCAGCTGGTGGTGCGGCGAGCCGCCGGTGCTGGACGAGGCGCTGGAGAAGCTCGACCAGTTGCTGGTGCGCCCGGCCTTTCCTTCGCAGAGTTTCAATCCGGTGTTCGGCCGCGACCTGGACGAGGCGCAGCGCGCCAGGCTCGCCGAGCGTCTCAAGCAGCGCCCCTACGCCTACGTGGCGCAGGCGCGAGCCAAGCTGTCGCAGGCGCCGGTGTGGGATGGCAGTGGCCTGCAGCCGCGCGCCATCGGTATGCGCGTGTTCGCCGTGGCCAGCGCCGATGGCTACCGGGTGATGCCTGGCGGCCTGACCCGTGTGGCCGGCGAAGCCGATGCCGAGGTGGTGTCGATGCAGCGTGGCGGAGCGAGCAAGGACACCTGGGTACTCGGCAATCGACAGAGCGGCGAGCCCTGGCAGACGCAGCGCACCCTCGGCACGGCGGATCTGGTGCGCAGCGACCCCTTCCTGCCCTCGCGGGTGGTGGAGAACCTGTACTGGTTCGGCCGTTATGCCGAGCGCTGCGAGGGCAATGCGCGCCTGCTGCGCATCATGCTGGCGCGCTACGTCGATGATGACGACGACCCGCAGGCGCTGCAGAGCGCCCTGGCCCTGGCGCAGGATCTGGGGCTACTGGCCGCGCCGGATGCCGGCGAGCTGGAGGCGCGTCTGCTGCAGGCGCTGCTCGGTGGTGACTGGCCGGCCAGCCTGCGTGCCAATCTGCAGCGCCTGCAATGGGCGGCCGCGAGCGTGCGCGGCAAGCTGTCCCAGGCCAACTGGCAGGCGTTGGTCGAATTGCAGCGCGAGGCGCAGATGCTCGAAGGCCAGCCGGCCGATTTCGGCGAACTGCTGGATTTTCTCAACCGCCTGCTGATGTCGCTGGCGGCGCTGTCGGGCTTTGCCCTCGACGACATGACCCGCGACGATGGCTGGCGCTTTCTCATGCTCGGCCGCTACATCGAGCGTCTGCAGTTTCTCTGCGACAGCTTCGCCGGTTTCCTGCGCAGCGGTTCGGCCACCGATCAGTCGGCGCTGGAGTGGCTGCTGGAACTGGGCAACAGTAGCATCACCTACCGCACCCGCTATCTGGCTTCGGCGCAGCTGATTCCGGTGCTCGACCTGCTGCTGCTGGACGAGCAGAACCCGCACGCCGTGATCTTTCAGATGCGCACCCTGCTGCGTTCGCTGCAGGGGCTGCACGAGCGCTTCGAACTGCCGGCCGAGCGTTATCTGGTCTATCTCGAGCAACAGTTGAGCGCCTTCAGTCTGGCCAGCCTGGAGAACCCGCTGTTCGGCCCCGGCAGCATCCGCGCCGTGCTGGCAGGCCTGGCCGAGCTGCTGGTGAGCATCAGCGCGGCCGCCGGTGATGTATCCGATCACCTCGGGCTGCGTTTCTTCGCCCATGTCGATGTCAGTCAGCGGACGCAATCCTCATGAACAGCGCGCTGTATCAGGTTCTCCACGACACCCATTACCGTTATTCGGCGCCGGTTTCCCTGGCCCAGCAACTGGCGCATCTGTGGCCGCGCGAATGTCCCTGGCAGCGCTGCCATGAGCAGGAGCTGCGCATCGACCCGCAGCCCAGCCAGCGCCGTGACGGCCTGGATGTGTTCGGCAATCCGCTGACGCGGCTGGTGTTCGAGCGCCCGCACGAGGCGCTCAGCGTCAGCGCGCGCTTGCGCGTCGAGGTGCTGGCGCGTGCGCCGCTGGAACTGAACGACTCGCCGGACTGGGAAGCGGCCGTCGCGGCGCTTAGCTATGCCGGCAAGCCAATGGCGCCGGCGCTGCTGGAGGCCGCGCGCTACCGTTTCGAGTCGCCCTATGTGCGCCTCAAGCAGGTTTTTGCCGACTACGCCGATGACTGCTTCACACCGGGTCGCCCGTTGCTGCAGGCCGGGCAGGCGCTGATGCAGAAGATATTCGGGGAGTTCAGCTTCGACGCCGACGCCACTCAGGTGGCGACGCCGCTGCTGCAGGTGCTGGAGGAGAAGCGCGGTGTGTGCCAGGACTTCGCCCACCTGATGCTTGCCTGTCTGCGCTCACGCGGTCTGGCCGCGCGCTATGTCAGCGGCTATCTGCTGACCCAGCCACCACCCGGCCAGCCGCGGCTGATCGGCGCCGATGCGTCGCATGCCTGGGTTTCGCTGTATTGCCCGCATCAGGGCTGGGTGGACTTCGATCCAACCAACAACGTGCGTCCGGCACTGGAGCACATCACCCTGGCCTGGGGCCGGGATTTCTCCGATGTATCGCCGTTGCGGGGCGTGATTCTGGGAGGCGGCAGCCATGACCCGGAAGTTCGGGTCACGGTGCTGCCGCTGGGATAGGCGGGATCAAGGGCCTCGCGTGAGACCCTTGGGATGATGACTCAGTCGACCAGCTTCACGCTGCCCTTCATCATCGAGTAGTGGCCGGGGAAGGAGCAGAAGAAGCTGTAGTCCTCGCCCGCGCTCAGCTTGTTCACGTCGAAGGTTACCGAGGTGCTCTCGCCGCCGCCGATCAGGTCGGTATGGGCGATGACTCGCTCGTCGCCGGCCTTGAGGTAGCTGGCATCGGGGCCGGCGGGAATGCCGTCGGTGGCGATCCCGGGCATGTCGGCAGTCTTGCTCAGCACCCAGTTGTGGCCCATGGCGGTCTTGGGCAGCGAGCCGGTGTGCTTGAGGTTGACGGTGAAGGTTTCGCAGCTCTTGCTGACTTCGATGGCCTGGGTGTTGAAGGTCATCTGATCGGTCGACTCGACGTCTACAGTGCATTCGGCTGCCAGCAGTGGCGAGCTGCCGAGGCCAAGGAGTGCTACCAGGGTGAGTTTGCGCAACATCTTGATCCCTCCGGATTCTGATTTATCGGTCAGGTCTACAGGCTCGCACAGCTTGCGGCCCATACTCTATGCGACCGAACGCCACGGCATTTATCCCGAAAATCTGTGGATAAGACTGTTGAGAAGCTCTGAAACGACGTGCCCATGGCGCTCGTGGCGGGCTTTCTGAAAGCCTGGTCAGGTTTTACCCAGATCGACTGCCTGCACCGGGAAAACACTTTGCAATGAAGTGCTTGGCGCAGGAGGACGGCAATTTGCGCAGAGCCCGATGCAGTCCAGGCGTTATCCCCGATAACGGTGGAGCAAATTGTGGATAAGCTTGGGGAAAGCGCGCCGCGCCAGCGTGGCTCAAGGCGTTGCCGGCACTGCTCAGAGAATGACCGACTCAGTCGGTGGTCGGTCGCAGGCGGCGCCAAAGGCCTGTTGCCAGGCTGACCAGCGGCACCGTCAGCAGACCCGCCACGACACCCAGCAGGGCATTGAGCAGCGTCGGCACCAGGGCCGACAGCAACTGGCCGGCATCCTGCGCCACCCACTGCGCCGCGTGGTGTACAACGGCCTCGACGGGTGGCAGACCGTGGCTGAGGATGCCGCCACCGACCATGAACATGGCCGCGGTGCCGATTACCGACAGGGCTTTCATCAGCCACGGCGCCAGACGCAGGATGCCGCGCCCGCAGGCCCGGGCGAAGGCGCTGGCGCGTTGGCTGAGGTAGAGCCCGGCATCGTCCAGTTTGACGATGCCGGCCACCAGCCCGTACACCCCGGCGGTCATCACCAGGGCGATGCCGCTGAGTACCACCAGCTGATTGAGAAAACTGGCGGTGGCGACGGTGCCAAGGGTGATGGCGATGATTTCCGCGGAGAGGATGAAGTCGGTACGCACGGCGCCGCGAATCTTGTCGCGCTCGAAGGCCACGAGGTCGAGTGCAGGGTCGGCGATCGCCTCCCGGAGCGCCTGCTGTTCTTCTGCCTGGTGCAGCCACTTGTGCAGCAGTTTTTCTGCACCCTCGTAACAGAGAAACAGCCCGCCAAGCATCAGCAGCGGCACCACCAGCCAGGGCGCCACGGCGCTGATCAGCAGTGCTGCCGGCACCAGAATCGCCTTGTTCACCAGCGAGCCCTTGGCTACCGCCCAGACCACCGGCAGCTCGCGGTCGGCGCGCACACCGGTGACCTGCTGGGCATTGAGGGCGAGATCGTCACCCAGCACGCCGGCAGTCTTGCGCGCGGCGACCTTGGTCATGGTGGCGACGTCATCGAGAACGGTGCTGATGTCGTCGATCAGGGCGAGCAGGCTGCTTCCGGCCATGTTGCGGCTTCCATAGAGGGTGAAGCCGCAGAGGGTAGCATTGTGTTACATGTCTGCGCGCAGGCTCAGACGGGCGTGCGATCCACCCACTTCGGTGCCGCGCTGGGACGCCACTCGCTGAGGGCGTCGAGCAGGTTCTGCGGGGTGTCTGCGATCTGCAGCATGTCGCGGTGCTGCGGACGCACGAAGCGCTCGGCCACCAGGTGATCGAGAAAATCCCCCAGCCTGCTGTAGAAGCCATTCACCTCCAGCAGGCCCAGTGGCTTGGCATGGTAGCCAAGCTGGCCCCAGGTCCAGACCTCGAACAGCTCTTCCAGGGTGCCGAGCCCGCCGGGCAGGGCGATGAAGGCGTCGGCCAGTTCGGCCATGCGTGCCTTGCGCGCGTGCATACCGTCCACCACTTCCAGGCAGGTCAGGCCACGGTGGCCGATTTCGGCTCGTTCCAGGCTCTGCGGGATGATGCCGATGACCTCGCCACCGGCATTCAGTGCTGCATCGGCGACTACGCCCATCAGGCCGACAGCGCCGCCGCCGTATATCAGCCGTATGCCCCGCTCGGCCAGGTGCTGGCCAAGTGCTTCGGCGGCTTGACGATAGACGGGACTGGCACCGGGGCTGGCACCACAGAAGACGCAGATACTACGCAGGGACATGGACAGACTCCTTGACCGAATGCGTCAAGGGTAACCAGCTGCTGCGCAAGCACCAAGGGTCAGTGGCGCGTATCAATGCCGCAGGTGGCGCAGGCGTAGCTGGCGAGCAGTTGCTTGAGCAGATCATTGAGGTGCATGGCGCGACTTCCTGACGCAGGGACACGGAGCTCAAACTAGACCCGGTGCGGGCGTCGCGCCCTTTGATTGTCTCGATGACGGTGATAGTCGCCGGTCGATCAGAAATAAAGTTTTCCACGCAGACTGTGGGAATAGCTGTGAATAAGCTGGTGGTTTGTGTCTATGACGCTTATGCGGCGCCCCTTTCAGCCTGCTGATGGAGATTTGAGCAGCGCGGTTTTTCCTTTGTGCACAGAGGCTTGACATCAGTCGGCAAGAATTACGTCGGAACTTTTGGATTGTCCACGGTTGCTGTGGGCGATGCTGTTGATAACTTCTGTACCTATCCTCAGGGCCCACGTTTAGCGGGGCTTTCAGCGATTTGTCTGATTTTTGATCAGCGCTTGCAGAGGGGCGCTCTGGATAGGAAACCTGCCGGTTTGTCCAGAACATTTGCAGCGATCAGGTTGTGCTGCAGCGGTTATCCACGAGAACTGTTGAGTGCTTTGTGGATAAGCTGGTGGCGAGTCGGGGCAGGCTCCGTCGTCACTGGGCTGTAGGCGGGCGGTGAACTTTTCGCCAGGCGGGGTACGGGGCAACGCGCCGAGCCACGAATGACGCGTTTGAGCAATTGCGCAGGGGGGGCAGCGAAGGAGGCGCAGCCAGCAATATGGCGGCGCCCCCCGTAGGGTTGCCGGCGCTCAGCTCGCCAGCAGCCAGACACCAGTCGCTGCCGAAGCAGCGCCAGCGATACGCACCAGTGGTGCCGCGGCTTGAGGCAGGAAACGCACCAGGGCGAAGCCGACGACATGCAGCGCGGCGGTGGCGACGACGAAGCCGATGGCATAAGCGAAGGGGCTGGCCAGTTCGGGCAGTTCCAGACCGTGGGCGACGCCGTGGGTCAGGGCGAAGAGAGCGGTCATCGCCACGGAAATTGCCACCGGCAGGCGGGCGGCCACGGCCACCAGCAGACCGAAGGCCAGTACCGAGCCGGCGATGCCGGTTTCCATCAGCGGGATTTGCGTACCGGTAAAGCCCAGCAGACCGCCGACGAACATGGTGCCGACGAAGGTCACCGGCAGCGCCCAGCGCGCGGCGCCGCTTTGCTGCGCGGCCCACAGACCGACAGCGAACATCGCCAGCAGATGATCCAGACCGAATACCGGGTGGGCCAGGCCGGCCATGAGGCCTTCATGACCATGCCCAGGGTGGGCGAATGCCAGGGCGGGTGAGCAGAACAGGGCGATGGCATAGAGGGTTTTGCGCAGATTCATGAGGTTCTCCTTGAGGGAATCAGGCTGCCGTGAGCATGCCCTGGCGTTCGATGAAGGCGATGATCTCGTCGAGACCCTGGCCGACTTTCTGGTTGCTGAAGACGAAGGGCTTGTCGCCGCGCATCTTCAGGGTGTCGCGCTCCATGACCTCGAGCGAAGCGCCGACCATCGGCGCCAGATCGACCTTGTTGATCACCAGCAGGTCGGACTTGCAGATGCCCGGACCGCCCTTGCGCGGCAGCTTGTCGCCAGCCGACACGTCGATCACGTAGAGGGTCAGGTCGGACAGCTCGGGGCTGAAGGTGGCCGACAGGTTGTCGCCGCCGGACTCGACGATGATCAGGTCCAGGCCGGGGAAGCGGCGGTTGAGTTGCTCCACTGCCTCCAGGTTGATCGACGCGTCTTCGCGAATGGCGGTATGCGGGCAGCCGCCGGTTTCCACGCCGATGATGCGCTCGGGCTCCAGGGCCTCGTTGCGCACCAGAAACTGGGCGTCTTCCTGGGTGTAGATGTCGTTGGTGACCACGGCGATGTTGTAGCGCTCGCGCAGGGCGCGGCACAGGGCCAGGGTCAGGGCGGTCTTGCCGGAACCGACCGGGCCGCCGATGCCGACACGCAGGGGTTGGCTGTTCATGTGCTGTTGTTCCTCGTCAGGAGCGGAAGAGACGCGAGTACTGGCGCTCGTGCGCCATGCTCGTCAGGGCCAGGCCGAAGGCGGCGCTGCCCCAGTGTTCGGGGGAGATGGACGCAGCCTGCTGCTGGGCCGCATCGAGTTGCGGCAGCAGACGGCTGGTCAGGCGCTGAGCGGCCTGCTGACCAAGCGGCAGGACCTTCATCAGTACGGCGAGCTGGTTTTCCAGCCAGCCCCAGAGCCAGGCGGCCAGGGCATCGTCCGGGGCGATCTGCCAGGCACGTGCGGCCAGCGCCCAGACCAGGGCCAGGCCCGGCTCGTCCTGGGTTTCGAGCAGTCCGCGAGCGGCCTCGTCCAGTTCGGGCAGGCCTTCGAGCAGTTGCCTGAGCGAGTAGCCCATCTGCCTGCTTTCCAGTGCCAGCTCACGGGTTTCGCGGCTGGCCCGATGCTGTTCGGCCAGTGTCTGCAGGCGTGGCCAGTCACCCTCGTCTGCGGCGCGGCAGTGAGCCAGCAGCAGCGGAGCTTCGAAGCGGGCGAGGTTGAGCGCGAGCTGATCGGCCAGCCAGCGTTCGGCGCCGTCGGCGTCGCTGATCAGACCGCTGTCGATGGCCCATTCCAGGCCCTGTGAGTAGCTGTAGCCGCCGATCGGCAGCTGTGGGCTGGCCAGGCGCAGCAATGCCCAGGCCGGTTTCATGCCCGGGTCTCGGTGCTGGCAGCTGTCATGCGTTGGCTCACTTGCGCACACCGAACTGATGCAGGCGCGGGCCGTAGTTGAATTCCGCATCGCCGTGGTGGGAATGATGATGGCCGCCGCCATAGGCGCCCTGCTCGGGTTGGTAGGGGACTTCGATGGCTTCGACCGTGGCACCGAGCTGTTCGAGCATGGCCTTGAGCACATAGTCGTCGGGCAGGCGCAGCCAGCCCTCGCCCAGTTGCAGGGCGACGTGACGGTTGCCCAGGTGGTAGGCGGCGCGCATCAGCTCGAACGGGCTGGAGCAGGTGACATGCAGCAGCGGCTCGGGCTTGGCACGTACGCGGACGATGCGTCCGTCATTGGCCTGCAGGCACTCGCCGTCGGCCAGCGCCGGTTGGCCGCGTTCGAGGAACAGGCCGACTTCCTCACCCGTAGTGGTGAAGCAGCGCAGGCGACTCTTGCTGCGGGCCTCGAAGGTTAGTTCCAGTTCGGCGTCGCAGGTGCTCTGCGGCGCGACTCGGGAGTGGATCACCAGCATGTGTATCTATTCCGGGGCAATGTGCCCGGAAATAGTGCAAGTGGCTTGCCAAGGCCGCAGAGTGGCGCAGGACGGGGCGCTCAGGCTATCTGTGGAAAACTTGTCGAGTTGCTCGGAATTGATTTGGTGCGTTTTTGCCTGGATTGCACGCTATTGGTGCGTGTTAGGCGGAGGGTTTGCCCAGGCCCAGCCAGTGCTTGCCACCGACCATGATGAAGCGCAGTTGCTGGATGATCTTGGCTTCTGCGGTGAGATGGGCGGGCAGGTTTTCCGCGGGCGGGTCGATCAGTTCGGGCAGGGTGGCGAACACGGTCTTGACCACCAGGTCCGAGACCACGTCGAGAGCTGCATCGTCGAGGTGCGGCATCCGGTTCATCAGCTTGAGGTCGGCGGCCAGATCGCTGGTGATGCCCTCGCGCAGGGCGGCGATGGCCTGGCGTACCTGGCGCGAGCCGCCGTACTGCTCGCGGGCGAGGAACAGGAACTGACCGTGGTTGGCGGCCACTTCGGCGAGAAATATGCGCACTGAGGCGTCGATCATGCCACGCATCTCGAACTCGTGACGGCGTACCTGGCGGATCGCCGCACGGAAGGTCTCGCCGACTTCCGCCACCAGCGCCAGACCGAGTTCATCCATATCGGCGAAATGGCGGTAGAAACCGGTCGGCACGATGCCGGCGCCGCGCGTCACTTCACGCAGGCTCAGGCTGCCGAAACCGCGGCCGCTCTCCATCAGCGTGAGGGCGGCATCCATCAGGGCCTGGCGGGTCTGCTGCTTCTGTTCGGCGCGTGGCGTCATGCGAGATCGGGGTCGTTGAGCGATGCCGCACTCTAACAAATGCGCGGCGCCAGCGTCGAACCGGCTCGACAGGGTTTGGTGAACAACTGTTGACCGAAAAGCCTGGTTTCTGTCAGCCTTGTGCACAAGTGTTCACTGGAAATTCTTGATGGCTTTACTTTCCCTGCCATTGGCGCGGCGGGTTGCGGGTTGCCTGCAGCCGCTGCGCCGGCTTTGTGCCAACGGCTGGCTGCGTGAGGCGGATGTCGATCTATGCCTGCGCCAGTTGCACCCGACCCTGCGCCTCAACCGCGTGTTTGCTCAGGTCGAGTCGCGTCGCTGGGTGGCCGAGGACATGCTGGCAGTACAGCTGCGCTGCAATGGCAATGCACAGGCCTGGCGAGCCGGACAGCATGTCCAGCTGTATCTGGAGCACAACGGCATACGCCATGCGCGCAGTTACAGCCTGACTTCGGTATCGGCTGACGGGCGCGTCGAGCTTGCGATCAAACGCCAGCCGGGCGGGCGTATGTCCAATCTGCTGCTCGACCGTCTTGCGGTCGGCCAGGTACTCGAACTGAGCCAGGCATTCGGCGATTTCGCCTGGCCGCAGGATCAGGGCGCCGTGCTGTTGCTTGCGGCCGGCAGTGGCATCACGCCCCTGCTCGGTTTGCTGCGTGATGCCCTGGCGCATGGCTTTACCGCGCCGGTCACGCTGCTGCATCAGGTGCGCCGCCAGGGGCAGCAGGCCTATGCCGAGGAGTTGCAGGCATTGGCGGCGCGTCATGCCAACGTGCAGGTGCAGTGGATTTTCAGTGGTGAGGAGCAGCGCCTGTCGGCCGAGCGGCTGGCTGCGTTGCCGGGCGCGCACCTGCGGATCTGTGGCCCGCGCGGTTTCGTCGAGCAGGCATGTGGCTGGTGGCTTGAGGCCGGACGCGGCAGCAGCCTGCAGTCGGAAAGCTTCAGCCCGCTGCCGGTGCTCGCCGAAGCGGAAGCGGGTGAGGTCCGCCTGAGTTTTGCCCGCAGCCGGCAGCAGGTTTCCGGCAGCAGCAACGCCAGTCTGCTGGATCAGGCCGAAGCCGCCGGGTTGCGTCCGGCTCACGGCTGTCGGCAGGGCATCTGCACCAGTTGCACCTGTCTGCTGCTGGCCGGTTCGGTACGCGATCTGCGCAGCGGCGAGCTGTTCGCCGAACCCAATCAACCCATTCGCTTGTGTGTCAGCGCCCCGCACGGGGATGTGGAGATCGACCTGTGACTGCCCGCCTTGACCGAGAACTGAGTCCCGCCGAGCTGGAGGCCTTCGGCCAGGAACTGGACGCCCTGCGCCAGCGCACGCTGGCCGACCTGGGGGAAACCGATGCCCGATATATCCGTCGTGTGCGAAGTGCCGTGCGACTGTGCTGCTGGAGTGGCCGCGCGCTGCTGATGTTCGGCTGGTTCCCGCCGACCTGGCTGCTCGGGACCCTGCTGCTGGGGCTGGGCAAGATCCTCGAGAACATGGAACTTGGCCACAACGTGATGCACGGCCAGTACGACTGGATGAACGATCCGGAGTTGCAGGGCCGTACCTACGAGTGGGACATCGTGGGGCCTTCGGATTTCTGGCGGCACACCCACAACCACGTGCATCACACCTACACCAACGTGCTGGGCATGGACGACGATGTCGGCTATGGCGTGGTGAGGCTGTTCCCCGAGCAGCGCTGGAAGCCCTTCTATCGCTGGCAGCCGCTGTGGGTGACGATCCAGGCGCTGCTGTTCCAGTACGCCGTGGCGATCCAGCACCTGCGTCTGGACAAGCTGATCAAGGGACGTATCAGCAAGGAGGAGGTCAAACCGCTGGCCCGTCAGCTTGGAGGCAAGACGGCGCGGCAATGGGTCAAGGACTACCTGGTATTCCCGCTGCTGGCTCTGTTGCTCGGCGCCAGTGCGCTGGCCGTACTGACCGGCAACCTGGTGGCCAATCTGCTGCGCAACCTGTGGACCTTCCTGGTGATCTTCTGCGGTCACTTCACCGAAAAGGCGGCGGTATTCTCGCCGCAGGTGCTGGAAGGGGAAACGCGTGGGCACTGGTATCTGCGTCAGCTGCGTGGTTCGAGCAACCTGTCCGGCGGACCGCTGCTGCATATTCTCACCGGCAACCTCAGCCACCAGATCGAGCATCACCTCTATCCGGATCTGCCGGCGCGGCGCTACGCCGAGCTGGCGCGGGAAGTGCGGGAGATCGCGCAGCGCTACGGCCAGCACTACAACACGGGGACGCTCTGGGGGCAGTTCCGCACGGTGTTGCGGCGCATCTGGATCTACCGCCGCCCCTCTGCCGAAATGGTCTGAGTCGCTGCGCCCGCAAGGCCACTCGAGCCGGCGGCGAGCATGAAAAAGCCCGGCTTGTGCCGGGCTTTGGGGGTATTGCAGTGACGCTCAGGCGGTGCGGCCATGCTGTTCGATCAGACGATCGGAGCCGCCCTCTGCCAGCTGTACGCGCTTGGCGCCCGGAGTGCGCTCGTAACCGCCTTCAGCCAGCTGGACACGTTGTGCGCCAGGGGTACGCTCGTAACCACCTTCTACCAGCTTGATGCGCTGGCTACCGGGAGTACGGTCGGAACCGTCTTCGGCCAGTTGAATGCGTTGTACGCCCGGGGTGCGCTCAGCACCACCTTCGGCCAACTGGACACGCTGTGCGCCAGGGGTACGCTCGTAACCACCTTCTACCAGCTTGATGCGCTGGCTGCCGGGAGTGCGGTCGGAACCGTCTTCAGCCAGTTGAATACGTTGTACGCCCGGGGTGCGTTCGGAACCGTTCTCGGCCAGCGGTGCAACGGTTTGCTGTTGTACCTGGCTGTCCTTGGCTTCACCCACGAGAGGGAAGGGGGCGCTGCTCGGGGCGGCGAATACGCTGGTGGTCATCAGGCTGAGGGCCAGGGCGGCGAGGGTCAGTTGAGTTTTCATGTCGGTGTCTCCGTGGGGGAGTTAATAAGTGGCTTCGGAGGCAATTCTTGAGGACATGAGCGCAGATAAGAACTTGACTGTCCTGATAGTGAACATCGATACCTTCAATACTTGATTGAGAGGCTCTATCTCGGGGCTTCTGGACGGCCGTCAAGCCGGGCGGAGAGTGTTTCGCCAAGCATCGCGCCGATGGCCCGGCACGCGTATGCTTGGCGACCCTCGCGGGTCCAGTGCGATCCGCCTTCTTCAGCAGTTCCCAGGAGGCAGGGCTCGTCATGCTCGCGGCACAGGCAATTTTGCCGATCTTCTCTCTGATCGTTCTCGGCTATGTACTTGGCTGGCGGCAGTGGCTTACCAGCGAGTCGGCGACCGGCCTGGCCAATATCACCTTCAAGCTGTTCATGCCGACGTTGCTGTTCGCCGGCATTGCCAAGGCCTCCCTGGCCGAGGGGCTTTCGCCGGTTCTGCTGCTGGCCTATTACCTGCCGGTGCTGCTGGTGTTTGCGCTGGTCAATGCGCTGGCGCACTGGCGGCGCGGTACGGCGACGCCGCTGGGCCTGGTGGCGGCGTTCTCCAACAATGTGCTGGTGGGCATTCCGCTGATCGCCAGTCTGATGGGCACCGATGGTCTGCTCTACGTCTTTGCCATCCTGGTGTTTCACAGTCTTACGCTGTTTTCCCTGCACAGCTTTTACGCCGCCTTTGGCAGTCAGGAGCGCGTTGACGGCCGTGCGCTGCTGAAGAATCTGGCCAACCCGATGATCATCGGCCTGGGGTTGGGGGCGCTGCTCAATCTGTCCGGGCTGCAGGTGCCGGAAAGCCTGTGGCGGGCGGTCACCTGGCTGGGCCAGGCGGCGTTGCCCTGCGCGCTGATCGTGCTCGGTGCCAGTCTGTCGCGCTACCGCCTGCGTCCGACCGGCGAGGCCTGGGGTGTGGCGGTGGCCAAGCTGCTGCTGTTCCCGGCACTGGTCTGGTGGCTCAGCGGTCTGCTTCCCGGCCTCAACGAAACGGCGCGCAGCGTGCTGGTGCTGCTTGCTGCCTGCCCGAGTGGGGTCAACGTGATGGCCTTTGCCCGCACCGCCGAAGACAGCCGCAGTGTCAGCGCGGCGATTTCCCTGTCCACGCTGCTGGCGTCGATTTCCCTTCCGCTGTGGATGCTGCTGGCCGGGTTCTGATGGCGATTCCGTCTTCCAGGCGATAGGCGTGTTCGCGGTGTCTGGTTAGCATCGCGCTTCCCGCTCCGTTCAGGACTGCTTCGATGAAACGACTCGCTCACGTGCTGCTCGGCCTGGTGCTGGTGTTCGGGCTGACTCTGGCCGGATTCGTCGCCCTCAACTGGGCGCCGGATCGTCCTCTGGACGAGCTCAAGGCGCGCTGGGCGCCAGCGCCTTCGCAGTTCGTCGATATCGGTGGCATGTCCGTGCACCTGCGTGATCAGGGAAGACGCGATGATCCCGAACCGATCCTGCTGCTGCATGGCACCTCCGCCAGCCTGCACACCTGGGAAGGCTGGGCGCAGGAACTGACGCCGCAACGCCGGGTGATCAGCCTGGATCTGCCCGGCTTCGGCCTCACCGGCCCGTTCCCCGATGGCGATTACCGTGTCGGGCACTACACGGCGTTTCTACTCGCCCTGCTCGATCATCTGCAGGTGAAGCGCGTCGTGCTGGTCGGCAACAGCTTTGGTGGTCAGTTGGCCTGGCGTTTTGCCCTGGCCCATCCCGAACGCAGCGCGCGCCTGGTACTGGTGGATGCGGCCGGCTATCCGCGCAATTCCGAGTCGGTACCGATAGGTTTTCGCCTGGCGGGTATTCCGGCATTGGCGCCGCTGATGAGTCGTCTGTTGCCGCGAGGCATGATCGAGTCCAGCGTACGCAACGTGTATGGCGATCCGGACAAAGTCGAGGATGATCTGGTCGAGCGCTATTACCAGTTGACCTTGCGCGAGGGAAATCGCCAGGCCTTGCGTCAGCGGTTCGCTCAGGCTCCCAGCGGCGAGCTGCACGAGCGTATCGGCGAGCTGCAATTGCCCACGCTGATCATCTGGGGCGCGCGTGACCGGCTGATTCCGCCGGACAACGCAGAGCGTTTCCTGCGCGACATCGAAGGCAGTCGGCTGGTGCTGTTCGAGGCGCTCGGCCATGTGCCACAGGAGGAAGATCCGCTGCGCACGGTGCCCGCCTTGCAGCGCTTTCTGGCCGACTGAACGCCCCCGTCGGCGCGAGCGCCGTGACCGCGCCGAGCCATTGTCATGGTTGCAGGGTTGTGGTTGGCATCGGCCAATCCTCGTCTAGGCTGACCTGATCACCGACAAAAAAAGTCCGGGGGCTGGCATGAACAGGGGCGTACACGTGTTCGTTCGTGCGGTGGATGGCATGAATCGCGTCATCGGCCGATGCACCATGTACCTGATCTTCGTCATGCTCGGCGTGCTGCTGTACTCGTCGCTGAGCAAGACCTTCTTCACTCCATCGATCTGGACCCTGGAAGTCGCCCAGTTCCTCATGGTGAGCTACTTCCTGCTGGGGGGGGGCTACTCCATGCAGCTCGATGCCCATGTGCGCATGGACCTGCTGTACAGCCGCTGGCAGCCGCGCACGCGGGCGCGGGTCGACGTGGTGACCATGCTTTTGCTCATCTTCTACCTGGGGCTGCTGCTGTACGGCGGCATTTCCTCGACCTGGTACGCCCTGGAATATGACGAGACCAGCTATTCCGCCTGGTCGCCGCACATGGCGCCGATCAAGATCGTGATGACCTTCGGCGTGCTGCTGATGCTGCTGCAGGCCTGCGCGACCTTCTTCAGGAACCTGGCCGAAGCCCGTGGGGAGTCGCTGCAATGAGCTATGAGCTGATCTCCCTGCTGATGTTCTCGACCATGATGTTGCTGCTGATTACCGGCAAGCGGGTGTTCGGCGCCATCGGCTTCGTCGGTGTGGTCGCGGCGCTGCTGCTGTGGGGTGACGGTGGTGCGGAGATGGGCTTCAGCGCGGCGATGAAGCTGATGAAATGGTATCCGCTGCTGACCGTGCCGATGTTCATCTACATGGGCTACATCCTCTCCGAGTCGGGGGTGGCCGACGACCTGTACCGGATGTTCCATGTGTGGATGGGCCCGCTGCACGGCGGCCTGGCGCTGGGCACCATCGGCCTGATGGTGGTGATCTCGGCGATGAATGGGCTCAGCGTGGCCGGCATGGCCATCGGCGCCACCATCGCCCTGCCGGAGCTGCTGCGTCGCGGCTACGACAAGATCATGGTCACCGGCGTGATTCAGGGTGGAAGCACCCTCGGCATCCTGCTGCCGCCCAGCGTGGTGATGGTGCTGTACGGCATGATCGCCCGCCAGCCGGTCGGGCAGTTGTGGCTGGCCGGGGTCTTTCCCGGGCTGCTGATGGCCTTCCTCTTTCTGGTCTACATCGCCATCCGCTGCCGCCTGCAGCCGGAGCTGGGGCCGCCGCTGCCCGAGGAGGAGCGTGCGCAGATCACCTGGGCGGAGAAGTTCCGCCTGTTGCGCGCCGGGCTGGTGCCGCTGTTCGTCTTCTTCGCCATGACCGGGCTGTTCCTGATGGGCTTCACCAGCCTGGTGGAAAGCTCGGGGGTGGGCGCGCTGGCCGCCACCCTGGCGGCCCTGATCAAGGGTCGGCTGACGCGCGCGGTGATGGAGGAAACACTGCGCAAGACCCTCGGCATCACCTGCATGTTCATGTGGATCATCCTCGCCGCGCTGTGCTTTGGCGCGGTGTTCGACGGCCTCGGCGCGGTCAAGGCGATCGAGAACATCTTCGTCGAGGGCATGGGCCTCGGGCCCTGGGAAATCCTGATCCTCATGCAGCTGTCGTTCATCGTCATGGGTATGTTCCTCGACGACACCGCCATGCTGGTGATCGTGGCGCCGCTGTACATCCCGCTGGTGGGCGCACTGGGGTTCGACCTGGTGTGGTACGGCGTGCTCTACACCATCACCTGCCAGATGGCCTACCTGACCCCGCCATTCGGCTACAACCTGTTTCTGATGCGCGCCATGGCCCCGCCGGAAATCACCCTGCCGGACATCTACCGCTCGGTGGTGCCCTTCGTGGCGATCATGGTGCTGACCCTAGCCCTGATCATGGTCTTTCCGCAGATCGCCCTGTGGCTGCCGCAGTGGCATGGCGGCGGGAATTGACCTGAAATTTCGCCGGCGGCACCTGCTGTCGACGGACAAGAATGGGCCGCGCGCTGTCTGCCGGCCCCTGTTGTGCGGTTGCAAACGACTGTATCGACATCCCTGGAGGACAGCATGACAACGAGACGCAAGTTCCTGAAGACCGCCGCAGTAGCTGGTGGCGCGGCCGGCACCGCAGCGCTGGGCGCAGCGCATATCTACGCCGACGAGCCGAAGAAGATCACTTGGCGTCTGCAGACCTATGCCGGGCCGGCGCTGGCCGAGCATGTGATCAAACCCTCGATCACCGCCTTCAACACGGCGGCCAAGGGCGAGATGGAAATCCAGCTCTACACCGCGGACCAGTTGGTGCCGACCGGCGAGTTGTTCCGCGCCATGCAGCGCGGCACCATCGACGCGGTGCAGAGCGACGACGATTCCATCGCCGCGCCGGTGGACGTCTCGGTATTCGGCGGCTACTTCCCCTTCGCCACCCGCTACAGCCTCGATGTGCCGGCGCTGTTTCACGGCTACGGGCTGAACGAGATCTGGGCCGAGGCCTACGGCGAGGTCAAGGGCGTCACCTGGCTCGGCTCCGGCGCCTGGGACCCTTGCCACTTCGCCACGGTCCAGCCGATCAACAGCCTCGCCGACCTCAAGGGCAAGCGCATCTTCACCTTCCCCACGGCCGGCAAGTTCCTCGCCCGCTTCGGGGTGATCCCGGTGACCCTGCCCTGGGAGGACATCGAGGTGGCCATCCAGACCGGCGAGCTGGACGGCATCGCCTGGTGCGGCATCACCGAGGACTACACGGTGGGCTGGGCCAACGTCACCAAGTACTTCCTGACCAACAACATCTCCGGCGCCTGGATCGGCTCCTATTTCGCCAACAGCGAGAAATGGGACGCGGTGCCCGAACACCTCAAGAGCCTGTTCAAGTTGAGCATGGACAGCTCCCACTACTACCGTCAGCACTGGTACTGGGGCGGCGAGGCACAGCTGCGGGTGGAGGGCAGCAAGCTGCAGCTGACCACCATTCCCGCCGAAGAATGGGCCACGGTGGAGGCCGAGGCGCAGAAGTTCTGGGACGAGATCGCCAAGACCAGCCCGCGCTGCGCCCGGGTGGTGGAGATCTTCAAGAAGTACAACGCACTGATGGCCAAGGCCGGCCCGCCCTACCGTTACTGAGGTCATTTTCGCTTCATGGCGCCCGTACCTGAAGGTGCGGGCGCGGCTTTATCCAGCGCAGCATCGCACCTGCCAGATTTTTCCCTTCGATACCCTGCCATCCCGGCAATCCTGTACCACACTCTATGAGCCTGAAACGCACGCTATACCAAGCGTCGGGCTGCGCTCGTGCGCTGTCGGCCTTGCCTGGCCGGTCATGGATGCTCAGCCCGGCGCTGGACCCGCTTGCCATAACAACAAGACATAGGGGTTAGCATGTTCAAACCACGGGATGTAAAGACCCTGGGCGATGCGCGGCGCATCGTCGAGGAGCGTGGCCTGAGCCACGTGAAGGTCGGTCTGTTCGACAACGATGGGGTGATGCGCGGCAAATACATGAGCCGCAGCAAGTTCTTCTCGGCGCTGGAGCACGGCTTCGCCTTCTGCGATGTGGTGCTCGGCTGGGACGTCAAGGACCAGCTCTACGACAACACCCAGTACACCGGCTGGCACAGCGGCTATCCGGACGCGCCGGTGCGCATCCTGCCGCACACCTGCCGCGAGATTCCCTTCGAGAACGGCATGCTGCTGTTTCTTGCCGAGTTCGACCAGCAGGCCGAGGCGGTATGCCCGCGCGGTACGCTACGGCGGGTGATCCGGCGTTGTCAGGACATGGGCTTCGAGCCCTTTGCTGCGCTGGAATACGAATTCTTCATGTTCGATGAAACCCCGGACTCGGCGCGAGCCAAGGGCTTTCGCGATCTCAAACCATTCACGCCGGACTGGTTCGGCTACTCGATGATCCGCAACTCGGTACATGCCGAGCTGTACCACCAGATTCTCGAAATGGGCGAGGCGATGGACTTTCCCATCGAGGGTCTGCACACCGAGACCGGTCCCGGCGTACTGGAGGCGGCCATCGCCGTGGATCACGCCGAGGCCGCGGCGGACAAGGGCGCACTGTTCAAGACCTTCATGAAGGTGCTGGCCCAGCGCAACGGCCTGATGGCCACCTTCATGGCCAAATGGTCCGGCAACTACCCGGGGCAGAGCGGGCATATCCATGTGTCGCTGCGCGACCGCAAGACGGACAAGTCGGCCTTCTACGACCCCGGCCAGGCACACAACATGAGCAAGCTGCAGCGGCATTTCCTCGCTGGCCAGCAGCGTCTGATGCCGGAGTTCCTGTGCATGGTGGCGCCGACCCTGAACAGCTACCGGCGCCTGATCCCCGGCTTCTGGGCGCCCACCGATGCCACCTGGGGTGTGGAGAACCGCACCGCAGCACTACGGGTGATTCCCGGCAGCGACAAGTCGCAGCGCCAGGAGTATCGCCTCGGCGCCGCAGACGGGAATCCCTTCCTGGCGCTGTCGGTGGCCATCGGCTCGGGCCTGTACGGGATCATGCAGGAGTGGGAGCCGACCGAGCCGGTCAGCGGCAACGCCTACGCGGTCAAGCATCCCGAAGAGCTGGCGCTTCCCCGCACGCTGTGGGATGCCGCGCAGCGTCTGAAGGGGTCGCAGGCCGCGCGCGAGTTGTTCGGTGATGCCTTCGTCGAGCACTTCGCGGCCAGCCGCGAGTGGGAAGAGCGCGAGTACCGTCGTCATGTCAGCGATTGGGAGCTGGATCGCTACTTCGAAATCATCTGATTCCACCGGCCGCAGCCCGGATGCAATCCGGGGCGGTTTCGCCGAGTGTCCCGGATTGCATCCGGGTTACGCGGGCAAGATTTCTGGAGCACTTTATGAGCAAGCTGCAATGCATTTCTCCCATCGATGGCTCGGTCTATGTCGAGCGTCGTCTTGCGTCCAATCCCGAGGTGCTGGCCGCGCTGGCAAAGGCCGAACTGGCGCAGCAGACCTGGAAACAGACCTCGCTGTGCGAGCGCATCGCAATTGGCCGGCGCGCCATCGAAGCCTTCGCCGCGCGCGAGGCTCAGTTGGCCGAGGAACTGTGCTGGATGATGGGCCGGCCGATCCGTTACGCCGCCGGCGAGATACGTGGTTTCGTCGAGCGTGCCAGCCATATGGCGGACATCGCCGAGGGCTCGCTGGCCGACATCCGCCTGCCGGAAAAGGCCGGCTTCACCCGTTTCATTCGCCGTGAACCGCTCGGCCTGGCGCTGGTCATCGCGCCCTGGAACTACCCCTACCTGACCGCCGTCAACGCGGTGATGCCGGCCCTGCTGGCAGGCAATGTGGTACTGCTCAAGCATTCGGCGCAGACGCCGCTGTGTGCCGAACGCATGGTCGAGGCCTTCGCCGAGGCCGGCTTGCCCGAAGGCGTATTCCAGTACCTGCACCTGAGTCACGGCGAGACCGAGGCGCTGATTCGCTCCCCCAGCATCAACCACGTCGCCTTTACCGGTTCGGTGCCGGGCGGGGCCATGGTCGAGCGCGCTGCGGCCGGGCGCTTCATCAGTGTCGGGCTCGAACTGGGTGGCAAGGACCCGGCCTATGTCCGGGCCGACGCCGATCTGCAGCACGCGGTGGAAACCGCCATCGATGGCGCCTTCTTCAACTCCGGTCAATCGTGCTGCGGCATCGAGCGCATCTACGTGCATGAAGCGCTGTACGACGAGTTCGTCGAGCGTGCGGTGGCGCTGGTGCGCCAGTACAGGCTGGGCCGTTCGGACGATCCGGAGACCACCCTGGGGCCGCTGGTGCGGGCCGATGCTGCCGACTTCGTTCGTGGGCAGATCGCCGAAGCGGTCGAGCAGGGCGCCAGGGCACATATCGACCCGGCCGAGTTTCCCCTGGATGCGCCAGGTACCCCCTACCTCGCACCGCAGGTACTGACCAACGTCAACCACGAAATGCGCGTGATGACCGAAGAATCCTTCGGCCCCGTGGTGGGCATTCAGAAGGTCGCCAGCGACGAGGAAGCACTGGCGCTGATGAACGACAGCGAGTTCGGCCTGACCGCAGCGATCTTCAGTCGCGATGTCGACGCCGCCATGGCGCTGGCTGATCGGGTCGAGGCCGGCACGGTGTTTCTCAACCGCTGCGATTACCTCGATCCCGGCCTGGCCTGGACCGGGGTGAAGAACTCCGGGCGCGGCTGCACCCTGTCACGGGTTGGCTACGAGCAGCTGACCCGGCCGAAATCCTTCCACTTCAAGACTCAGTTGTGAGGCGCGCCATGACTCTCGAACAGTACCGCATGAACTGGAACTACCCGACCTCGATGCGCGTCGGCGTCGGGCGCATTGCCGAGCTGGCCGATGCCTGCCGCCTGCTCGGCATGCGCGCACCGCTGCTATGTACCGACCCGGGCCTGGCGGCGTTACCGATGATCGACGCGGCGCTGCGTCAATGTCGCGACGCAGGGCTGAAGGCCGGGTTGTTCTCGGCGATCAAGGGCAACCCCACCGGCAGCAACGTGATGGATGGTGTCGCCGCATTCAAGGCAGGCGGGCATGACGGGGTGATCGCCTTCGGCGGCGGCTCGGCGCTGGATGCCGGCAAGGCCATCGCCCTGATGGTGGGCCAGGATCGGCCACTGTGGGATTTCGAGGACATCGGCGACAACGCCAGCCGCGTCAATGTCGCCGGCATGGCCCCGGTGGTGGCGGTTCCGACCACCGCAGGTACCGGCTCGGAAGTCGGCCGCGCTTCGGTAATCACCGACGACGCGGCGCATATCAAGCGAATCATCTTTCACGCGCGGATGTTGCCTGCACTGGTGATTCTCGACCCCGAACTGACCGTCGGGCTGCCGGCCAGGATCACCGCGGCTACCGGGATGGACGCGCTGTCGCACAGCCTGGAGGCGTTCTGCTCGCCGCTGTTTCATCCCATGGCCGAGGGCATCGCGCTGGAAGGCATGCGCCTGGTGCAGCAGCATCTGCCGCGTGCGGTGGCGCAGGGCAATGATGTCGAGGCGCGGCTGCAGATGCTGGTGGCGTCGAGCATGGGCGCCACTGCATTCCAGCGCGGGCTCGGGGCGATGCATGCGCTGGCGCATCCGCTGGGCGCGCTGTACGACGCCCACCATGGCCTGCTCAATGCGGTACTGATGCCCTATGTGCTGGTGGCCAACCGTCCGCTGATCGAGCCGCAGATGGAGAAGATGGCGCGCTACCTGGCGCTGCCGGGCAGCGGCTTCGACGCGGTGCTGGAATGGGTGCTGACGCTGCGCAGCGAGGTGGGCATACCCCATAGCCTGGGTGAGATCGGCATCGACGATGCGCGCATCGAACAGGTCGGGCGCATGGCCGAGGTCGACCCTTCGGCCGGCACCAACCCCATCGGCTTCAGTGCCGCGCAGTACAGCGCCCTGTTCGAGAAGGCACTGCACGGAGCCTTGTAGCCCGGCCTGCTACAGGGAGCGGCAGGTGATCACTGCCCGGCGGTGTCCAGTTGTTCCTGCAGTCGCTGCTCGGCCTGCTGGTTGAGCTGGTCTATCTGTTGCTTGAGTTGTTCCATCTGCTGCTGTTTCTGCGCCGCGTTCTGGGCTTGCAAGGAGGCGGTGGTGGCTGTCTCGGTGCCGCCGCATGCGGCGAGCAGCAGGAAACCGAGCAATAGGGCAGGACGAATCGACTGCATGGTGACTCCCGTGGTGTGGCTTATTCTTCGGCCTGCGCCGCCTGCATGGCTTCCAGTGCCGGCGCGGCGTAGATACCGACCTCCACCGCCAGCTCCATCACCCGCGGCAGATCGCTGGCATATACCAGTACCGCCTGCAGTTCGTCATCCAGCGGTTCGCTGAAATCCACCAGCACGTAGCCGCCGGTTTCCGGTGACAGTGCCGAGAGCTGCACCTGAATGCGGTTGAGCGCCTTGAGAGGTTCGGCCCTGGCCAACTGCTTGGCCTTGAGCACGAACTGCACCTGCGGGCCGAACGACTCGGTGATGCGCTGGAACAATTCTTCGTAGCTGTCGGCCTGGAACAGCACGGTATCCGGCAGGCTGCCGACCACCACCCATTCGCCCAGCGGAATGGGGAATTCGTCGTCGTAGTTGACGTCCGGGTTGGCGGCCAGGAAGGCGGCCGGATCGGCGTAGGCCTGCGCGGCTTCGTCGGCGATCCGGGCGATCTCGTCCTCGGGTAGGCAGCCGGAGCTTATCTTGGCGATCAGTTCTTCCAGCTGGGCTTTCATCGGGCTATTCCTCGGTTCATTCGGATGGGCGGCAAGCATAACTCAGAGCCTGTTGTGCGATGCATGGGAGAGCACTTCGGTCTCCTGGCGTAGGGGGGCTTTAGCCGCGAGCTCTTGTCGCGGCTAAAGCCCCTCCCACAAAAAACCTAGCCGTAGCGTTTCTTGGCTTCGATGGCCAGGCCGCTGCCGATGCTGCCGAAGGTATTGCCTTCCACGCTGCGCGCGTTGGGCAGCATCGCCGCGACGCTCTGGCGCAGCGCCGGTACGCCGCTGGAACCGCCGGTGAAGAACAGCGTATCGACCTGATCGGCCGCGATGCCGGCATCGGCCAGCAGTTGCGTGAGGCTGGCGCGGATGCGTTCGAGCAGCGGTTCGATGGCGTTCTCGAACAGCGGGCGGGTCAGCTCGGCGACCAGGCCCGGTTCGACGCGCGACAGGTCGATGGGGCGTGCAGCCTGCTCGCTGAGGGCGATCTTGCTCTCTTCCACCTGCATGGCCAGCCAGTGTCCGGCGCGCTGTTCGATCAGGCCGAAGAGGCGGTCGATGCCGGTAGCGTCGACGATGTCGTAGCGCATGTTCTGCAGGGCCAGCTGGGTCTTCTGCGCGTACAGCGCGTTGATGGTGTGCCAGGTGGCCAGGTTGAGGTGGTAGCTGGTGGGCATGAAGGCGTCGCTCTTCATCCGGCTGCCGTAGCCGAACAGCGGCATCACACCGGCCAGCGACAGCTGCTTGTCGAAGTCGGTACCGCCGATATGCACGCCGCCAGTGGCGAGGATGTCGCCCTGGCGTTCGGCGAGGTGATGGCGTTCAGGCGCCAGACGCACCAGAGAAAAGTCCGAGGTACCACCTCCGATGTCGACGATCAGCACCAGCTCCTCGCGCGCCAGAGCCGACTCGTAGTCGAAGGCGGCGGCGATGGGCTCGTACTGGAACGATACCTCCTTGAAGCCGAGCTTGTGCGCCACGGCCGCCAGGGTGTTCTGCGCTTCCTGATCGGCTGCCGGGTCGTCATCGACGAAGAATACCGGGCGGCCCAGCACCACTTCCTCGAAGGCGCGGCCGGCCTGCGCTTCGGCGCGCTTTTTCAGTTCGCCGATGAAGAAGCAGAGCAGATCCTTGAACGGCAGGGCGCTGCCCAGCACGGTGGTTTCGCTCTTCAGCAGCTTGGAGCCCAGCAGGCTTTTCAGCGAGCGCATCAGACGTCCTTCGTAGCCTTCCAGGTATTCATGCAGGGCCATACGGCCGTAGACCGGGCGGCGTTCCTCGGTGTTGAAGAAGATCACCGAAGGCAGGGTGATCTTGCCGTCCTCCAGGGGCAGCAGGCTGTCCTGGCCGGGACGCAGCCAGCCGACGGTGGAATTGGATGTGCCGAAGTCGATGCCGCAGGCGCGGGCGGGTGTAGAGAAGGACATGGAAACGCAGGGGCGCAAAAAATGGCCGCGTATTCTATGCCAGTGCCGAGGTGGCGGCGAGTCGTCAGGACGGCAGGTCGATGTTCTCTGCGCGTTTGTGCTTCCACTGCGTCCATTCGAAGCCCAGCACCACCAGCAGCGACAGGGCGAACGGCAGCAGCAGATAGAACACGCGGAACACGATCAGCGCAGCTAGTACATCGGCGGCGGGAATTTCCGGCAGGGCGGCGAGGAAGGTCACTTCCAGCACGCCCAGACCGCCCGGCGCATGGGATAGCAGCGCCAGGGAGAAGGACGCGAGGAACACGCCGAGCACCACCAGATAGCCGGGGTGATTGTCGGCCGGCAGGGCGAAATAGATGATCGCTGCGGCGCACAGCAGCTCCAGTGGCCCAGCCAGCAACTGGCGGCTGACGACGGGCAGGCGGGGATATTCCACGTGCAGCTTGCCCAGCGTCCAGGGCTTGAACTGGCGCCAGGAACCCAGCACGTAGAGACCGACCAGACTCAGCAGCACGCTGCCGATGGCCACCGAAACCAGCGGGGTGATGTTGGCGACCCGATGGATCAGATCGGGCTGGGCGATCAGTACGCAGCCGCTGGCGAGCAGCGTGCCGAGGGCGAAGGTGAAGGAGCAGAAGACGATGAGAATGCCGATTTCCTGCGGCGTAAGGCCCTTGCTGCGATAGGCGCGATAACGCACCACGGCCCCGGAGAACACCGAGGCGCCGATATTGTGCGCCAGGGCATAAGTGGTGAAGGAACACAGGGTGATGAAGCGCCAGGGGATCTGCTTGCCGAGGTGAGCGACCGCGATGCGGTCGTACCAGGCCAGCGCCCAGTAGGCACCGAGCGTGGCCGCGCCGGCGAACATCCAGTTCATGTGGGATATCGCCTCGAGGCTGCCCTTGATCTCTTCGAGGGAGATGGTGCGCAGTTCGCGATAGAGCAGGAAGCCAGACAGAACCACGGCACCGAGGCCGATCAGCGTCCAGATCAGGTCGCTGCGCTTCAGTTTGGGTTTGGCTTCTACGACAGACACCATAATTCCTCGTTCACCAGACCCCGGGATGGTGGGGTCGCATGCCTCTGTCGAGGCGGTTGTTCACCGGCTTGCCGGCCATTCGCAACGACCGCGGCAGATTGCGCCCGCGCGGTGCGGTGCGGTGCGCAGTATCAGGGAGCCGCCGTCAGTACTCAACCGGCATACACGCAGGCGCCCTCAGTAGTTGTGTCAGATGTTTTCCCGATACGTTCATATCCAGGCCAGGGTGAGCGCCGCCAGCACCACATAGCGGCCGGCCTTGGCCAGGGTCACGATAAGCAGGAATATCCACAGTCGCTCACGCATCACCCCGGCGACCAAGGTCAATGGGTCGCCGATCACCGGCATCCAGCTGAGCAGCAGCGACCAGCGACCGTAGCGGGCATACCAGCCCTGCGCCTGCTCTAGCCGGGCCGGGGTGACGGGAAACCAGCGCCGCTCGCGGTAGTGCTCGATCGAGCGTCCCAGCAGCCAGTTGAGCCATGAGCCCAATACGTTGCCCAGCGTCGCCATCAGCAACAGAGCCCAGAGCGCATGCTGACCGGCCAGCAGCAGCGCGACCAGCAAGGCCTCGGACTGCAGTGGCAATAATGTCGCCGCGCCGAAGGCGGAAAGAAACAGGGCCGGATAGGCGGAGAGACCGAACATGCCAGGCGCTGCCGACCCGAAGGTCGGCGCGACTCAGCTCTGCGGCTCCTGGCCGTTGTGGGCCATGATCTCTTCCAGACTCAGCCCTGTCAGGCCGTGAATGGTCTTCCACAGGTAGTAGAAGATGGCCATCAGCATGATCATCGAGGGAATGGCGATCATCGGGTAGCTGAGCAGGGTCATGCGCCCCAGTTCGTCGTTGAACGCCTCGGTGCCTGCCGGGCTGACCACGATCCACTTGGCCAGCACGTAGTTCATGAACGAGGAGAAGAAGAAGGTGCCGCTGAGCCAGTAGGTCGCGCGCATCAGGCGTGTTTCGAAGTGTTCGACATGGCCGCCCTGTTCCAGACGATCATGGATCTTGTCGACGTTGAGCACGCTCCTGTTGAACAGCAGGGTGCGGATCAGCGGGTAGCGGGTGCGCGTCGAGACCAGCACGGCAATGCCGATCAGTCCCGGAATCAAGGCTTCCTTGACGGCCAGCCACTGGGTATCGAGCTTGAGCAGGCCGATACCGCCGGTCAGCGCCACGCTGATCAGACCGAGCAGGGCGATGAAGTTGAACTTGCGGTACTTGATCAGCTCGAACGCGCCCCAGCCCAGGGGAAATGCCAGGGCCAGCAGCAGCGCGCCATCTGCGCCGAGGCGGTGCTCGCCACTGAGCTTCATCAGGATGAACGAGGGAATCAGGATGCTGATGGCCAGATCGATCAGTGGGCGGGGCTTGTGGGTCGGGGTACGGCTGTCAGTAGTGGCGGTCATGGTAACTGGACGATTGCGTAGGATGCCCGATGATCGCCTGCCCGAGGCGTCAGAGCTAGTCCGACCGTCGGTTTTGGATATGAAAAAGTATGAGCCGACAGCTTGCCGACAGCCACCGCACGGCGCAAAGGCACTGCCCGGGTGGTAGCGAGGTGGTGACGTCGGACCTGTCGGGATCGTCCTCTGGCCGACCGCAGGCACGGGCAGATGTGCCCGCATCTGTGCGACCTTGGTGATGAACGCGCAGGCGTTTATGATCCCGGAGCCCTGAATTCGCTGTAGGGCGGGCCTTTGACGGTAGACGTGATGAATCTGAAGTGCCTGGTTGCAGTTCTGCTGCTGATTTGCAGCCTTGGTGCACATCTGTCGGCTGCCGAATTGCGGCTGTATACCGAAGACCATCGGCCACTGAGCTATCTGCAGGACGGCAAGCCGAGCGGCATGGCGGTGGCCGTGGTCGAAGAGCTGATCCGCCGGACCGGCGAAACGGCGCACATCGAACTGGTGCCCTGGACTCGCGGCTACCATCAGGTTCGCCACCAGGCCGACAGCGCGCTGTTTTCCACCGTGCGCACGGCGCAGCGTGAAGCACAGTTTCAGTGGGTAGGGCCGATTGCGCGAGGCTATACGCGGTTCTATACGCGCAAGGATGCCGGGTTGCGGGTCGCCAGCCTCGACGATGTCAGGCAACTCGGTACTCTAGCCGTGCCCAGTCAATGGTACAGCTACGAAATCCTGCGCCAGCAGAAGCTGGAGAACCTCTATGGCGTGTCGACCCCGCGGGACATGCTGCGCATGTTCCGCCACGGCCGGGTGCGGCTGCTGCTGGTCAACAACCTCACTCTCGATGCCCTGCTCGCCGAGCAGGGCATGCATCCCGGGCAGCTGCAGGCGCAGTTCGACCTGATGCCCAGCGACTCCTACATTGCTTTTTCACTGCACACCGATGCCGCTCTTGTCGCCCGTTGGCAACGGGCGCTTGAGGATATGCGCCACGACGGTGGCCTGGGCCGGATCCATCGACACTGGTTTCCGGAGGCCGACGAGAGCATGCTGGCCGATTTGCTCCGTTAGGAGCGAAGCTGCTGCATCGTGCATCTTGGCTTGCTAGTCTGCAGGCCGGAGGGAGGGTTGATGGGCAAGCGCTTCTTGCATCGATGGCTGTGTGTTCTGCTGCTGGTGGCGCCCTGTGCGTCGGCAGAGACCCGGCTGCGCCTGCTCACCGAAGATTCACCGCCGATGAGTTTCATGCGCGACGGTGAGCCCAGCGGCTTCTCGGTCGAAGTGGTCAGAGCCCTGCTGGCGCGCACCGGCGACCGTGGCAGGATCGAGCTGGTGCCCTGGACGCGCGCCTTTCACCTGGCCCAGCAGGACGCGGACATCGGTCTGTTCTCTACCGTGCGTATCCCCGAGCGCGAGGGCAGATTCCACTGGGTCGGCCCCATCGTGGTTGGCACCACCAGCTTCTACTCGCTGAAATCACGCGGGCTGGTCATCGACAGCTTGCCGCAGGCGGCCGCCAGTGGGCCTCTGGCGCTGCCCAAGCAGTGGTATACCTTCGAGGTTCTCGGTTCCAGGGGCTTCACCAACCTCTACGGGGTCTCCGGGCCGAGACAGATGATGACCCTGCTCAAGCACGGCCGGGTCAACCTGATCGCCACCGAGGACCTGACCCTGGCTGGCGAACTGGCTGTCGTCGACCTCAAGCCGCAGGACGTTACCGCGCACGTGCCGTTCATGCGCTCGGCCTATTACATCGCCTTTTCCCCGCAGACCTCGGTGGTCCGCGTGGTGCGCTGGCAGCGTGCATTGCAGCAGATGCACGAGGACGGCAGCCTCGAGGCCATTCTCGGACGCTGGCTGCCGCACGCGTCGATGCCACCGCTGGAACAGCCATAGCGACCCGCACGGCGACTGGTTAACCTGAGCGCTGCACTTCACCGAGCCTGATCATGTCGCGTCCCTTTGTCACTCTCGATCTGCGTAGCCGCGCCGGGTTGTTCGCTCACCTGGCGGCGATGGAACGGGCGGGGGTACCCATCGATCGGGCACTGGCCAGCCTGAATCTTGGCGCGCGCCATGAGGCTGCCGTGAAGCGCTTGCGGCAGATGGTGGGGAACGGACGCGACCTGGCGAGTTCCGGCCAGCTGAGTGGCGTATTCACGCCACTGGAAAGCAGCCTGGTGCGGGCTGCGCAGGAGGCCGGTGCGCTGGTACATATCCACGAGCAACTGGCGCAGCGCTACGACGAGCAGGCGCGCCATGCCGCTGATCTCGTCTCCCGCCTATTGCTGCCCGCAGGCGTGCTGGTGCTGGCGCTGACGGTCAAACCCTTGCCCGCCCTGGTCGGTGGAAGCCTGAGTGTCGCGGGTTATCTGGCAGCCGTGCTGCTGCCTGTGCTGGCACTCTGTGCGTTGCTGTTTGGCGTGCGGGCACTGTGGCGTCGCTGGCAGCAGCGCCGAACCGAAAGGCCGGGTCAGCTCGACGATCTGCTGCTGGCCTTGCCGGTGTTGGGGAGTCTGCAGCGTCGCGCTGACCTGCGAAACTACTGTGACAGCCTCGGGCTGCTGCTTGAGGCCGGCATGCCGGTACTCGATGCCCTGCCACGTGCCAGCAGCGCGATGGGCAATCCACGGCTGCGGCGGGATTTCGCCAGCCTGGCGCCGCGAGTCGCTGCCGGGCAGTCGCTGGCGCGCGCCTTCGACGGCCTGAGTTTTCCCGGCAAGGCCATGCTCATCGGTGTGCTCAATACCGGCGAAGCGACCGGGCGCCCGGGCAAGGCACTGCTGCGTTTCGCCCGCCTGCAGGCGCAGCAGCTGGCTGCGAGCCAGCAGATGCTGGCGAGCTGGGCGCCGCGGCTGTTCTATCTGGCCGTTGCCATCTGGATGGCTTACGGCCTGCTGACCGGCGGTGGCTTCTTCCCGACACTGCCGGCGGAGCTGGCTGGCCGGTAAATTGCTGGTCATTCGCCAGGCGAGCCGTTTGAAAGCTGGCAGCAAGTGCCTTGCGCTAGCATTCGCCGCGTCTACGCCCTACTAAAAAGAGAAAAAAGCGATTCAACCGACTTTGGAATACGCCCCATGCCCATCCTGCAACGTGCATCCCACCATGAGCTACGCAGCGCCTTTCGTGCCCTGCTGGCTTCCGACCGCTGCTATCACACCGCTTCGGTCTTCGATCCCATGTCCGCCCGGATTGCTGCGGATCTCGACTTCGAGGTCGGCATCCTCGGTGGCTCCGTCGCCTCTCTGCAGGTGCTCGGCGCGCCGGACTTCGCCCTGATCACCCTCAGCGAATTCGTCGAGCAGGCCGCGCGCATCGGCCGCGTCGCGCGCCTGCCGGTGATTGCCGACGCCGACCACGGCTACGGCAACGCGCTCAACGTGATGCGCACCGTGGTAGAGCTGGAACGCGCCGGCGTCGCCGCGCTGACCATCGAGGACACCCTGCTGCCGGCCCAGTTCGGGCGCAAGTCCACCGACCTGATTTCCATCGAAGAAGGCGTCGGCAAGATCCTCGCCGCGCTGGAAGCGCGCGTCGATCCGGAACTGGCGATCATCGCCCGTACCCATGCCGGCGTACTGGAAGTGGACGAAGTGATCCGCCGTACCCGCGCCTACGAGGCGGCTGGCGCAGACGGCATCTGCCTGGTCGGGGTCAGGGACTTCGCTCACCTGGAGCAGATCGCCTCGGGCCTCAGGGTGCCGCTGATGCTGGTCACCTATGGCAACCCCGAACTGCGCGACAACCAGCGTCTGGCCCGCCTGGGCGTGCGCATCGTGGTCAACGGCCACGCCGCCTACTTCGCCGCGATCAAGGCCACCTACGACTGCCTGCGCGAGCAGCGCGGCGCGCAGCCGTGCGACCTCAACGCCACCGAACTGACGCACAAGTACACCATGCCCGAGGATTACATCCGCTGGGCCACGGAGTTCATGGAAGTCCGCGAGTAACGACCGGCAGCACTTGCACTTCGCATTTCCCGGGCGCATATCTGTCCGGTGAATGCGAGGAGGATGAGCATGGCCGGTGGTTGGGCAAGCGACGACGCAGTTCAGGAACAGATCGACAGCAGCATCGAGGACGCCGTCGCGCGTGCCCGCAGCCAATTGCCGAAAGGCGAGAGCCTGCGTCACTGCGAAGAGTGCGACGCGGTCATCCCCGAGGCCCGTCGCCAGGCCATTCCCGGCGTCCGCCTGTGCGTCAGGTGCCAGGCCGAGCACGACCGCGAGAACGCCGCCTTCAGCGGCTACAACCGCCGTGGCAGCAAGGACAGCCAGCTGCGCTGAACAAGCGGTACGGCACCTATCGGCGAGCTGATGGTCTAGTGCTACTACGACCGTGACTCAGGAAGAGGTGCCTGCATGACGATTTTCGAAGCCTTGCGCATCAGCCACGACATCCAGCGCGAACTGGCGCGGAAACTGGTCGCCACCCAGGGCGACAGCCCCGAACGCCACGCCCTGTTTTCCCAGCTCAAGCAGGAACTAGCCGTGCATTCGGTGGCCGAGGAGCGCCATTTCTACATTCCCCTGATGCAGCAGGATGCGGGCGTTGATCTGTCGCGCCATGCGATCGCCGAACATCACGAGATGGACGAAATGGTCGAGGGGCTGGAGGAAACCGATCCCAGCAGCCCCAGCTGGCTGGCGCAAGCCAAGGCACTGGCGGAGAAGGTCGAGCATCACCTCAAGGAAGAAGAGCGCACCTTTTTCCAGATGGCCGGCAAGCTGCTCAACGACAGGCAGAAGGAGCGCCTGGCCGGCGACTATCTGAGTGCCTACGACGAGATGAAGCAGGATTCCTGACTACAGCCAGAGCCGGGCGTAAAGCCCGGCTCCTGCGTCAGAACAGGAAGTAGCGCTGCGCCATCGGCAGCACTTCGGCCGGCTCGCACCAGAGCAGCTGGCCATCGGCCCTGACCTGATAGTTCTGCGGATCGACCTCGATGTTCGGCAGATAGCCGTTGTGGATCAGGTCGCTCTTCTGCACCTCGCGGCAGCCCTTGACCACGCCGATCTTCTTCTTCAGTCCGAGCTGCTCGGGCACGCCGGCGTCGAACGCTGCCTGGCTGATAAAGGTGATGCTGGTGGCATGACGGCTGCCGGCGTAGCTGGCGAACATCGGCCGGTAGTGCACCGGCTGCGGGGTCGGGATCGAGGCGTTGGCGTCGCCCATCAGGCTGGCGGCGATGGCCCCGCCCTTGAGAATCAGCGTCGGCTTGACGCCGAAGAAGGCCGGGCGCCAGAGCACCAGGTCGGCCCACTTACCCACTTCCACCGAACCCACTTCATGACTGATGCCGTGGGTGATCGCCGGGTTGATGGTGTACTTGGCGATGTAGCGCTTGGCGCGGAAGTTGTCGTTGCCTGGCGCATCCTCGGGCAGCGGGCCGCGCTGCTTCTTCATCTTGTCGGCGGTCTGCCAGGTGCGGGTGATCACTTCGCCGACACGGCCCATGGCCTGGCTGTCGGAGCTGATCATGGAGAAGGCGCCAAGGTCGTGGAGGATGTCTTCCGCTGCGATGGTCTCGCGACGGATGCGGCTCTCGGCGAAGGCCACGTCCTCGGCGATGCTCGGGTCGAGGTGGTGGCAGACCATCAGCATGTCCAGGTGCTCGTCGATGGTATTGCGGGTGAACGGTCGGGTCGGGTTGGTCGAGGACGGCAGCACATTGGCGAAGCCGCAGGCCCTGATGATGTCCGGGGCGTGGCCGCCGCCGGCGCCCTCGGTGTGGTAGGTGTGGATGGTCCTTCCCTTGAACGCGGCCAGGGTGGTTTCGACGAAGCCGGACTCGTTCAGCGTGTCGGTGTGGATCGCCACCTGCACGTCGTATTGATCGGCGACCGACAGGCAGTTGTCGATGGCCGCCGGGGTGGTGCCCCAGTCCTCGTGCAGCTTCAGACCGATGGCGCCGGCCTTGACCTGCTCGATCAGCGGCTCGGGCAGAGAGGCGTTGCCCTTGCCGGTGAAGCCCAGATTCATCGGGAAGGCGTCGGCGGCTTGCAGCATGCGCGCCATGTGCCACGGCCCGGAGGTGCAGGTGGTGGCGTTGGTGCCGGTGGCCGGCCCGGTGCCGCCGCCGATCATGGTGGTGACGCCACTCATCAGCGCTTCTTCGATCTGCTGCGGGCAGATGAAGTGGATGTGGGTGTCGATGCCGCCGGCGGTGAGGATCATGCCCTCGCAGGCGATCACCTCGGTACCGGCGCCGATGGCGATGGTCACGTCAGGCTGGATATCCGGGTTGCCGGCCTTGCCGATGGCGGCGATGCGCCCGTCCTTGAGGCCGACGTCGGCCTTGACGATGCCCCAGTGGTCGATGATCAGGGCATTGGTGATCAGGGTGTCGACCACCTCGGCGGCGCACAGTTGGCCCTGGCCCATGCCGTCGCGGATCACCTTGCCGCCGCCGAACTTCACTTCTTCGCCGTAGGTGGTGAAGTCCTTCTCGACTTCGACCCACAGGTCGGTGTCGGCCAGGCGCACCTTGTCGCCGACGGTGGGGCCGAACATGTCGGCGTAGGCTTGTCTGTTGATTTTCATATTCGCTTCCCTTGTGGCGCGAAGGCTGGCGCGTGTTTGTCTGTCAGGGGATGAGGAGCTGCGGTTCTTCCGTGGGAGCGGCTTTAGCGGCGAAACCGTTATCGCGGCCAAAGCCGCTCCTGCGAGAGTCACCTCAATCCAGGTCGCCCATCACCCGGCCGGCGAAGCCGAACACGCGGCGCGCGCCGGCCAGTTCCACCAGCTCCACCTCGCGGCTCTGTCCGGGCTCGAAACGCACGGCGGTGCCGGCTGGAATGTTCAGGCGCATACCTCGTGTGGATGCTCGATCGAAGATCAGCGCATCGTTGGTCTCGAAGAAGTGGTAGTGCGAACCGACCTGGATCGGCCGGTCGCCGCTGTTGGCCACGGAGAGGGTCAGGGTGCGACGACCGGCATTGAGCTCGATCTCGCCGTCGGCAATCTGGTATTCGCCGGGAATCATGGGGTGCTCACTCCAGAATCAGTTGCATGAAAGTCAGATCCAGCCAGCGGCCGAACTTGCGGCCGACCTGGGGCATCTGCCCGGTGGTGACGAAGCCGAGGCGCTGGTGTAGGCGGATCGAGGCGGTGTTCTCCGACTCGATGGCTCCGACCATCACGTGCAGCCCGGCTGCTCTGGCTCGCTCGATCAGGGCCTGCATCAGCAGCACGCCGAGGCCCTGACCGCGCTGGTCGCTGCGTACGTAAACCGAATGCTCGACGGTGTGCCGGTAGCCATCGTGCGGGCGCCAGGGCCCGTAGCTGGCGTAGCCGAGCACCGCGCCGGCGCTATCCACCATCACCAGCACCGGGAAGCCGGCGCCGGTGCGCTCGGTCAGCCAGGCGCGGCGGTTGGCGAGGTCGGCCAGGTTCTCGTTCCAGATCGCCGTGGTGTGCTGCACCGCGTCGTTGTAAATGGCCAGGATTCCGGGCAGGTCGGCTTCACTGGCGTTCGCTATTTCGTAGCTCATGGTTATGCAATCGGTTGGTGGACGGTCACCAGTTTGGTGCCGTCGGGAAAGGTGGCTTCGATCTGGATCTCCGGGATCATCTCCGGCACGCCTTCCATCACCTGCTCGCGGGTCAGCAGGGTGGTGCCGAAATGCATCAGTTCGGCGACGGTCTGGCCGTCGCGCGCGCCTTCGAGCAGGGCGGCGGAGATATAGGCCATGGCCTCCGGGTAGTTCAGCTTCACCCCACGCGCCAGACGGCGCTCGGCCACCAGGCCGGCGGTGAAGATCAGCAGCTTGTCTTTCTCGCGTGGACTCAGATCCATCGTTCGCTCCAGGTCATGGGGCGGCTGCAGGCAGCCACCGCCTCAGGTATTCCAGATTCGTGGTGGCGCCGCCTCGCGACCCAGCAGGGCCGGGCGCAGCAGGCGCCAGAGTTCGATCAGCCAGGCGCGCGCCTGCAGTGCTTCACTGGCCAGGCAGCGTGCGACCAACAGGCCGGCAAGCTGGCTGAGGTCGCCGCGCACGCCGTCGATCTTCAGTTCGCGGCAGCGCTCCAGCAGGTCGCTGTCCACTTCGCCACTGACCAGCAGGGTGGCGAACACCGGCTGACCGTCCAGACCGATGGGCGAGTCGAGCAGACCGTCGCCGCCGCAAACACGCTGGCGTTCATGCCAGAGCAGCTTGCCGTCGCGGCGGATATCCAGTGCGGCCTGGAAATGGCCGCTGGCAAAACGCTCGTCGGCGGCAGGGCGGCCGAGGGCGACGATATCCCAGTAGAACAGGCGGGCGTCGCCTTGCAGGTCGATCTGTGTGTGCAGTTCGGCCTGGGCGCCGGCATAGATGATGGTCTCCTGCGGCAGCCATTCCAGAGTGGCGCCGGCTTCGACGCTCAGGCGCAGGTTCTGTCGGGCGACACCGGCAGCGCGATACCACTTGGCTGCGCCAGGGCTGGTGAGCTGCACCCAGGCGTTTTCGCCAGCCTGGGCCGAGATCTCCAGAACGTCACCGCCGGCAATGCCGCCAGGCGGGTGGACGATGATGTGCTGGCAGACTTCCGGGCCTTCGGCGTACAGGTGCTTCTGCACCCTTAGGGGGCCGAGGTGGCGCCTGCGCACCGGTGTGGTGCGCTCGCCATGGCGCGCGTAGGCCAGCTCCAGCTCGGCAGGCCAGCTTGGCGTGAACGGGGCGGCGGGCAGATTCATGGTAAGGCAACGGTTCCGCAGGATACTTGACCGAGTGGGCAAGCAAGAGGCGTGCCCTGAACCAATTCGGTGCGTGGTCGCCCGCTAATTGCCATGCATGTGGGCGCTAGGAGCCGTCGCGGCTAAAGCCCCTCCCACAGGCGGGCGCGTATCAGATTGCTACGAGCCCGCGCACACCTTCGGCTTCCATATTCTCGCCACGGCCCTGCTGGACGATCTCGCCCCGGCTCATCACCAGGTACTGGTCGGCCAGCTCGGCAGCGAAGTCGTAGAACTGCTCGACCAGCAGGATGGCCATGTCGCCACGCTCGGCGAGTTTCTTGATCACCACGCCAATCTCCTTGATCACCGAGGGCTGGATGCCTTCGGTGGGCTCGTCGAGGATCAGCAGGCGCGGCTTGCTGGCCAGGGCGCGACCGATGGCCAGCTGCTGCTGCTGGCCGCCGGACAGGTCGCCGCCGCGGCGGTGCTTCATCTCGCGCAGCACAGGGAACAGCTCGTAGATGAACTCGGGTACGGCCTTGGCTTCCCTGGCGTTGAACCGGGAAAGCCCCATCAGCAGGTTCTCTTCCACGGTGAGGCGACCGAATATCTCGCGGCCCTGGGGCACGTAGGCGATGCCGGCGTGCACGCGCTGGTGCGGTTTGAAGCCGGTGATGGGTTTGCCTTCCCATTGCACGCTGCCGTCCTTGGCCGGGATCAGGCCCATCAGGCACTTGAGCAGGGTGGTCTTGCCCACGCCGTTGCGGCCGAGCAGGCAGGTGACTTCGCCGACCTTGGCGTCGAACGACAGGCCACGGAGGATGTGGCTGCCGCCGTAGTACTGGTGAAGCTGTTGGACTTGCAGCATAGGAATGTCCTTGACCGTTGTTCAGGGCATACGGCGCACCCTATGGAGCGCCAGCCTTTGCCCCTCTCCAGCTTGTGGGAGAGGAGCCGGGGAGAGGCTCAGCGCCCCAGATAAACCTCAATCACCCGCTCGTCGTTCTGCACCTTCTCCAGCGAGCCTTCGGCCAGCACGCTGCCCTGGTGCAGTACGGTGACGTGGTCGGCGATGGAGCCGACGAAGCCCATGTCGTGCTCGACCACCATCAGCGAGTGCTTGCGCGCCAGCGACTTGAACAGCTCGGCGGTGAACTCGGTTTCGGCGTCGGTCATGCCTGCCACCGGTTCGTCGAGCAGCAGCAGGTGCGGCTCCTGCATCAGCAGCATGCCGATTTCGAGGAACTGCTTCTGGCCGTGGGAGAGCAGGCCGGCCGGACGGTGGCGCGAGCCATCCAGGCGAATGGTCTGCAGCACCTCGTCGATGCGGTCACGTTGCTCGCCGGACAGGCGCGCGCGCAGGCTGGCCCATACCGACTTGTTGGTCTTCTGCGCCAGTTCCAGGTTCTCGAACACGCTCAAGGCCTCGAACACAGTCGGCTTCTGGAACTTGCGGCCGATGCCGGCCTGGGCGATCTCCACCTCGCTCATGCGGGTCAGGTCGAACTGTTCGCCGAAGTAGGCCACGCCGGTGTCCGGGCGGGTCTTGCCGGTGATCACGTCCATCATGGTGGTCTTGCCGGCGCCGTTGGGGCCGATGATGCAGCGCAGCTCGCCGACACCGATGTACAGGGTCAGGTTGGTCAGCGCCCTGAAGCCATCGAAGCTGACGTTGATGTCTTCCAGGGTGAGGATGGTGCCGTGGCGGACGTTGACACCCTTGCCCAGCAGATTGCCGGTGTCCAGCGCCAGGCCGGTGGGGTCGAAGGCGGCTTCGAGCATGGACTCGGGTACGGGAGTGGCTCTCATTGTTCCTTGTCCTTCTTCAGCAGTCCCACCACGCCTCTGGGCAGGTATAGGGTGACGACGATGAACAGCGCGCCCAGGGCGAACAGCCAGTATTCGGGGAAGGCCACGGTGAACCAGCTCTTCATGCCGTTGACCAGGCCGGCGCCGAGCAGCGGGCCGATCAGCGTGCCGCGGCCACCCAGAGCGACCCACACAGCGGCCTCGATGGACTGCGTCGGGGCCATTTCGCTGGGGTTGATGATGCCTACCTGGGGCACGTACAGCGCACCGGCCAGGCCGCACAGCACTGCGCTCAATACCCAGATGAACAGCTTGTAGCCGCGCGGGTCGTAGCCGCAGAACATCAGGCGGTTCTCGGCATCACGCAGGGCGGTGAGTACACGACCGAACTTGCTGCGTGCCAGGCAGAATCCCAGGTACAGGCTGCCCACCAGCAACACCACGGTGGCCAGGAACAGCGCGGCGCGGGTGCCCTGCGCGGTGATGTCGAAACCGAGGATGCGGGTGAACCCGGTAAAGCCGTTGTTGCCGCCGAAACCGGTCTCGTTGCGGAAGAACAGCAGCATGCCGGCGAAGGTCAGCGCCTGGGTCATGATCGAGAAGTACACACCCTTGATCCGCGAGCGGAAGGCGAAGAAGCCGAACACCAGGGCCAGCAGACCCGGCGCCAGTACCACCAGGCACAGTGACCAGAGGAAGCTGGAGGTGCCGTACCAGTACCAGGGCAGCTCGGTCCAGGCGAGGAAGCCCATGAACGCCGGCAGGCCGTCGCCTGCTGACTGACGCATCAGGTACATGCCCATGGCATAGCCACCGAGGGCGAAGAACAGGCCGTGGCCGAGCGAGAGCATGCCGGCGTAGCCCCAGACCAGATCCAGTGCCAGGGCGACGATGCAGTAGCAGAGGATCTTGCCCACCAAGGTCAGGCTGTAGGCCGAGACATATAGGGCATGATCGGCCGGCAGCAGGTGCAGCAGCGGCATGGCGACGAGGATCGCCAGCACCAGCAGGCCGATGGCCAGCGAGACTCGTGGACCGAGCTTGGCGCTGGCGCGGGCGAGAACGGTTTGATTCAGTGGCATGGTCATCAGTCGATCACCCTTCCTTTCAGTGCGAACAGGCCTTGCGGGCGTTTCTGGATGAACAGGATGATCAGCGCGAGGATCAGGATCTTGCCCAGCACGGCGCCGATCTGTGGCTCGAGGAACTTGTTCACCACGCCGAGGCCGAAGGCGGCCAGCACGCTACCGGCCAACTGGCCGACACCGCCGAGCACTACCACCAGGAAGGAATCGATGATGTAGCTCTGGCCGAGATCCGGGCCGACGTTGCCGATCTGGCTCAGGGCCACGCCACCGAGGCCGGCGATCCCCGAGCCCAGACCGAAGGCGAGCATGTCCACGCGGCCGGTGGGCACGCCGCAGCAGGCGGCCATGTTGCGGTTCTGCGTCACTGCACGCACGTTCAGGCCCAGGCGCGTCTTGTTCAGCAGCAACCATGTCAGGGCCACGACAAACAGGGCGAAACCGATGATGACGATGCGGTTGTACGGCAGCACCAGGTTCGGCAGCACCTGCACGCCGCCGGACAGCCAGGCCGGGTTGGCCACTTCGACGTTCTGCGCGCCGAAGGTGACGCGTACCAGCTGGATCAGGATCAGGCTGATGCCCCAGGTGGCCAGCAGGGTTTCCAGCGGGCGACCGTAGAGATGGCGGATCACCGTGCGCTCCAAGGCCATGCCGATGCAGGCGGTGACCACGAAGGCAATCGGCAGGGCGGCCAGCGGGTAGAGGGCGAGGTAGCCGGGGGCGAGCTTCTGGAAGGCCAGTTGCACCACGTAGGTGGTGTAGGCGCCGAGCATCAGCATCTCGCCATGGGCCATGTTGATCACCCCGAGCAGGCCGAAGGTGATGGCCAGTCCGAGGGCGGCCAGCAGCAGGATCGAACCGAGGGACAGACCGCTGAAGGCCTGGCCGAGCACCTCGCCGATCAGCAGCTTGTTCTTCACCTGGGCCAGGCTCTTCTGCGCCGCAGTGCGTACCGCGTCATCGCTTTCGTCGCCGTCGAGCAGTGTCTGCAGGCGGGTGCGTGCGAGCGGGTCGCCGGTCTTGCCCAGGCGCTCTACGGCGGCCAGGCGTACGGCCGGGTTGGCATCGGCCAGTTGCAGGTTGGCCAGAGCCAGGGTGACGGCGTCGCGGACGTTCTCGTCGGCCTCGAGGCTCAGACGGCTTTCCAGCAGCGGCAGCAGTGCCGCCGGCGTGTTGCGCTGCAGTTGTCTGGCGGCGCCGAGGCGTATGGCTGCATCCCTGTCGAGCAACTGATGGCCGGCCACGGCAACGCCGACCAGGCCGCGCAGGCGGTTGTTCAGACGCAGTTTGCGCGGTGTGCCATTGGCCTGGGCTTGGCCATCGGCAGCCTGCCAGGCGCCATCCTGTTCGATGAAGGCGCGCTTGTCGGTATCGCTGCCGACGCGGCCCTGCTGCAGAGCCTGCAACAGTGGTATGCGTTCGGGGCTGGGCGCTGCGGCCCAGTCCTGCAGCAGTGAGGCCTGCTTGCCAGGGTTGGCGGCGACGAAGTCGTCGGCATCGCCAGCGCTGGCGGCCAGTGGCAGCAACAGCAGCAGGCTCAGAAGAATTCGGGTAAGGGCAGTGGGCATAAGGGTGTCCTTGGCGTAGCCCGGATGCGCTCCGGGACGTGCTTTCCCGGATTGCATCCGGGCTACGGCAACCCTCTCCCCCAGCCCCTCTCCCGCAAGCGGGAGAGGGGAGACAAGCGGCACGGCAACCCATGACGAGCTGTGCTTGCCGCTTGTGGGAGAGGGGCTTTGCCTCAGTTCGACTTCACCGGGGTATCGGCTTTCTTGTCGTTGCCTTCGATGAAGGGACTCCACGGCTGAGCACGGATCGGGCCTTCGGTTTCCCAGACCACGGAGAACTGACCGTCTTCCTGGATCTCGCCGATCATCACCGGCTTGTGCAGGTGGTGGTTCTTCTCGTCCATCTTCAGGGTGAAGCCGCTCGGCGCCGCGAATTCCTGGCCGGCCATGGCTTCGCGCACCTTGTCCACATCGGTGGTGCCGGCCTTCTCGACGGCCTGGGCCCACATGTGGATACCGACGTAGGTGGCTTCCATCGGGTCGTTGGTCACCACGGTGTCGGCGTTCGGCAGCTTCTTGGCCTTGGCGTAGGCCTTCCAGTCGGCGACGAACTTCTCGTTGACCGGGTTCTCAACGGACTGGAAGTAGTTCCACGCCGCCAGGTGGCCGACCAGCGGTTTGGTGTCGATGCCGCGCAGTTCTTCTTCACCCACGGAGAAGGCCACTACCGGCACTTCGGTGGCGTCCAGGCCCTGGTTGGCCAGTTCCTTGTAGAACGGCACGTTGGAGTCACCGTTGACGGTGGAGACCACCGCGGTCTTGCCGCCGGCGGCGAACTTCTTGATGTTGGCGACGATGGTTTGATAGTCGCTGTGGCCGAAGGGGGTGTAGACCTCTTCGATGTCCTTGTCGGCGATGCCCTTGCTGTGCAGGAAGGCGCGCAGAATCTTGTTGGTGGTGCGCGGGTAGACATAGTCGGTGCCGAGCAGGAAGAAGCGCTTGGCCGCGCCGCCGTCTTCGCTGAGCAGGTACTCCACCGCCGGGATGGCCTGCTGGTTTGGCGCTGCACCGGTATAGAACACATTCGGCGACATCTCTTCGCCTTCGTACTGCACCGGGTAGAACAGCAGGCCGTTGAGCTCTTCATAGACCGGCAGCACGGATTTGCGCGATACGCTGGTCCAGCAGCCGAAGGTCACCGCGACCTTGTCCTGGGTCAGCAACTGACGGCCGCGTTCGGCGAACAGCGGCCAGTTCGAGGCGGGGTCGACCACCACCGGCTCCAGTTGCTTGCCGAGCACGCCACCCTTGGCGTTGATCTCGTCGATGGTCATCAGCGCCATGTCTTTCAACGAGGTTTCGGAAATGGCCATGGTGCCGGACAGCGAGTGGAGGATGCCGACCTTGATGGTTTCGGCGGCCTGAATGGACCAGGACAGGCCCATGGCGGCGATGGACGCGGAAAGGGTAAAGGCCTTGATCAGACTTCGACGTTGCATGGTGCGATCTCCATTCACGGATGTGATTAAGCGGACAGCGTTGTTATTGGTCATGCGTGAAGGTCATGTCCCGGTTGTACCGGTCTTGGCTCCAGGTGCTGGCGAGCGCCGTACAGCCTGTGCAGGGTGATCGAATGCACCTCTGCCTTGCTGACCTCTATATGGCTCTTGAGCAATTGCTGTGCCCTTTCTGGGCTGTCGGTCAGCAATTCCATCCCTGCGGCGCCGGCGAATGCCTCGGCCGGGGCAGGATCGGCCATCCGGAAACGCGCCGGATACCGCGCTGCAGGGCGCGCACGGCGCTGCTGCGGTCAGGGCGCGAGGAAGATGCTGAGGCTCTATTGAGTCGAGGCGGGGGCGATGGTGTGTGCACCAATGAGGTGCGCATCGGCGTGCGCAGGGCAGGCGGATGTTCTGCCGTGGGGCGGCGAGAGGATCTGGCCAAACAGCGCTGCCAGATGGGTGGCAACCCTAGGGGACGAGGTAGTTTTTCACCCCGGTGAATATGATCTGCGCCGCCAGGGCGCAGACGAACAGGCCCATCAGACGGCTGACGATCTGCAGACCCTGGTCGCCAAGCAGGCGCTCGAACTGGTTGGACAGGTACAGCACCAGACCCACGGTGAGGCTGGCGAGGAAGATCGCCGCCACCGCCACCAGCTTGTCGTCCCAGTGTGGCTGAGTGGCGCCCATTACCAGCAGGGCGCCGATGGTGCCGGGGCCGACCGTCAGGGGAATGGTCAGCGGCACGATGGTCACGTCCTGCTGCACGTTGTCGCTCTGCACCGCCGACTTGCCCTGAGCCATGCCCAGCGCCGAGATGAACAGCACCGAACCGGCGCCGATACGGAAGGCATCGATGGTGATGCCGAACAGTACGAAGATGTGCTTGCCGAACAGGTACAGCAGCATGCTCGCCACCAGCACGCCCAGCGCCACCTTCCAGGCCAGGCGCTTGCGCTCCTTGAGCGTGTGGCCGCGGCTGAGGCTGATGAAGCAGGAGAGGACGAAGAAGGGGCTGTAGAGCACCAGCATCTTCAGGTACAGGCTGAACAACTCGGACGCCATGGCGGCATGCTCGCAGAAAGGCAGATAAGGTGAAGAAGGTTATCAGTGTGGCAGTGCATCACGCTGGCGGCGCAGTTCGCGTTCGGCGATCCAGTGCTCGATCAGCTCGCGCAATTGCGACAGTTCCACCGGTTTGGACATATGGCCGTCCATGCCCACGGCACGCGCGCGTTCCTTGTGTTCGCTGAGAATATGCGCGGTCAGCGCCACCACCGGCGTGCGCGGGCGCTTCTCGCTCTGTTCCCAGGCGCGCAGCTGCTCGGTGGCGGAGAAGCCATCGAGCACCGGCATTTCGCAGTCCATCAGCACCAGATCGTAGGGCTGCGCCTTGATCGCGCTGAGGGCTTCCTCGCCGTTGCTGGCGGTGTCCGGCTTGAGGTTGAGCTTGCCGAGCATGCCGCGGATCACCTTGGTGGAGATGCTGTTGTCTTCGGCGACCAGGATGCGGAAGTCGGCCGGCACGTTCAGCGGCGTGCTCACCGGTGTTGGCGCGGCCTGGGCCGGGGTGTCGTTGGGGCGCTGGGCCAGTTCGTCGGCCAGGGTGGTCTTGAGCGTATAGCCAGCCACCGGCTTGGCCAGGATGCGCTTGATCCCGGCGTTGCGCGCGATCACCTTGCTCGGCGCGTTGCTGATGCCGGTGAGCATGATGATCAGGATGTCGTGGTTGAGGCTGGGGTCTTCCTTGATCTTGGCGGCCAGCTGCATGCCGGTCATGCCGGGCATGTCCTGGTCGAGCAGCACCGCGTCGAAGTACTCGCGCATATGAGCCTTGGTGCGCAGCAGGGCCAGAGCCTCCTTGCCGGACGGCACGGCGCTGACCTGCATGCCCCAGGCGTTGCACTGCTGCATCAGCACCTTGCGGCAGGTGTCGTTGTCGTCCACCACCAGCAGACGTGCGCCCTGCAGCGGGCTGTCCAGATCGGTTTCCGGCTGTTCCAGCCGGGCCGCGTCCAGCGGCAGGCTCAGCCACAGGGTGGTGCCCTGGTTGCCGCTGCCCTGGATGCCGAATTCACCGCCCATCAGGCGCACCAGCTGACGCGCGATGATCAGACCAAGGCGTCCGCCCAGTTGCGTGGCAGCGAGGAAGTCACGGCTCTGCAGCTCGGCGTTGAGCAGCGCATCGCGCTCCTCCGGCTGCAGCGGGCGGCCGCTGTCCTGTACGGCAACGCGCAGGCGATGCTGACCGTTGCTGCTGTCCAGTGCAACGACAAGCAGGATCTCGCCTTCGTCGGTCTGCTTGAAGGCGTTGTCCAGCAGACTGAGCAGCGCCTGACGCAGGCGCGTAGGGTCGCCGCTGATCACCCGCGGCACCTGCGGCTGGATGAAACTGATCAGCTCTACCTTCTGCTGTTCGGCCTTGGCGCGGAAGATGTCCAGGCAGTCCTCGATCAGCGCGCTGAGGTCGAACTGCACGTCGTCCAGTTCGATCTGCCCGGATTCCAGCTTGGAAATGTCGAGAATTTCGTTGATCAGGGTAAGCAGCTCGTTGCCCGAACTGTGAATCGTCTGCACGTAGTCGCGCTGTTTGGCCGACAGCGGCGTGCCCAGCAGCAGTTCGGTCATGCCCAGCACCCCATTCATCGGCGTGCGGATCTCGTGACTGATCTTCGCCAGGAACTCGGCCTTGGCGCGCAGCTCCGCGCTGCTGGCGGCCAGGGCGGTGCTTGCGTTCAGGGTGTCGTGCTGAATCTGCCGCTGGCGCTCGGTCAGCGACACGCTGAGGATCAGACCGGCCAGCGTGGCAACGCTGAACACGCCGAGCACCAGCCAGCCCGGATTGAGCTGATCGAAACCGAGCAGCACCGGTACGAAGAAACCGAAGCCGAGGTTGAACACCAGCATGCCGATGGTGATCAGCCGCGCCGGCTGGTAACCGGCGCGCCAGTGCAGGCTGCTGACCAGCAGCAGGTTGATTGCGCTCAGGGCCACCAGCAGGTAGACCAGCGAGCTGTACCAGAACAGGCCGGTGACGGCGATGCACAGGGCATAGGCCAGGACCAGCAGCGCATTGCCCTGCAGCAGGCGATTGATCGCGCTGTGCTGCACCGGCGTGCCCTGCATGAAGCTGAGGCCGAAGGCCAGGGCGCTGAAGGCGGCGAACAGTGCGGAAAGATCGGCGATCAGGGACTGGTTGTAGCCCAGGCTGGGGAGCCACTGGGCGAAGATGCCGAGGTTGGCCGACGAGCACACGGCCAGGCCGATGTTCACCCCGGCCAGCCACAGACTGCTGGCGGTGCGGCTGTAGATGAAGCGGATGAGGTTATACAGCGTCAGCAGCAGCAGCGCGCCGAACAGCATGCCGTAGAGGTAGGCGGGCTTTTCCAGGCTGACCAGTTCGGTCTGGTCCATGACCTTGAACCAAGTCATCAGCGGATGGTTGGAGGTCAGGCGAACATATGCGACACGGGCCTGGCCGTCATTGGGCAGGGGCATCAGGTAGAAGCGCGATGGCAGCGGCCGGGTGTCCAGCGGCATGGCCTCGCCGGTATGCAGGTTCTGCTCCAGTTCGCCGTCTCTCAGCAGGTAGTAGTCGAGATACTGCACACGGGGCGAGAAGATCCACAGCCAGACCGGTTGCTGCTGCGGCGCCAGTTCGGCACGCAGCCAGACGGCGTGATCACTGGGGGGGAAGGTGAAGGACTGCTTGCTCAGCGGTTTGAACTGCTGGCGCTGGGCCCGCACCTCTTCGAGGCCCAGGCGGGCGCTGGCGTCGACCAGATAGGACCAGCCATGCGCGCCTGTCGGGGCAGAGGTCGCACTGGCTGTCAGGGCAAGGCCAAGCAACAGCAAACTGGCGAGTAGTCCGATGGCAATCCTGAGCCGGCGCACGGGCAAGTCCTTCTAAATGAGTGGCCGGATTATAGCCAAGCATTTGTCTGCGGGAATACGGCGCAGCCAGGCATTTTTGCCACCTGATGCCAGCCGCAAGCCGGCTTTTTTGCCGAACTGCACCGAATCCCTGGTTATCAGCTCTCGCCGCGCTCGCGGGCAATGGCCCGGTAGCCGATGTCGTTGCGGTGGAACATGCCGTTCCAGCGAATCTTCTCGGCCAGGCGGTAGGCCTGCTGCTGGGCATCGGCGACGCTGGCACCGATGGCGGTGGCGCACAGCACGCGGCCGCCGGCGGTGACGATCTCGCCGTCCTTCAGTGCGGTGCCGGCGTGGAACACCTTGCCGTCGAGCTTGGCGGCGTCATCCAGGCCTTCGATCACGTCACCCTTGGCGTAGTCGCCCGGGTAGCCGCCGGCGGCCAGCACCACGCCCACGGTCGGACGCGGGTCCCAGGTCGCCTCGACCTTGTCCAGCGCCTTGGCCAGCGCGGCCTCGATCAGCAGCACCAGAGAGCTTTCCAGGCGGCACATGATCGGCTGGGTTTCCGGGTCGCCGAAGCGGCAGTTGAACTCGATGACCTTGGGCGCGCCGGATTTGTCGATCATCAGGCCGGCATAGAGGAAGCCGGTGTAGACGTTGCCTTCGCTGGCCATGCCGCGCACGGTCGGGTAGATGACTTCATCCATCACGCGCTTGTGCACTTCGGCGGTGACCACCGGTGCCGGAGAGTACGCGCCCATGCCGCCGGTATTCGGGCCGCTGTCGCCGTCGCCGACGCGCTTGTGATCCTGGCTGGTGGCCATCGGCAGCACGTTCTCGCCGTCGACCATGACAATGAAGGACGCTTCCTCGCCGTCGAGGAACTCCTCGATCACCACGCGCGAACCGGCATCACCGAAGGCATTGCCGGCGAGCATGTCGCGCACGGCGTCTTCGGCTTCCTGCAGGGTCATGGCGACGATCACGCCCTTGCCCGCGGCCAGGCCGTCGGCCTTGATCACGATCGGAGCACCTTTCTCGCGCAGGTAGGCCAGCGCCGGCTCGATCTCGGTGAAGTTCTGGTAGTCGGCGGTGGGGATCTTGTGACGGGCCAGGAAGTCCTTGGTGAAGGCCTTGGAACCTTCCAGCTGGGCGGCGGCGGCGGTGGGGCCGAAGATGTCCAGCTTGCGTGCGCGAAACAGGTCGACCACGCCTTTGACCAGTGGCGCTTCCGGGCCGACGATGGTCAGCTGCACGTTCTTCTCGGCGAAGTCGGCCAGCGCTTCGATGTCCAGTACGTCGATGGCCACGTTCTCGCACTTGGCTTCGACGGCGGTGCCGGCGTTGCCCGGGGCGACGAAGACCTTCTCGACGCGCTTGTCCTGCGCCACTTTCCAGGCCAGGGCGTGTTCACGACCGCCGCTGCCGATGATCAGTACGTTCATGGGGTTTCTCCTGACCGTAGCCCGGATGCAATCCGGGGCTTTTGAGTGGGGTGTCCCCGGATTTCATCCGGGCTACGACGCAAATCTTTCGGGCCGCTACAAAAACTTGGCGACTCGGTGTCAGGTCGCGATGAAGCCGGTAGATGCCAGGCGCCCCAGGCTCCGACAAGCGCAGTTGCCTAATGGCAATGAGCATTGGCGGAACTTGGGGCAACAACGCAGATGCCGGTTTTTCAGTGCGGCCGATTTTAATGCCTAAAGTGGCGCATGCCGGTGAACACCATGGCAATCCCGGCTTCATCGGCTGCCGCGATCACTTCCTGGTCGCGCATCGAACCGCCCGGCTGGATCACCGCGGTGATACCGGCCTTGGCGGCGTTGTCGATACCGTCGCGGAACGGGAAGAAGGCATCGGAGGCCATCACCGCGCCCTGCACCTGCAGACCAGCGTGCTCGGCCTTGATGGCGGCGATGCGCGCGGAGTTGACGCGGCTCATCTGGCCGGCGCCGACACCGACGGTCTGACGGTTCTTGGCGTAGACAATGGCGTTGGATTTGACGAACTTGGCCACTTTCCAGGCGAAGATCAGGTCATGGATTTCCTGCTCGCTCGGTGCGCGCTGGGTGACGATCTTCAGGTCGTCGGCGGTGATCATGCCGATATCGCGGCTCTGTACCAGCAGGCCACCGTTGACGCGCTTGAAGTCCCAGCCGGCTGCGCGCTCGGCTGGCCATTCGCCGCACTCGAGCAGGCGCACATTGGCCTTGGCGGCTACCACTTCGCGGGCGGCGGCGCTGATTTTCGGGGCGATGATCACTTCGACGAACTGACGGTCGACGATGGCCTTGGCGGTTTCACCATCCAGCTCGCGGTTGAAGGCGATGATGCCGCCGAAGGCGGATTCGGTATCGGTGGCGTAGGCGAGATCGTAGGCCTTGCGGATGCCGCCTTCGTCTTCCGGAACCACGGCCACGCCGCACGGGTTGGCGTGCTTGACGATGACGCAGGCCGGCTTGACGAAGCTCTTCACGCACTCCAGCGCGGCATCGGTGTCGGCCACGTTGTTGAACGACAGCTCCTTGCCCTGCAGTTGCACGGCGGTGGAAACGCTGGCTTCACCCTTCTTCGCTTCGACATAGAAGGCTGCGCTCTGGTGCGGGTTTTCGCCGTAGCGCATTTCCTGCGCCTTGATGAACTGGCTGTTGAAGGTGCGCGGGAAGGCGCCGCGATCTTCGGTGCTCAGGGTGTCGCGCGCCTGGTCGATGGTGCCCAGGTAGTTGGCGATCATGCCGTCGTAGGCGGCAGTGTGCTCGAACGCCTTGAGCGCCAGGTCGAAGCGCTGGGCGTAGGTCAGACCGCCGGCTTTCAGGCTCTCGACGATACTGGCGTAGTCGCCGGTGTTGACCACGATAGCGACGTCCTTATGGTTCTTCGCCGCGCTGCGGACCATGGTCGGGCCGCCGATGTCGATGTTCTCGATGGCGTCGGCCAGGTCGCAGTCAGGCTTGGCCACGGTGGCTTCGAAGGGGTACAGGTTGACCGCTACCAGGTCGATCGGCTTGATGCCGTGCTCGTCCATGATCGCGCCGTCCAGTGCGCGACGGCCGAGGATGCCGCCGTGGATCTTCGGGTGCAGAGTCTTGACGCGGCCGTCCATCATTTCCGGGAAACCGGTGTAGTCGGCGACTTCGACCGCGGCCACGCCGTTGTCCTTGAGCAGCTTGTAGGTGCCCCCGGTGGAGAGGATCTCGACACCGAGTGCAGCCAGTTCGCGAGCGAAGTCGAGGATGCCGGTCTTGTCGGAAACGCTGATCAGGGCGCGGCGGACGGGGAGGCGGGTGGTCTGGTCGGTCATGGTAGGGTCCATTGGAACAGGTATATCAGTGAAAAAGGGCGGCACCGGGCCGCCCTTTCCGGGGGATTCGCTTACAGCAGGTCGTACTGCTTGAGCTTCTTGCGCAGCGTGCCGCGGTTGAGGCCGAGCAGCTCGGACGCCTTGGTCTGGTTACCTTTCACGTGGTTCATGACGGTTTCCAGCAACGGTGCTTCGACTTCGGTGAGCACCAGGTTGTACACGTCGGTGACGTCCGCGCCCTCGAGATGGGCGAAATAGTTGTGCAGCGCCTTCTCTACGGCGCCGCGTAGGGTCTGGCCCTCTTCGCTCGGCGTGTTCAGGTGCTGTTTAAGGCTGGTGTTGTCACTCACGGGTGCAATTCCACTCACTAGGGTCTCTGTCATCAACGTCATGCGGCCACCTCTGTTCCTTCTTCGTGCCGTTCGCGAAAGAACGCGCGAACGTGGGCGCACTGTGCGTCCGTACTGTCCAGACGGTTGAACTGGGCGCGAAACTCCCTGGCGCCCGGCAGGGTTGCCAGATACCAGCCGACATGCTTGCGGGCGATACGTACACCCATCAGTTCGCCATAGAAGGCGTGCAATGCGGCAAGATGTTCCAGCAGGATGCGTTCCACTTCGAGCAGGCTTGGTGTCGGCAGGGTTTCTCCGGTACGCAGGTAGTGCTCGATTTCACGGAAGATCCATGGCCGGCCCTGAGCGGCACGGCCGATCAGCAAGGCGTCGGCGCCGGTGGCGTCGAGCACGGCCTTGGCTTTTTGTGGGGAGTCGATGTCGCCGTTGGCGAACACCGGAATCGATACCGCTTGCTTGATGGCGGCAATGGTCTCGTACTCGGCTTCGCCGGTGTACAGGTCGGCACGGGTGCGCCCGTGTACGGACAGTGCAGCGATGCCGGCATCTTCGGCGATTTTCGCTACGGTTATGCCGTTCCTGTTCTGCCGGTCCCAGCCGGTGCGGATCTTCAGGGTGACCGGTACGTCCACGGCACCGACCACCGCATCGAGGATCTCGCGTACCAGTGGCTCGTCACGCAGCAGGGCGGAGCCGGCGGCCTTGTTGCAGACCTTCTTTGCCGGGCAGCCCATGTTGATGTCGATGATCTGCGCGCCGAGTTCGACGTTCTTGCGCGCTGCGTCGGCCATCATCTGCGGATCGCCACCGGCGATCTGTACCGAGCGCGGCTCGGGATCCCCGGCGTGAAGCAGGCGCAGGCTGGATTTACGGCTGTTCCACAGGCGCACATCGCTGGTGACCATCTCCGACACCACCAGCCCGGCGCCGAGGCGACGGCACAGCTGGCGGAACGGGCGATCGGTGACGCCGGCCATGGGGGCCAGGATCAACCGATTGGGCAATGTGTAGGGGCCAATACGTGGGGCCGACATGGGCGTCCCTGCTTGTTGGTTCGCAGTTGAGACTGTAAGCGATCAACACCTGCCCTCCACTGTGTCCTCGAGGGAAACGATGGTGGGGCGGTGCTCGCAAAAGGGTGGGCATGATACCCGCTCTGGATGACCGGATAAAGGTCGTTTTGAACAAATTCTGAACAGCTATGGGCTTATTGCCAGCAGTTAGATGAGTGGCCTGCGGCCACCGGTCGCGCCGTCTTCAGGCTATTCGGGCGAGTGGAAGCTGAGGCTGTAATTGACCGCGCGGGTACCTGGATCGAGGATATCCAGGGAGATGTGAATCGGCGTTTGCGGCGGCATTTCGCTCTGCCCGGCCAGTTCGCCGGCAAGGTACTCGCTGGGTTTGAAGCGACGGCTGGCGACCAGTTGGCCGCCGAGGTCGGTGAAGCGCATCTCCAGCAGCGGGAAGGGTTGGGCGAAGGGGGCGCGGTTATAGAGGATGGCATCGACGATCAGCGCGCCGGAGAACTCCGGATGGCTGCGCACCACCAGGTTGCTGCTGCGAATCTGGCCGATGTCGACTTTCGACGGCAGGCTGCAGCCAATGCTCGGGCACAGTTGCTCGAACCAGGGGCGATAGCGATCCTGGCGCGCCAGCTCGTCGAAGTTGTAGGTTACGTACTGGGCCAGCAGGCCGCCGGCCGCCAGCAGATTGAGCAAGCTCCAGCCGAACACGCGCCCCCAGGCAATGCCCTGTGGCTGGCGCCAGTCGAGCTGCAGGGGCTCGTCGTCCAGTTCGAACAGACGCTCCTCGCGCAGGCCCGGCTCGTTGCGTGCCACTCTGGGTTCTTCACGGTCGTCGTGCAGGCCGTCGTTCAGGGGGGCGGGTTCCCCCGGCTCGTTATCGAGGTCGCCCAGGCGCGGCTCATCGGTCTCGTCGAGCTCGTCGGTGATCGAAGGCTTGCGGGCAACGGCCGGCGCGTTGAACGTGCTGGCTGCTTTCGGCTCCGGTGCAGCCAGCGGGTCCGGCTGCTTCTCGGTCGGCTGCAGTTCGAAACTGCTGCGCTCGCGTTTCAATGGCTCGTCGCGCAGCAGGGCTTCGGCCCAGGCCTCGTCATGCGCCGCTTCTTGTTCGTCGGCGCCGGCGTCGAAGTTCCCGGTGTAAGGCGGCGTTTGTTCCAGGGCGAGGAACTGTTGCGACAGCTGCTGTTCCTGCTCTTCCAGCCTGGCCAGCTCTTCGTCCAGATCGAGGCTGTCGAGGTCGAGGTCGTCGTGGATCCACAGGGTGTCGTCGAGCGGCTTCTTGGCCGGCGCCTTGATATCGCTGCCGGATTGAAGCTTGTCGGGCGCAGTGCTTGCCGTGTTGGCCGGCGTCGGTGCTGGTGCCGGCGCGCGGGGGCCGAACAACTGTTCGGCGGCGTTGAACACATGCAGGCAGGCACCACAGCGCACTACGCCATGGGCAGCACCCAGCTGCGCCTGGCTGACGCGGAAGCTGGTGCGGCAATGGGGGCACTGGGTGACGTGGCTTTCGCTCATGCGCGGGTCCGGAAAATCCAAGCAGCTAGTCTAACGCAACGACTGAGCGCGCATCAGCGCTTGACGCCGCTGATGCGTACCCAGCCGTCCTTGGTCGCCGTCGGGTCGAGGTCGAAGGCGCCGGCATAGGCGGCACGGACTTCGTCGGCCTGCTCGGCGAGGATGCCCGACAGTGCCAGGCGTCCACCGGCTTTGACCAGTGCAGTGATCTGAGGTGCCAGGGAAACCAGCGGGCCGGCGAGGATGTTGGCGACCACCACGTCTGCCGGCTGTTGCGGCAGGTCGGCGGGCAGGTAAACCGGGAAGCGCGCCGGGTCGATGCCATTGCGCGAGGCATTGTCGCGCGAAGCTTCCAGGGCTTGCGGGTCGATATCGGTGCCCACCGCCTGCGGTGCGCCGAGCAGCAGGGCTGCGATGGCGAGGATGCCCGAGCCGCAACCGAAGTCGAGCACGCTGCAGTTATCCAGCGTCTGGCCGTCGAGCCATTCCAGGCACAGTGCGGTGGTCGGATGGGTGCCGGTGCCGAAGGCCAGGCCCGGATCGAGCAGCAGGTTCACCGCGTCCGGCTCCGGTGCGGCGTGCCAGCTCGGCACGATCCACAGGCGCTGGCCGAAGCGCATTGGCTGGAAGTTGTCCATCCAGCTGCGCTCCCAGTCCTGATCCTCGATGCGCTCGACGTGATGCTCCGGCAGAGTGCCGCCACACAGCAGTTGCAGGTGAGCGATCAGCGCGGTTTCGTCGGTGTCGGCTTCGAACAGGGCGAGCAGATGGGTATGCGTCCACAGTGGAGTGGTGCCCAGGTCCGGCTCGAAGATCGGCTGATCTTCGGCATCCATGAAGGTCACCGATACGGCGCCTACTTCCAGCAGGGCGTCCTCGTAGGTTTCCGCCTGTTCGGGAGTGATGGCGAGACGGACTTGTAACCAGGGCATGGAATACCTCATGAAGGGCGCGCATTGGCCGCGCAGCTTACTTGAAGGGGCGGGCGGCTTGCCAGTTCGGCCGCCGAAACGACAGGGGCCGCCCGAAGGCAGCCCCTGTCATGCAGCGAGTCCGGACTCAGTGCTTGTCCATACCCAGTTTCTTTTCCAGGTAGTGGATGTTCACGCCACCTTTGACGAAACCCTTGTCACGGGTCAGGTCGCGGTGCAGCGGCACGTTGGTCTTGATGCCGTCGACCACGATTTCGTCCAGGGCATTGCGCATGCGCGCCATGGCTTCGTCACGGTCCTTGCCGAAGGTGATCAGCTTGCCGATCAGCGAGTCGTAGTGCGGCGGCACGCTGTAGCCACTGTACAGGTGCGAGTCGACGCGAACGCCATTGCCGCCCGGAGCATGGAAGTGCTTGACCTTGCCGGGGCTGGGCATGAAGTTGTCCGGGTCTTCGGCGTTGATCCGGCACTCGACCGAGTGACCGAGGATCTTCACGTCTTCCTGCTTGATCGACAGCTTGTTGCCGGCCGCGATGCTGAGCATCTCCTTGACGATGTCGATGCCGGTGACCATTTCGGTAACCGGGTGCTCCACCTGAACGCGGGTGTTCATTTCGATGAAGTAGAAACGACCGTCTTCATAGAGGAACTCGAAGGTGCCGGCGCCACGGTAGCCGATCTCGATGCAGGCATCGACGCAGCGCTTGAGCACTTCGGCGCGGGCCTTTTCGTCGATCTGCGGGGCAGGAGCTTCCTCGATCACCTTCTGGTGGCGACGCTGCAGTGAGCAGTCGCGGTCATACAGGTGAATGGCGTTGCCCTGGCCGTCGGACAGCACCTGGACTTCCACGTGGCGCGGATTGCCGAGGAATTTTTCCAGGTAGACCATCGGGTTGCCGAACGCGGCACCGGCTTCGGTACGGGTCAGCTTGGCCGACTTGATCAGGTCTTCTTCCTTGTGCACCACGCGCATGCCGCGGCCACCACCGCCGCCAGCGGCCTTGATGATCACCGGGTAGCCCACTTCACGGGCGATGCGCAGGGCTTCTTCCTCGTCTTCCGGCAGCGGGCCGTCGGAACCGGGAACCACCGGTACGCCGGATTTGATCATGGCTTCCTTGGCCGACACCTTGTCGCCCATCAGGCGGATGGTGTCAGCTTTCGGGCCGATGAAGGCGAAACCGGACTTCTCCACCTGTTCGGCGAAGTCGGCGTTCTCGGCGAGGAAGCCGTAACCCGGGTGGATACCCGTGGCGCCGGTCAGCTCAGCTGCACTGATGATCGCCGGGATGTTCAGGTAGGACTGCGCACCAGCTGCCGGACCAATGCAGACGGACTCGTCGGCCAGGCCCAGGTGCATCAGTTCGCGGTCGGCGGTGGAGTGCACGGCCACCGTCTTGATGCCCAGCTCCTTGCAGGCGCGCAGGATACGCAGGGCAATTTCGCCACGGTTGGCGATAAGGACTTTTTCCAGCTTCTGCATTGCAGGCTCCCCGTGCATCAAACGATGGTGAACAGGGGTTGGTCGTACTCAACCGGCTGGCCGTTTTCCACCAGAATGGATTCGATCACACCGCTGGCTTCGGCTTCGATGTGGTTCATCATCTTCATCGCTTCGACGATGCAAAGGATGTCGCCTTTCTTCACGGTCTGACCGACTTCGACGAAGTTGGGCGAGGTCGGCGAAGCAGCGCGGTAAAAGGTGCCGACCATCGGCGAACGAGCCACGGTACCGTTCAGTTTCGGTGCTGCGGCCGGGGCGGCTTCAGCGCTCGGGGCTGCTGCGGCGGCAGCTGGTGCAGCTACCGGAGCCGGTGCCGGGGCGTAGACCGGCTGGGCGGCGTAGGCCGGCTGCTTGCTGTGACGGCTGATGCGGACGGACTCTTCGCCCTCTTTGATCTCCAGCTCGTCGATACCGGACTCTTCCAGCAGCTCGATCAGTTTCTTGACTTTACGGATATCCATGAATGGTCAACTCCCAGAGGTGAGGTAGGACTTGTCTTCCAGGCAACGCGTCAGGCGCGCCCGGCCAGTTGTTCGAGTGCCGCTTCCAGGGCCAGCCGATAACCGCTGGCGCCAAGCCCGCAGATCACCCCTACTGCAACGTCGGAAAAGTAGGAGTGATGGCGGAAGGGTTCACGTTTGTGCACGTTGGACAGGTGCACTTCGATGAATGGGATGCTCACCGCCAGCAATGCGTCACGTAATGCGACGCTTGTATGGGTAAAAGCGGCAGGATTGATCAGGATGAAGTCGACACCTTCACCCTTTGCGGCGTGAATGCGATCGATCAGCTCGTACTCGGCGTTGCTCTGCAGATACAGCAGATGGTGACCTGCGTCGCGGGCGCGCTGCTCCAGATCCTGATTGATCTCGGCGAGGGTGGTCGCACCGTATTTGTCGGGCTCGCGGGTGCCCAGCAGGTTCAGATTGGGGCCGTGCAGCACCAGTAGGGTGGCCATGGTCGTGTTCCTTGTTGTTCGAGCTGCGGCGGACTATGCCGTACCCGGCCTGATGTCGGCAATAGCCGACACGATGCCCGGCGTTTGCGGCAGAAATATGACTATAGCGCTGGTTTTGGTCGTTGCCAGACAATTGCCCGAACCGCACTGGGTGCTCAGCGCCCGGCCTGTTCCAGGCGGGCGGCGAAGGTGGTGGCATCGACCTCACCTACGACACGCAGATCGAGCAACTCGTCACCATCGGCGGCGAACAGCTGGATGGCGGGTGGGCCGAACAGCTGGTAGCGATCCAGCAGGGCGCGCTGGGCGGCGTTGCTTTCGGTGATATCGAAGCGGATCAGGCGCCAGCCGGCCAGTTTGCTGCCGACTTCGGCATTGCCGAACACCTCGCGCTCGATGACCTTGCAACTGATGCACCAGTCGGCATACCAGTCCAGCAACAATGGCTGGCCTGCGGCTTTGGCCTCGGCCAGGGCCGCGTCCAGTTCGGCCGGATTGCTCAGGGTCTGCCAGGCGCCACTTTTGGCACTGCTCTGGCTGGCACCGGCCTGCAACTGGCCAAGCGGCTTGAGCGGGTCGCTGGCGCCCTGCAGGGCACCGACCCAGGCTGCCAGGGCATAGACCAGCAGCGCCAGGCCAGCAATCTGGCCGAGCTTCTGCCGATGCGTTTTCGGGCCGAATTCCAGAGCGCCGAGAAATACCGCCACGCCGCCAGCGAGCAGACCCCAGAGTGCCAGGCTGAGGCTGCCCGGCAGGACGCGCTCGAGTAGCCAGACCGAAACGGCCAGCAGCAGCACGCCGAAGGCGTTGCGTACGGTGACCATCCAGGTACCGGTTTTCGGCAGCAGCGCGCCGCCACCGACTGCGAACAGCACCAGCGGCGTGCCCATGCCAAGGCCGAGCGCGAGCAGCTTCAGGCCACCGCCCAGGGCATCGCCGCTGGCGCTGATATAAAGCAGCGCGCCGGCCAGGGGTGCCGAAACGCAGGGGCTGACCAGCAGGCTGGAGAGAATGCCGAGCAGGGCGGCATTGAGGTGCGAGCCACCATGGGTCTTGCCGGCCAGGCGATCCAGCGGTTCGCTGATGGCGCGTGGCATGCGCAGTTCGAACAGGCCGAACATGGCCAGGGCGAATACCGCGAAGAAGGCGGCGAAGGGCACCAGTACCCATGGAGATTGCAGACGCGCCTGCAGGTTGAGACCTGCTCCGAACAGCCCCATCAGCGTGCCGAGAATGGCGAAGCAGCAGGCCATCGACACAACGTAGGCCAAGGACAGGGTCAGGCTGCGCAGGCCGCCGAGCTGGCCGCGCAGTACCACCCCGGAGAGGATCGGCAGCATCGGCAGTACGCAGGGAGTGAACGTCAGTGCCAGGCCGCCAAGAAAGAACAGCGCCAGCTCCTTCCAGTTCCAGTTGGCCGTGACAGACGCCGTATCGCCGCTGGCTGTCGGCATGTCGCCGATCTCGATGGCCTCGGTCTCCGGCGGATAGCACAGGCCCTTGTCGGCACAGCCCTGGTAGCCGACCTGCAGACGCAGCGGGCGGTTGTCCGGGTTGTCCAGCGGCAGGCGGATATCCAGCACGCCGTAGTAAACCTCGACATCACCGAAGAATTCGTCGTGCTTGGCCTGGCCGGCGGGCAGCTCCGCCTCGCCGAGCACCAGGTCGGCTGGTTCGACACTGAAGTTGAAGCGGTGGCGGTAGAGGTAATACCCCTCGGTGGCGACGAAGCGCAGCGTCACCGACTGCGTATCGCTGCTTACCAGGCTCAGTTTGAAGGCTTCGCGTACGGGCAGGAAATCGCTGCTGTTGTTCAGCGGTGCGCCAAGCGGCGAGGCTGGCGGGCGCTGATCGAACAGGCCGGCGCCAGCGGGCAGGCTCAGGCAGAGTAGAAGCAAAGGAAGCAATAGTCGGCGCAGTGACATCGAGCGAATATCTCGGCGAAAGGTAGCGGCATGATACCGGAAAGCGCCTCGCCGCATGGTCGACACCATACTGGAGCGTCCGGCGCCGGGGATGCACGGACGCTTGGAGATGGTCGGTTTTGCCGAGTTCCCGGCGAGCTGCCCATGCGCCGCCATGTCGCAGTCGATCAGGCGCGAAACGCCTGCGCTGCGTCACGCCTCGCGACGTAGCGGCGAATCACTCGCCGCTGTACAGCTCCACCCGGTTGCGGCCGGCATTTTTGGCCTTGTACAGCGCTTCGTCGGCACGCTTGGACAGCGCGTTGCTGTCCAGCCCCGGTTGCAGCATGGCAATGCCGCAGCTGAAGGTGCAGGACAGATCCTGTGGCTGCGCCGGGTAGTGGATTTCGGCGAAACGCTGGCGAATCTCCTCCAGTACCTTGAGTGCCGATTTCTCGTCGGTATCCGGCAGCACCACGGCGAACTCTTCGCCACCGTAACGGCCGATGTGGTCGGTCTTGCGCAGGCGTTGCTTGAGGAACAGCGCCAGACTCTTGATCACCCGGTCGCCCATGGGGTGACCGTAGGTGTCGTTGACCTTCTTGAAGTGGTCGATATCGAGCATGGCGAAGGCCAGCGGTCGCTCTTCGCGGCGCGCGCGGAAGCAGGCGTCCTCGAGCAGCTGCAGGGTGTGGGTGTGGTTGTACAGGCCGGTCAGGCTGTCACGCACCATGCGTGCCTTGAGGTTGCGCGCACGCGCCGCGCGGTTGCGCACGGTGGCGATCAGATGGCGTGGCTTGATCGGTTTGGTCAGGAAGTCGTCGCCGCCCTCGCTCATGGCGTCGAGCTGCTTGTCCAGATCGTCCTCGGCCGACAGGTAGATGATCGGCACGCTGACGTAGCGGTCGTTATGGCGAATCACCTTGGCCAGCTCGGTGCCGTTGCACTCGGGCATGTACATGTCGAGGATGATCAGGTCCGGCTGCAGCTCGGCCAGCGCGTCCATCGCCTGGATCGGTTCGGTAAGCGTGTGGGTGAGGATGCCGGCGCTGTTGAGCACGCGCTCGGTATGGGTCGCCTGGGCCTTGGAATCGTCGACGATCAGCACCTTGTACGGATCGTACTGCGACACGTGGGTCAGCACTTCGATGCGTTCGAGCAGGCTCGAGGCATCCAGCGAGCCGGTGAAGAACTCCTGGCCGCCAGCGCGTACCGCGGCCAGGCGGGTCGGCGTGTCGGTATCGCAGTGACTGAAGAACAGCATCGGAATCTTGTGTTCCAGACCTTCCTGCACCGAGTTCGCGAGCACCAGTCCGGCGCCGGCGAAGTCGACGTCCATGACAATAGCGGCGGGGTGTCGTTCGCTGATGGCGGCGCGGAAGGCGCGCTCATCGCTCAGGGCTTGCGCCGCCAGGCCGAAGAACTCCAGCTGCTGGGCCAGGCGTTCGGCGCGCTTGGCGTCCTGCAGGGCGATGTAGACCGGCTTGCGCAGGGGGGGCAGGAAGGTCTGTTCGAAGGTGTCGCCGTGGCGCAGGCCGGTGCGGGACAGGCGCTGCATGGACTGGTTGAGCTGGGCGATCAGGTTGCTGTTGAGGCGGCCACGGTTTTCCGCCACCTCGTCCAGGCTGGCTCCGATGTTCTGTGCCAGTTGCGCGTGTTCGGTCTGTTCGAAACGCTCGGCATAACGCAGCAGGCGCAGGTTGGCCTCGGTCAGCTCGGCCATGCCGGCGTCGTTCCATTCACTGCGTTGCAGGCGCTGCCAGACTTCCAGAACCTGCCGTGCCTGGTTAATCACGCGCTGGGCGAAGTGATGTTTGAGGCGATCGCGACTGGGGTCCGGGTGCTCGGTCATGGGCCGACTTCTTAAGGTGGTTGGGTCAGTAGTGGCGTGATGCTATCACTTGGCGGAGATGCTGGCATTGCCGTCGATCATTTGGCGCCCGTTTTTCTGTCGAATAAGCGACATAAAGATAGTTTTCCCGTCCCAGCCGTAAGTTTGCCTTCGTTGCCTGCGTTTTGCTGCAGGCTTGTCTTATAGTGCGCAGCAGGTCGCAACCCGTTGGGCCGGTTGCGGTCGAACACTCGAATTCGCTTGAAAAAGGACACTGCCATGCTGGACTGGAAGAATCGCGCGACGAACTCGCTGGACGGCGCCGACAAGGCTTCGGGGGGCGGCAGCCGCGGCGGCGGCAGTCTGATCGCCCGGGCTCTGGGCGGTCTGATCGGTGTCTATCTGCTGATCGCCCTGGTGGTCGGTTGGTACTGGAGCCAGGAACCGTCTGCCTTCCAGGTGCAGCAACATGCCCAGACCGCGGCGCAGCAGGCGCAACGGCAGATGGTTACCGGTTACACCACGGTGGAAACCCTCAAGCAGGTCGCCACCACCCTGCTCGACAAACCGGGTGGCTACCTGTCCAACGACCTCGCCCCGCCCGGTCTGTGGCTGGACAACATGCCGAGCTGGGAATACGGCGTGCTGGTGCAGGTGCGCGATTTCTCCCGTGCGTTGCGCAAGGATTTCGCCCGCTCGCAGTCGCAGTCCACGGAAAACTCGGATCTGGCCAAGGCAGAACCACGCTTTCACTTCGATAACAAGAGCTGGGCACTGCCTGCGTCCGAGTCCGAGTATCGCGAAGCTATCAAGTCGCTGGATCGCTATCTGGCCAACCTGAGTCAGAAGGACGCGCAGTTCTATGCCCGGGCCGACAACCTCAACAACTGGCTGGGCGATGCTGGCACCCGTCTTGGTTCGCTTTCGCAGCGTCTGTCGGCCAGCGTCGGTCAGGTGCGCCTGAACGAGAACCTGCAGGTGGGTAATGACGTCGAAGAGTCCGGTCTGATCGGGCGAGACGGCGTGTACGAGACGCCCTGGCTGCAGATCGACAACGTCTTCTATGAAGCCCGCGGTCAGGCCTGGGCGCTGGCTCATCTGCTACGCGCCATCGAAGTGGACTTTGCCGACGTGCTGGCGAAGAAGAACGCCACCGTCAGCGTGCGCCAGATCATCCGCGAGCTGGAGGCCGCGCAGGCGACCCTGTGGAGCCCGATGGTCCTCAATGGCAGTGGCTACGGCATCCTCGCCAACCACTCGCTGGTGATGGCCAACTACATCTCCCGCGCCAACGCCGGCCTGATCGACCTGCGGCAGTTGCTGAGCCAAGGTTGATGGACGCGATTTCCGCGACCGAGGCGGCGCATCGTGCCGCTTCGGATCAGGAGCGGGTCGCCTGGGTCGATGAGCACGACCAGCCACTGGGCGGCGTTTCCCGCGCCGAGCTGCGCGAGCGTCGGCTGATCGGACGCGGCACCTACATCCTGTTGTTCAACTCGGCGGGGTTGCTGTGCGTGCACCGGCGCACCTTGAGCAAGGCGCTGTATCCCGGTTACTGGGACGTGGCTGCCGGCGGCATGGTGCTGGAAGGCGAGGATTACCGGCTCTCCGCCGAGCGCGAACTGGCCGAAGAGCTGGGTATCGTCGATGCCGAGCTGGTCGAGCATGCGCACTTTCTCTACGACGCGCCGGAAAGCCGCCTGTGGTGCGTGGCCTACTCGGCCGTGTCCGACGCGCCGCTGGTGCTGCAGCCCGAGGAGGTGCTGGAAGCGCGCTTTATCAGCGTCGAGCAGGCGCTGGAAGAAACCCATCGTCTGCCCTATTGCCCCGATTCGCTGGCGGCGCTGGAGCGCTACATAAACAGGCCGCTTGCGGCCGGCTGATGACCCTCTCCCGCTTGCGGGAGAGGGTGCCCGAAGGACGGGAGAGGGTGGTTGTGTTAGCTCCTGCGCGTAGGGTGGGCTGTGCGCACCGCCTTTACCTCAGATGCGGGACTGCGTCGCGCACGGCGCACCCTACGGCGTAAGGCATTCCGAGCGCTTCGTGCACGATGACGAACAGCGTCGCCAAAGTGCCGCACAATGACGCAAATCCATACTTAGCAAGCGCGGTCTTTGCCGTTACACTGCGCGGCCTTTTCGGCGGACGTCTGTCCGCTTGCGCTGCCCCTGCCTGAGTGGGGCTTCGCGGTCGACTGCCGTCGGCCAGTCGCTATCCTGACCCCTACGAGGACAAGCCGGTGGTCAAGAAAGCCTCTTCATTCTCCGCCTTGAGCGGTCTCGTCTATTCCACGGATGGCGGTCGCCATTGCCCGGAGTGCAACCAGCCGGTGGATGCCTGCATCTGCAAACAGACGCGCATTCCCGAAGGTGATGGCATCGCCCGCGTACGCCGTGAAACCAAGGGCCGTGGCGGCAAGACCGTCACCACCGTAAGCCACGTGCCGTTGGCCGAAGAGCCGCTCAAGGAACTGGCCAGCGCGCTGAAGAAGCGCTGCGGCACCGGCGGCGCGCTCAAGGACGGAGTGATCGAGATTCAGGGTGACCACGTCGATCTGCTGCTGGCCGAACTGAGCAAACGCGGCTTTACCGCGAAGAAGTCCGGCGGCTGAAGCGTCCTTTTCTAAACTTCGATGAGGCTCGTCGGTCAACCGCCGAGCAAACGTCATCCTGCTTGCCTAATTTCCAGACTGGCCGTCATCAGGGCCAGGCTTTTTTCATGGGAGAACCCGATGTCCGCACGACGCACCCGCAAAGACGACGGCAGCCAGTGGACCGTAGCCGACAGCCGTAGTGTCTACGGCATTCGCCATTGGGGCGCCGGCTACTTTTCGATCAACGATGCCGGGCGTATCGAAGTGCGTCCCAACGGTCCGGACAGCCAGCCCATCGACCTCTATCAGCAGGTCGACGAGCTGCGCCAGAGCGGCCTGTCGCTGCCGCTGCTGGTGCGCTTCCCGGACATCCTGCAGGATCGCGTGCGCCGTCTGACCGGCGCCTTCGACGCCAGTACCGAGCGCCTGGAATACCAGAGCCGCTACACCGCCCTGTACCCGATCAAGGTCAACCAGCAGGAAGCGGTGATCGAGAACATCATCGCCACGCAGAATGTCTCCATCGGTCTGGAAGCCGGCTCCAAGCCCGAACTGCTGGCCGTGCTGGCGCTGGCGCCTAAGGGCGGCACCATCGTCTGCAACGGTTACAAGGACCGCGAGTTCATCCGTCTGGCGCTGATGGGGCAGAAGCTCGGCCACAACGTGTTCATCGTCATCGAGAAGGAATCGGAAGTCGCCCTGGTGATCGAGGAGGCTGCCGACCTCAAGGTGGCGCCGCAGATCGGTCTGCGCGTGCGCCTGTCGTCGCTGGCGTCCTCCAAGTGGGCCGATACCGGCGGCGAGAAGTCCAAGTTCGGTCTGTCCGCGGCACAGGTGCTGGCGGTGGTCGAGCGCTTCCGTGCGGCCGGGCTGGATCAGGGCATTCGCCTGCTGCACTTTCACATGGGGTCGCAGATCGCCAACATCGCCGACTACCGCAAGGGTTTCCGCGAGGCCATCCGTTACTACGGCGAACTGCGCGCCATGGGCCTGCCGGTGGACCATGTGGATGTCGGTGGCGGCCTGGGTGTGGACTACGACGGCACCCATTCGCGCAACGCCAGTTCGATCAACTACGACATGCAGGACTACGCCGATGCCGTGGTCGACATGCTCAAGGAGTTCTGCGACCGCCAGGAAATCCCGCACCCGCACATCTTCTCCGAGAGCGGCCGGGCGATGACCGCGCATCACGCCGTGCTGCTGGTGCAGGTCACCGATGTCGAGCGCCACAACGACAAGGTGCCGGAGATCGATGCGAGTATCGAACAGCCAGAAATCCTCCAGGTACTGATCGAGCTGCTGGACGACAGCGACCCGGAAATGGTCGCTGAAACCTACTGGCGTGCCACTCACTACATCGAGGAAGTGGCCGCGCAGTATTCGGCTGGCAAGCTGAGCCTGGCGCAGAAGGCGCTGGCCGAGCAGTGCTACTTTGCCATCTGCCGTCGCCTGCACAATCAGCTCAAGGCCCGTCAGCGCTCGCACCGTGCGGTGCTCGACGAACTCAATGACAAGCTCGCCGACAAGTACATCTGCAACTTCTCGGTGTTCCAGAGCCTGCCTGATACCTGGGCCATCGGCCAGATCCTGCCGATCCTGCCATTGTCGCGCCTGGACGAAGAACCGCTGCGCCGTGCCGTGCTGCAGGATCTGACCTGCGACTCCGACGGCAAGATCCGCCAGTACGTCGACGAGCAGTCGATCGAGACCAGCCTGCCGGTACACGAGATTCGCGAGGGCGAGGACTACGTGCTGGGCATTTTCCTGGTCGGTGCGTACCAGGAAATCCTCGGTGACATGCACAACCTGTTCGGCGACACCGACTCGGTGAACATTTACCAGGCCGCCGACGGCAGCGTGGTGCATGCCGGTATCGAGACCCACGACACTATCGAGGACATGCTGCGCTACGTGCACCTGTCCCCCGAGGAGCTGATGACCCACTACCGCGACAAGGTGGCCAGCGCCCGGATCAGCGCTCGTGAGCGTACCCAGTTCCTCGACGCGCTGCGCCTGGGGTTGACTCGCTCGTCCTACCTGGCGTCCTGACCGGCCAACGCGGCGCCCGCCTCGGGGCGCCGTTTTTCAGTTGCCGATCACCCCATAGCCGCGCGCCATCAGCGCGGCCAGCAGCGGGATCAGCAGCAACAGCAGCAGCTCGATGCGAATGCTCCAGGTCACCAGGCGTACCTGCTGTGCGCCTGGCTCGGGCGCCTGCCCGGCCTTCACCGCGCTGCGCCATTTGATGAAGACCACCGTGGGCAGGATGGACAGCAGGCCGACCAGGATGAACAGCCCGACCTTGGCGTGAAACAGGCTGTTGCCCAGGTAATAGGCAGTGCCCTTGCCGAACCACAGTACACGGGCGGCGCCGGTGACGAGCACCAGCACGGCGCAGATACCGTAGGCCAGGTCGGTGATCATCAGGCTGCGCGCGCGGGACAGATCCAGAGGCGCCTTGAACAGCACATGTTCGATGCTCAGCAGGGCGAACAGGGCGAATACCGACAGGTAGTGCAGGTAAGCGACGAATGCAGTAGCCATCTGTGTTTCCTTCAGTGGGCTCCGGGGGCAAGTTCACTGCGGTTGCGACCGCTGTGTTTGGCTCGGTAGAGCGCCTGATCGGCTCGTTTGAGCGCGTCCATGGCGTTTTCGCCTGAGGTCAGTAGCGTGCAGCCGAGGCTGACGGTCTGTTGCACCTCGGCCTGCTCCAGCTGCATCGGCTGGCTGGCGATGGCCAGGCGGATGCGTTCGGCAATCTGCAGCAGCTCCTGTTCATCGTGCACCTGCGCGAGAATGACGAACTCCTCGCCGCCGGTACGGGTCACCACATCCTGCGGACGCACTGCCGTGCTCATGCGGCGCGCGCTTTCCCACAGCACATGGTCGCCGCCGGCGTGGCCGTACTTGTCGTTGACCTGCTTGAAATGATCGAGATCGCAATAGATCAGCCCGAGATGCAGGCCGTTGCGCTCGGCCGCGGCCTGCTCCAGAGGCAGAAAATGGCGCAGGCCGGTGCGGTTCCACAGCTGGGTCAATGCGTCGAGCATGCCCTTGCGCTGCTCCTGGCTGAGAGCATCACGCAGTTGTTGGGTTTGCTTTGAGCTATCGAGCAGCTTCAGATAACCCTCGATCAGGTAGGCCATGTCCCTGAGACGCGCCAGCTGCTGAGCGTCAAGTCGACGCGGAACAGTGTCGATCAGACAAAGCGTGCCGAGGGCCATGCCGGCAGCGTCGTGCAGCGGCACCCCGGCGTAGAAGCGCACGTGGGGCGGCTCCAGCACCAGCGGGTTATCGCAAAAGCGCGGGTCTTCGAGGTTGTCTTCCACTACCAGCAGGTCGTCCTGGGCGATGGCATGGGCACAGAAGGAGAGGCTGCGTGGCGTTTCGGCGACTGCCAGGCCCTGACGGCTCTTGAACCACTGGCGGTCCTTGTCGATCAGGCTGATCAGCACGATCTTCACGTCGAACAGGTCCCGGGTGATGCGTGTCAGGGTGTCGAGGTAGGGATCGGCGGGCGTATCGACCAGCTCCTGACGTTCCAGCGCCTGCTGGCGTTGGGTCTCATTGCTGGGAAGCGCGGCGCTGAGCATCAGGGGCATCTCCTACGGCGAAATGGACGAACCACTGATCGTGGCGGCTCAGGTTCCAAGCATAGCCGCCCAGCACCAGGCTTCGTAGCGTCATGAAGAGCAGAAATGCCAACCACAACCCATGATTCTCCATGCCGCGCAGCAGCCAGCCCAGTGGCAGCGCCAGCGCCAGGGCAAGGAGCATGGCGTCGCGCATTTCCCGGGCTCGTGTTGCGCCGATGAACAGTCCGTCGAGCAGATAGCTCCACACGGCCAGCAGGGGCAGCAGCGCCAGGTACGGCAGGAAGTTCAGGGCCAGCTCGCGCACCTCGGCAATGTCGGTGAGCATGCCGACGAACCAGTGCCCACCGAGGAGGAAAAACAGCGCGAAGCCGGCGCTGGCCAGTAGCGACCAGATACCGGCCACCAGCAGTGAGCGGCGCAGGGCATTGCGATCGCGCGCGCCAAGGGCGTGCCCGCTCAGCGCTTCGACGGCATGTGCCAGGCCATCCAGGGCATAGGCTGTAAGGGTCAGGCCATTGAGCAGCAGGGCATTGGCTGCCACGGTGGCGTCACCCAGGCGCGTGCCCTGCACGGTAATCAGGAAGAACACCAGCTGCAGCGCCAGGGTGCGGATGAAGATGTCGCGGTTGACTGCCAGCAACGGGCGCCAGTTGCTCCAGCGTTTCAGCGCGCTGTGATCGAACTGGCCGGGGTAGTGTTGCAGCGCGCCACGGGCCAGCCAAAGGCCGAGCAGGGCGCCGCTCCATTCGGCGATCACCGAGGCCCAGGCCGCGCCGGCCACACCCCATTCGAGGCCGAGCACGAACAGCAGATCCAGCGACACGTTGATCAGGTTGGCGGTGAGCAGAATGGCCAGCGGGCCACGGGCACTCTGGGTGCCCAGCAGCCAGCCGATCAGCGCATAGGTCGCCAGGCTGGCGGGCAGGCCGAGTAGTCGAATCTGGAAATACTGACGCGCGAGCTGGTCCAGTTCGGCCGATGGCTGCATCAGGCTCAGCGCCGCACTGCTGAAGGGTAAGGCCAGCAAACCGAGGAGCAGGGCCAGCAATACGCCCAGGCCGAGCCCCTGCACCAGCACCTGGCGCAACGCACCACCATCTTCGCGACCTACCGCCTGGGCGGCGAAACCGGTGCTGCCCATGCGCAGAAAGCCCATGGCCCAGGTCAGCAGGGTATAGAGGCTGCCTCCGACTGCGACCGCAGCGAGCTGGTGAGCATGCGGCAGATGGCCGACCACGGCGGTGTCGACCAGCGCCACCATGGGCACCGAGAGGTTGGAGAGAATCATCGGCGCCGCCAGCGCCCAGACCTTGCGCTGGGTTGGGGTGTGGCGCCAGGCTTCGAACAGGGCGTACATGGGGCGTGGGGTTCCGGCAAAGCGCCGATTATAGGCGCCCTGCGGAGTGTGCGCAGCTTGGCGGATTTTCTCGCCTCGCCTCGTCGGCGAATTGGCCGCTCAGCTATAGTATCTGCCTTCGCGCCCCCACTCTCCGGAGCCCGCAATGCCGAACAAAGGACTGCTTCTGGCCTTGGTGCTGACCCTGCTCAGCGCCTGTGATTCCTCCCAGCCCCCTGCCACGGTGACCCCAGCCGCTCCGGCCGCGCAACAGCCGCAGGCGCCCAAGCCTGCGGTCGACCGCGAGGCGCTGGCCAAGCGCTACGCCGGGCGCGAGCTGGAGGTGGTCGATGTTTCCGAAGTACAGCTCGATGGTGCCAGCGCGCTGTCGGTGACCTTCTCCATTCCGCTGGACCCCGACCAGCCCTTCGCCGAACGCCTGCATCTGGTCGACAGCGTCTCGGGCAAGGTCGATGGCGCCTGGGAGCTGACCGACAATCTCAGTGAGCTGCGCCTGCGTCACCTGGAGCCCAAGCGCAAGCTTTCGCTGACCATCGATGCCGGGCTGAAGTCGATCAACGGCGGCAAGCTCGCCAAAGAGCATGTCAGCCGCTTCGAAACCCGCGACCTGCAGGCCAGTGTCGGTTTTGCCAGCCGTGGCTCGCTGCTGCCGACCCGCCTGGCCGAAGGCCTGCCGGTGATCGCGCTGAACGTCGACAAGGTCAACGTCGAGTTCTTCCGCATCAAGCCCGAGGCGCTGCCGAACTTCCTCTCGCGCTGGGGCCGCGCCAGCAATCTGGATACCTGGGAGGCGCGCGAGCTGCTGCCGATGGCTGAGCTGGTCTATGGCGGCCGCTTCGACCTGAACCCGGCGCGCAATACCCGTGAAACCCTGCTGCTGCCCATTGCCGGCCTGGAGCCGTTCAAACAGCCTGGCGTCTATCTGGCCGTGATGCGTGAGGCTGGCAGTTACAGCTATTCGCAGCCGGCCACGCTGTTTTCCCTGAGCGATATCGGCCTCTCCGCCCATCGCTATCGCGACCGTCTCGACGTGTTCACCCAGGCGCTGGAAGGTGGCAAGGCGCAGTCCGGCGTGCAGCTCGAACTGCTCGACGGCGACGGCGCGCTGCTGGCTGAGGGCAAGACCGATTCGGCCGGCCATGCGCAACTTCCGCTGCCAGCCAAGGCCCAGGTGCTACTGGCCAAGCAGGACGAGCAGACCAGCCTGCTGCGCTTGAACACGCCGGCGCTGGACCTGGCCGAGTTCGACATCACCGGGCCCAAGGCGCACGCGCTGCAGTTCTTCGTGTTCGGCCCGCGCGATCTGTATCGCCCCGGCGAGACCGTGCTGCTCAACGGCCTGCTGCGCGATGCCGACGGCAGCCCGGTCAAGGCCCAGCCGGTCAGCGTCGAGGTGCGCCGTCCGGATGAGCAGGTCAGCCGCAAGTTCGTCTGGAATGCTGGCGATAACGGCCTCTATCAATATCAGTTGCCGCTGGCCGAAGAGGCGCCGACCGGTCGCTGGCAGTTGTTGCTCGATCTGGGCGACGGCAACCCGCAGCTTTACGAATTCCTCGTCGAAGACTTCCTGCCCGAGCGCATGGCCCTGGAGCTCAAGGGCCAGGACCAGCCCTACGCACCAGGTGATAGCGCCGAGTTCGCGGTGACCGGACGTTACCTCTACGGCGCACCGGCCGCCGGTAATCGCCTGACCGGGCAACTCTACGTGCGCCCGCTGCGTGAGGCAGTGGCGAGCTTGCCGGGATATCAGTTCGGCGATATCACCGAGCCCGACCTGAGCCAGGACCAGGAGCTCGACGAGGTCAATCTCGACGACCAGGGCCGCGCCGTGCTGCGCCCGGAAAACCGCTGGGGTGACGCCAAGTCGCCGCTGCGTCTGATCCTCCAGGCCAGCCTGCAGGAGTCCGGTGGCCGCCCGATCACCCGCCGCATCGTCCAGCCGGTATGGCCTGCCGAGCGCCTGCCGGGCCTGCGTGGCCTGTTCGACGGCGAGGAAGTCGACGCCGACAGCCTGGCCGAATTCGAAATCCTGGTGGCCGATGCCTCCGGTAACAAGCTGGCCGCCGACAACCTCAACGTGCGCCTGGTGCGCGAACGCCGCGACTATTTCTGGAGCTTCTCCGACGGTGAAGGCTGGCGTCACAACTACAACGAGAAATTCCTCACCCTCAGCGACGAGCCGCTGAAGATCGCTGCCGGTGGGACTGCCAAGGTCAGCTTCCCGGTGGAGTGGGGCCCGTATCGGGTCGAGGTTGTAGACAGCCAGACCGGTCTGGTCAGCAGCCTGCGTTTCTGGGCCGGCTACCGCTGGCAGGACAACGCCGATGGCGGCGCTGTGCGCCCGGACCAGGTCAAGCTGGCGCTGGATAAACCCGCCTATTCCGCCGGTGATGTGGCCAGGATCACCGTCACCCCGCCGGCTGCCGGCAACGGCTACCTGCTGGTCGAGTCCAGCGAGGGGCCGCTGTGGTGGCAGGAAATCAGCGTGCCGGCCGAAGGCAAGACCTTCGAGTTGCCCATCGACAAGAAATGGGCGCGTCATGACCTCTATCTCAGTGCTTTGGTGGTTCGTCCCGGCGAGCGCAAGGCGCAGGTCACGCCCAAACGTGCCGTCGGCTTGCTGCACCTGCCGCTGGAGCGCGCTCCGCGCAAGCTGGCAGTCAGCCTGGAAGCACCGGAGAAAATGCGTCCCAAGCAGCCGCTGAAGGTCAAGGTCAGCGCGCGTAACGCCGACGGCAGCATTCCTGACAAGGTGCATGTGCTGGTCGCCGCGGTGGACGTGGGCATCCTCAATATCACCAGTTATGCCACGCCCGATCCTTTCGCCAACTTCTTCGGGCGCAAGGCCTATGGCGCTGACCAGCTGGATATCTACGGCCAACTGATCGAAGCCCAAGGACGTGTCGCCAGCCTGGCCTTCGGTGGTGATGCCGGCCTTGCCGCCGGTGGCAAACGCCCGGATACCAGTGTGCTGATCGTCGCCCTGCAGAGCGATGCGCTGAAACTGAACGACAAGGGCGAGGGCGAAGTCAGCCTGGATATCCCCGACTTCAACGGCGAGCTGCGACTGATGGCCCAGGCCTGGACCGACGAGCGCTTCGGCATGGCCGAGGCCAAGACGGTGGTCGCTGCGCCGCTGATCGCCGAACTGTCGATGCCGCGTTTCCTTGCCGGTGGTGACGAAACCACCCTGGCGCTGGACCTGACCAACCTGTCCGGTGCCGAGCAGCAGCTCGACGTGCAGGTCAGTGTGGAAGGCCAACTGCGTCTGCTCAACCAGGGTGAGGCGCCGATCCGTCTGAACGACGGCCAGCGCACCACACTGCGGATTCCGGTGCGCGCCGAAGGTGGCCTGGGGCAGGGGCGTATCCACGTCGAGGTGCAGGGCCTGGCTCTGCCGAACGAGACGCTGGGCGACTTCAGTCGCGAATGGACGCTGGGCATTCGCCCGGCCTACCCGGCGCAGCTGCAACACTTCCGTGCGGTACTGGGGGAGGGCGAGCCCTGGACCCTGCCGGCCGGTACCTTGAACCAGTTCGAGCCTGCCGGGCTGGAGGCGGTGCTGGCGCTGTCGAGCCGGCCGCCGCTGAACCTCGGTGAGCAGATCCGTGCACTCAAGGCCTATCCGTACGGGTGTCTGGAGCAGACCACCAGCGGCCTGTACCCCTCGCTCTACGCCGACGCCGCGAGCCTCAAGCGCCTGGGACTGGAAGGCGAGCCGGACGAACAGCGGCGCAAGAGCATCGAGCTGGGCATCGAGCGCCTGCTCGGCATGCAGCGGTATAACGGTGGCTTCGGCCTGTGGAGCGCCGAGAGCGAAGAGGAATACTGGCTCACCGCTTATGTCACCGATTTCCTCCTGCGCGCCCGCGAGCAGGGTTTCGGCGTGCCACCGGAGGCGCTGAAGAAGGCCAATGACCGCCTGCTGCGCTACCTGCAGCAGAGCAGCCTGATCGAGGCCAGTTACAGCCAGGACTTCGCCCACACCCGCTTCGCAGTGCAGGCGTACGCCGGCTACGTTCTGGCGCGCAGTCAGCAGGCGCCACTGGGCGCACTGCGCAGCCTGTTCGACCGCCGCAACGAGGCTCGCTCCGGCCTGCCGCTGGTGCAACTGGCCGCCGCGCTGAAACTGATGGGCGATGCGCCGCGTGCCGAGCAGGCGCTGAACCAGGGGCTGATCCAGCAGCGTGATGGCGAGCGCTGGATGGCCGACTACGGCAGCCCGCTACGTGATCAGGCGCTGATTCTCGCCTTGCTGGAAGAGCACGACCTGGCTGCCGGCCAGCGTGAGCAGCGGCTGTTCAACCTGGCTGATGAACTGGCCGCACAGCGCTGGCTGTCGACCCAGGAGCGCAACGCGCTGTTCCTTGCAGGTCGCGGTGTTCTCGGCAAGCCGGAGCAGGCCTGGAGCGCTGCGCTTGCCAGCGGCGCCTTCCAGTTCGAACTGAGCAACCAGCAGCCCGGCATCAAGCTCGAGCGTGCCGAACTGGCCGAGCCGCTCACTGTGAACAATTCCGGCAGCACCAAGCTGTATCAGCAGCTGACCCTGTCCGGTTATCCCAGCCAGGCGCCGCGTGCCGGTGGCGAGAATCTCAGTATCGAGCGCGAATACCTCGGCATGGATGGCCGTCCGCTCGATCTGCAGCGTCTGGACAGTGGCGAGCTGGTACTGGTGCACCTGGCCGTGCGGGCCAAACAGCGTGTACCGGATGCCCTGGTAGTGGACCTGCTGCCGGCCGGCCTGGAGCTGGAGAACCAGAACCTGGCGCAAAGCGCGGCGAGCCTCGATGACGCCGGCAGCAACGTCAAGGAATGGCGCCGGTCGATGCAGAACGCGCGGATCAAGCACCAGGAATACCGTGGTGATCGCTACGTGGCGGCGGTGGACGTGCAGGAGTACGGCACAACCCATCTGCTCTATCTGGCTCGCGCCGTGACTCCAGGCCACTACCGCGTGCCGCCACCTCAGGTGGAGTCCATGTACCGGCCGAGCTGGCAGGCGTTGGGAAGCGCGCCGTCGTCGCTGGTGGTAAGGGGGCGTTAAGAGCGGCCCTCTCCCCCAGCCCCTCTCCCGCAAGCGGGAGAGGGGAGCAATATGGTGCGTGGCTGAGGGCGTGGCACTTACAAGGTCCCCCTCCTATTAATGAGAAGACGGTTGGGAAGAGGGCAAAGGTTCAAGGAGCAACCACCATGACCCTACTCGACAACGCCAAACGCCTTCGTCATGAGATGACTGATGCCGAGCAACGGCTTTGGCATTACCTGCGCGCTCATCGTTTCCTTGGCCTGAAGTTCAAACGGCAGAAGCCCATTGGCCCCTATATCGTCGACTTCATATGCACCGAACGCTGGTTGGTCATCGAGCTGGACGGTGGCCAACATCAACAGCAGGTGCAATACGATCAACAACGTCAGTGTTTTCTGGAAAGTCGAGGCTATCGTGTGCTGCGTTTCTGGAATCATCAGGTGCTGGCTGAAACCGAGGCTGTTCTTGAACGGATTCGCCTCGAACTCGGTGAGCAAGACGACATGTGAACGTCGCCGCAAGTCTTGGCGGAACGCTGGTCGGCTCCCCTCTCCCATTTATGGGAGAGGGGTTGGGGGAGAGGGGCCTGCATGTCCTACCTAACTCGCCGCTGGCTCCTCATCCTTCTACTTCCCCTTGCTCTGCTCTGGCTTGCCGACCGCCTCTTCCCGTTGCCACTGCCCGAAGACGATCTTGCCCGAGTGGTGCTCGCCGAGGACGGTACGCCGTTGTGGCGTTTCGCTGATCGTGACGGCGTATGGCGTTATCCGGTGACGCCGGACGAGGTCTCGCCCTTTTACCTCGAAGCACTGCTGACCTACGAGGATCGCTGGTTCCGCCAGCATCCCGGGGTCAACCCGCTGGCGCTGGGGCGCGCGGCCTGGCAGAACCTTACCGGAGGACGCGTGGTGTCCGGCGGCAGCACCCTGTCGATGCAGGTGGCGCGGCTGCTCGATCCGCATGACCGGGATCTGCCCGGCAAGCTCAAGCAATTGTGGCGCACCGCGCAACTGGAATGGCACCTGTCCAAGGACGAGATTCTCGCTCTCTATCTGAATCGCGCGCCTTTCGGTGGCACCTTGCAGGGCGTGGCCGCTGCCAGCTGGAGTTATCTGGGCAAACCGCCGAGCCAGCTCACCCGCGCCGAAGCAGCACTGCTCGCCGTGCTGCCGCAGGCGCCCAGTCGCTTGCGCCCGGATCGCCACCCGGAGCGGGCCCAGGCCGCTCGCGACAAGGTGTTGCGCCGCCTGGGCGAGTTTCAGGTATGGCCGCAGACTCAAGTGGATGAGGCGCTGGAGGAGCCGGTGTTCCTCGCCCCGCGCCGTGAACCGAGCCTGGCGCCTCTGCTGGCGCGGCGGCTGAACCGTGCCGGCAGCCCGCCGTTGATTCGCACCACTCTCGATGCCGCCTTGCAGCTGCGCCTTGAAGACCTGCTGCTGGGCTGGCGTGCGCGCCTGCCCGAGCGCACCTCGGCGGCAATTCTGGTGGTCGAGCACGAGAGCATGGCGGTACGTGCCTATCTCGGATCGGTGGATATCAGCGACACCTCGCGCTTCGGTCATGTCGACATGGTGCGTGCCCTGCGTTCGCCCGGCTCGACGCTAAAGCCCTTTCTCTACGGCATGGCGCTGGATGCCGGGCTGATCCATTCCGAATCACTGCTGCAGGACGTGCCGCGGCATTACGGCGACTACCGCCCCGGTAATTTCGCCGCCGGTTTCATCGGCCCAGTGTCGGCCAGCGAGGCGTTGGCCACCTCGCTCAACCTGCCCGCCGTGCAGCTGTTGGAAGCCTACGGGCCGAAACGCTTTGCCGGCGAGCTGCGCAGCGCGGGCCTGCCGATTCGCCTGCCGGCGCTGGCCGAGCCGAACCTGGCGCTGATTCTTGGCGGCGGTGGCTCGCGCCTGGAATCGCTGGTGGCCGGTTACAGCGCCTTCGCCCGTGGCGGCATGGCGGCCAAGCCGCGCCTGCAGCCCGATGACGAGCTGCGCGAGCGGCGCCTGTTGTCACCCGGTTCGGCCTGGATCATCCGGCGCATTCTCAGCGGCCAGGCGCGGCCCGACCGCGACCCGCGCGCGCAGCTGGCGCAGCGGCCCACGCTGGCCTGGAAGACCGGTACCAGCTACGGCTTTCGCGACGCCTGGGCCATTGGCGTCGGTCCGCGTCATCTGATCGGCATCTGGATCGGTCGACCGGACGGTACGCCAGTGCCCGGTCAGTTCGGTCTGGCCTCGGCCGCGCCGCTGTTGCTGCAGGTGCATGACCTGCTGGTCAATCGCGACAGCCAGCTTGGCGTCGCGGCGCCGGTCGATAAGCAGCCAGCCGAGGTTGGCGTAGCCGCGATCTGTTGGCCGCTGGGGCAGCCGATGAGCAAGGACGATCCCAACTGCCGGCGCCTGCGCTTCGCCTGGACACTGGAGGGGACCACGCCACCCACCTTGCAGGCCGCCGATCAGCCGCTGGGCAGCGGCCTGCGTGAACGCTACTGGGTCAATGCCGTGGGGCGTCGCGTCGGTCCCGGTTGTACAAACGCCGAGGCGCGCGAGCTGGCCTTGTGGCCGGCGCCGCTGGAGCCCTGGTTGCCCCGGCGGGAGCGGCGTGCCGCGCGCTTGCCGGATATCGATCCAGGCTGCCCGCCACCGGTCAGCAGCCAGGTCGCACCGCTATCCATCGTCGGCGTGCGTGATGGCGATCGCCTGAGACGGCCACAGGGCAATCACGAACCTTTGCGCCTCAGTCTGTCCGCACTGGGTGGCAATGGCCGGCGCTGGTGGTTTCTCGATGGCCGACCGCTGGGCGTCAGTGCCCAGGATGCGTTCTTCAGTCATGCCTTCGACAGCGGCAGGCACCAGCTCAGTGTGCTAGATGAGGGCGGCCAGACCGCTCGTCTGGAATTCAGCGTAGGGCCCTGAGCCTGGTTACCCGCCAGTCCGCTGGTGGCGGCCGCTCTGGCCCGAAGCCTTGCTCAAGGCAGTGAAATGGTGTGGCTCATGTGGGTAAAGCCTGGCAGTGAGGCGCCGATATGAGAGCTATCGGTGATCCGATTGCAATTTGTGTACATTTTTGTATCCAATTACCTGGTCGAACTCCAAACCACCACCAGGAGAAGCCCCATGCGCCTCTGGCAACGCAGTATTCAGTGGCAACTGATCCTCAGTATGGGGGCGGCCCTGTTGGCCAGCATTCTCATCGTCGTCGGCATCTACTCTGCGGTGGTCGACCGCCTGACCGAGCGCTACCTGATCGAAGAGGCGTTGCCGGCCCGGGTACTGGCGATCCGCAACGATCTGGAGCGGGTATTGACCGCGCCGGTCACGGCCAACGCCTCGATTGCCGAGAACAGCCTGGTTCAGGACTGGCTTGAAGCGGGGGAGGGCGGCTCCCGGCGTGACGAGTTCGCCCGTTATCTCGAAGGCGTGCGCGCCCAGCAGAACGCCATGACCACCTCGATCGTCGCCCTGGCCAGTGGCAACTACACCACCGGCGAAGGGCTGATGCGCACCCTCGATCGCTCGCAGACCGAGAATCAGTGGTTCTATCGCCTGGTCGACAGCGACCGCGACCGGGTGCTGGAAATCGACATCGACAAGACCACGCGCCTGCCCACGCTGTTCATCAACCAGCGTATCAAGCGAGGCGGCAAGACCCTCGGCGTGGCCGGTCTGGGATACAACCTGGCGGACATGTCGAAGATGATCAGCGAGTTCCGTTTCGGCGAGCGCGGCCAGGTGTTTCTCATCGACAGCCAGGGCAACGTCAAGGTCCACCCGCGCTCCGAACTGAGCGGTAGCGGCAAGCTCGCCGAACTCTTTGGGGGCGATGCCAGCCGGCAGGTGCTGACTGGTGACAGCCGTGCGGTGCGCTTCGAGCGCGATGGCGAAATTCTGCTCGCCGTGGCGCAGAAATTCGCCAGCCTTGACTGGTTGCTGGTCAGCGAGGTACCGGAGGCCGAAATCTATGCCGAGGCGCGTCAGGCGCTGTTGACGACCAGCCTGATCGGTGTAGCCGTGGCGCTGCTGTTCCTCGCCCTGGTGGTATTGCTGGCGCGCGGCCTGGTCAGGCCGATCCGCCAGGTGACCCAGGCGCTGGTGGAAATCGGCGGCGGTGGCGGCGACCTGACGCGGCGTCTGGATGAATCGCGCGCTGACGAACTGGGCGATCTGGCCCGCGGCTTCAACCGTTTTCTGGCCAGCCAGCGCGACCTGATCGGCGATGTGCTGGCCACCAGCGAGCGGCTGCGCACTGCAGTCGGCCAGGTGGCGAGAGTGGTGGAGAACACCGCCGAACGCGCCGGCCAGCAGCAGGAAATGACCGACATGGTGGCCACCGCGGTGAACGAGATGGGCCTGACCGTGCAGGAGATCGCGCGCAATGCCAGCAATGCCGCACAGTCCTCGCACAGCGCCCGTGAAGAAGCGCAGAGCGCGCGCCAGGTGGTCGGACAGTCCATCGCCCATATCGAGCGGATGTCTGCCGATATCGGCAGCGCGGCGGATGCGGTGGCCGAACTGGCCGAACAGGTGGCGTCCATCGATCAGGTGCTGGCGGTGATTCGCGGCATTTCCGAGCAGACCAACCTGCTGGCGCTGAATGCCGCCATCGAGGCGGCTCGGGCCGGGGAAATGGGCCGCGGTTTTGCTGTGGTGGCCGATGAGGTGCGCACGCTTGCCAGTCGCACCCAGGCCTCTACCGACGAGATCCAGCAGATGATCCAGCGTCTCAAGCAGGGTGCGGAGACCGCGGTCAGCTCGATGCATGCCGGCCAGTCAGCGACCGGCACCGGTGTCGAGTCCAGTCAGCGCACGGGGCAGTCGCTCGGCGCGATCACTGCACAGGTCGAGCGTATCAGCGACATGAACACCCAGGTGGCTGCGGCGACCGAAGAGCAAAGTTCGGTAACCGAAGAGATCAACCGCAACGTCCAGGGCATCGCAGATCTGGCGCACGCCACCGCCGGCGAGGTGCGCGCCTGTCGCGAAGATTGCCAGACATTGAGCCGCCTGGCCGACGACCTGGCCGGGCAGATGGGCAAGTTCAGGCTGTAACGCCACACCTCGGCGATCGGCCGTGACCAGGCGGTTACGGCCGGCGTGTATCTCTCAGCCGCGGCGAATCATCCAGATACCGGCGACGATCAGCAGCAGCCCGGCCACCTTGCCAAGGGTGATGGGCGATTCGCGAAAGCCGGCCCAGCCGAAATGGTCGAGGGTGACGGCCATGGCCAGTTGCCCGGCAATCACCAGCACCATGAACAGCAGTGCCCCGACCCGGGGGCCGGCGAAGGCGGCGGTGGCGATGAAGAACGCGCCGAGCAGGCCGCCGCTCCAGTGCCACCAGGTCAGTTCCCTGAGCGCGCCGAGGCCAGGCATCTCGCGCTGACTGAGGGTCATCAGGAGCAGCGCCAGGGTGCCGACCGCGAAGGAGATCAGCGCAGCGGCCAGCACGCTGGACAGGTGACGGGCAAGCTGGCCGTTGATCCCGGCCTGCAGGGGCAGCACTGCGCCGGCGATAAAGGGCAGGGCCAGAAGCCAGCTGCTGATGTGGTTCATGGGGGTACTCCGAAGGCAGAAAAAAGGCGGCCATTATGCGTTCATGGGCGCCCGTTCGCAGCCATGGCTGCTGCGCACTGGCGAACGTGACCGGATGGTCTAGGCTTACGCAGCGAAGCGTCCGGCAACGCACCGGGCGACGGCCTGATTCGGGAGAACCACGATGGACATGAACCGTCGACAGTTCTTCAAGGTCTGCGGCGTGGGCCTTGGAGCATCGAGCCTGGCGGCGCTGGGGGTGGCACCCCCGGATGCCTTTGCCGACCAGGTGCGGCATTTCAAACTGACCAGCACCACCGAAACGCGCAATACCTGCCCTTACTGCTCGGTCGGCTGCGGCCTGATCCTCTACAGCCAGGGCGATGCCGCGAAGAACGTCAAGCAGAACATCATTCACATCGAGGGCGACGCCGACCACCCGGTCAACCGCGGCACCCTCTGCCCGAAGGGCGCCGGCCTGCTGGACTTCATCCACAGCCCCAACCGGCTGAAGTACCCCGAGGTGCGCGAGCCCGGCTCCAATGAGTGGAAGCGCATCGGCTGGGACGAGGCGCTCGATCGTATCGCCCGACACATGAAGGCCGACCGCGATGCCAACTTCATCGAGCGCAACGAGCAGGGCCAGACGGTCAACCGCTGGCTGAGCACGGGTTTCCTCGCAGCCTCCGCCTCGAGCAACGAGGCCGGTTACATCACCCACAAGGTGATGCGTTCCCTGGGCATACTGGCGTTCGACAACCAGGCGCGTGTCTGACACGGCCCGACGGTGGCAAGTCTTGCCCCGACGTTTGGCCGTGGAGCCATGACCAACCACTGGACCGACATCAAGAATGCCGATCTGGTGCTCATCATGGGCGGCAATGCCGCCGAGGCCCACCCCTGCGGCTTCAAGTGGGTGACCGAGGCCAAGGCGCACAACCAGGCCAAGCTGGTGGTGGTCGATCCGCGCTTCACTCGTTCGGCCGCGGTGGCCGACCTGTACGCACCGATCCGCACCGGTACCGACATCGCCTTCCTTGGCGGGTTGATCAACTACCTGCTGGAAAACGACAAGATCCAGCATGAGTACGTGCGCAGCTACACCGACGCCAGCTTCCTGGTCAGCGATGACTACCTCTTCGAGAACGGCGTGTTCAGTGGCTACGATGCCGACGGCCGGCGCTACGACAAGCGCAGCTGGGGCTATCAGCTCGACGAGGACGGCTACGCCGTGGTCGACCCGACCCTGAGCCATCCGCGCTGCGTATTCAACCTGCTCAGGCAGCATTACAGCCGCTACACGGTGGATCTGGTGAGCAGTATCTGCGGCACGCCAAAGGCGCAGATGCTGCAGGTGTGGGAAACCATCGCCGAATGCGCCGTGCCGAACAAGGTCATGACCATCATGTACGCCTTGGGCTGGACACAGCACTCGGTCGGCTCGCAGATGATCCGTACCGGTGCCATGGTGCAGCTGCTGCTGGGCAACATCGGCATGCCCGGTGGCGGGATGAACGCCCTGCGTGGCCACTCCAACATCCAGGGCCTGACCGACCTCGGCCTGCTCTCCAACCTGCTGCCCGGCTACCTCACCCTGCCGGCCGAACAGGAGCAGGACTACGCCGCTTATATCGCCAAGCGCGCACCCAAGGCGCTGCGGCCGGGGCAGCTGTCCTACTGGCAGAACTACGAGAAGTTCCACGTCAGCCTGATGAAGGCCTGGTACGGGCGCAACGCGACGGCGGAGAACAACTGGGGCTACGACTGGCTGCCCAAGCTGGATATCCCCGGCTACGACGTGCTCAAGGTCTTCGACATGATGTACCAGGGCAAGGTCAACGGGTACTTCTGCCAGGGCTTCAACCCCATCGCCTCGTTCCCCAACAAGGCCAAGGTGGGCGCCGCACTGGGCAAGCTCAAGTACCTGGTGATCATGGACCCGCTGGTGACCGAGACCTCGGAGTTCTGGCGCAACGTCGACGAGTACAACGACGTCGACACCGCCAGCATTCAGACCGAGGTGTTCCGCCTGCCCACCACCTGCTTCGCCGAGGAGGACGGCTCGCTGGTCAACAGCGGCCGCTGGCTGCAGTGGCACTGGAAGGGCGGCGAGTCACCGGGCCAGGCGCGTACCGACATCGCCATCATGGCCGGGCTGTTCCAGCGTCTGCGCAAGGCCTATGCCAGCGAGGGCGGAGCCTTCCCCGATCCGATCCTCAACCTTGAATGGTCCTACCTGAAGCCCGACGAGCCGTCGCCGGAGGAGCTCGCCCGCGAATTCAGCGGCAAGGCACTGGCTGACCTCTACGACCCGACCAGCGGCGCGCTGCTGGCCAAGGCCGGCGAGCAGCTGGCCGGTTTCGCCCAGCTGCGCGCCGACGGTTCCACCGCCAGTGGCTGCTGGATCTTCTGCGGCTCCTGGACGGCCCAGGGCAACCAGATGGCGCGGCGCGACAATGCCGACCCCTACGGCATGGGACAGACCCTCGGCTGGGCCTGGTCCTGGCCGGCCAACCGTCGCATCCTCTACAACCGCGCCTCGTCCGACCCCAGCGGCAGGCCCTGGGACCCGGAGAAGAAGCGCCTGGTGTGGTGGAACGGCAAGGCCTGGGGTGGCACCGACGTGCCCGACTTCAAGGCCGACTCGGCGCCGGAAGAGGGCATGAACCCCTTCATCATGAACCCCGAGGGCGTGGCGCGCCTGTTTGCCCTCGATCGCATGGCCGAGGGGCCGTTCCCCGAGCACTACGAACCGTTCGAGACACCGATCGGCCGTAACCCGCTGCACCCGGACAACCCGGCCGCCATCAGCAATCCGGCCGCGCGGGTGTTCCAGAACGACATGGAGCTGTTCGGCAAGGCGGAGGAGTTCCCCTATGCGGCGACCACCTACCGCCTCACCGAGCACTTCCACTTCTGGACCAAGCACTGCCGACTTAACGCCATCGTCCAGCCCGAGCAGTTCGTCGAGATCGGCGAGGCGCTGGCCAGGGAGCTTGGTATTGCTGCCGGCGAGCGGGTCAAGGTGTCGTCCAACCGCGGCTACATCAAGGCGGTGGCGGTGGTGACCAAGCGCATCCAGCCGCTGACGGTGGACGGCAAGACCGTGCATCAGGTCGGCATCCCCCTGCACTGGGGCTTCTCCGGCGTGGCGCGCAACGGCTACCTGACCAACACCCTGACGCCCTTCGTCGGCGACGGCAACACGCAGACGCCGGAATTCAAGTCGTTCCTCGTCAACGTGGAAAAGGCATAGGAGCAGCGCCATGGCCTCACAAGACATCACCGCCCGCTCCGCCACCACCACGCCGATGCCGTCCGTGCGCCAGCTCGGTGAGGTGGCCAAACTCATTGACGTGTCCAAGTGCATCGGCTGCAAGGCCTGCCAGGTGGCGTGCTCGGAATGGAACGACCTGCGTGACGAGGTCGGCCAGAACCACGGCACCTACGACAACCCGGCCGACCTCACTGCCAGCTCCTGGACGCTGATGCGCTTCACCGAGCACGAGGAGGACGGCCGGCTCGAGTGGCTGATCCGCAAGGACGGCTGCATGCACTGCGCCGAACCCGGTTGCCTGGCTGCCTGCCCGAGCCCGGGGGCGATCGTGAAGTACGCCAACGGCATCGTCGACTTCAACCAGGACAAGTGCATCGGTTGCGGCTACTGCATCACCGGCTGCCCGTTCGATATCCCGCGCATCTCGCAGAAGGACCACAAGGCCTACAAGTGCAGCCTGTGTTCCGATCGCGTGGCGGTGGGTATGGAACCGGCCTGCGTGAAGACCTGCCCGACCGGGGCCATCGTCTTCGGCAGCAAGGAAGCGATGAAGGAGCATGCCGAGGAGCGCATCACCGACCTCAAGTCGCGCGGCTACGATAACGCCGGCCTGTACGACCCGCCGGGCGTCGGTGGCACCCATGTGATGTACGTGCTGCATCACGCCGACCGGCCGTCGCTGTATGCCGGGCTGCCGGTCGACCCGCAGATCAGCCCGCTGGTGGAACTGTGGAGGGGGGTGACCAAGCCGCTCGGCCTGCTGGCCATGGGCGCCACGGCGCTGTTCGGCTTCTTCCACTACCTGCGTGTCGGGCGCAACCGCGTCGAGGAGGACGAGCCGGTTACCGGCGATCCGGCGGTGCATCAGGTCGACCCGGCCGTACACACCTATGATCCGGACCAGCGGCCGTAGGAGGCGAGCAATGAAACACGACATCCAACGCTACACGGCTGGCGAGCGCAGCAACCACTGGATCGTGGCGATCCTCTTCATCCTCGCCGGCCTGTCCGGGCTGGCGCTGTTCCATCCGGCGCTGTTCTGGCTCAGCAACCTGTTCGGCGGCGGAGTCTGGGCGCGCATCCTGCATCCCTTCCTTGGCCTGGCCATGTTCCTGTTCTTCCTCTGGCTGGTGATGCGCTTTGCCGGGCACAACCGCTTCGAGGCCAACGACCGCCGCTGGCTGGCGCAATGGCGCGACGTGGTGGGCAACCGCGAGGAGCGGCTGCCGCCAGTGGGGCGCTACAACGCCGGGCAGAAGCTGCTGTTCTGGGTACTGCTGCTGTGCATGCTGGTACTGCTGGTCACCGGTTTCGTCATGTGGCGGCAGTACTTCAGCCACCTGTTCGACATCGAACTGGTGCGTCTGGCATCCCTGCTGCACGCGGCAGCGGCCTGGGCGTTGATCATCTGCATCATCGTGCATGTCTACGCCGGCATCTGGGTCAAGGGTTCGGTCGGCGCCATGCTTGGCGGCTGGGTCAGCCGTGGCTGGGCGCGCAAACACCACAGGGCCTGGTACGAGGAAGTGACCCGAGAGGGTCGCAAGCCCTGACCATCCGGGCCGGGTGGCCACCCGCCAAGGGGATGGCCGCCCGTGCCGGGCAAAGCCGCTGTGGTGGTCTAGTCTGAAAGTCGTGCGAACTCAGCCGTAAGGAGTCCTGCGTGCCAGGCCAGATCCTCGAGCCGGGGCAAATCGAAGCCGCGGCCAACATCCCGCCCTTTCTCCACCTGCCCGAACCCGACCTGTTCAGCCACCGTGCCCGGCGTCTGCGCAGCCTGGCCGCCAACCATCCGCTTGGCGCCTATCTGCTGCTGATGGCCGAGCTGTGCGATGCCCAGCAGAAGCTGCTGGATGCGCCGCCGCCACTGCCGGGCCCGGACGCGCAGAGCCAGGCGCGCAGCATCGAGCATCGCATGCCGCCGCTGGGCTTCGACGCGCTGGTGCGCAGCGATGCCTGGCTGCCCGCACTGGATGCCCTGCTGGCGTGCTACCGACCACACGGCAACCCATCGGTGAACGCTGCGCTCGCCGGCCTCGGCGAGGCCGATGGCGGTCAGCGCAAGGCCTGGGCCATCGCGCTGCTCAACGGCCAGTTCGACCTGCTTCCCGCCGCCCTGGTGCCTTTCCTCGGTGCGGCGCTGCAGGCCGCCTTCAGCCACTGGCTGCAGGCACTGCCAAGCGAGCGCCTGGCAGAGAACGCGAGCCAGACACTATGCCCGGTGTGCGGATCGCCGCCGGTTGCCGGTCTGGTGCGCCACCGTGGCAAATATGCCGGCCTGCGCTACCTGTGCTGCTCGCTGTGCGCCTGTGAATGGCACTACGTGCGGGTCAAGTGCAGCCACTGCGAATCCTCCAAGCACCTGAGCTACCTGTCGCTGCAGCGCGATGGCACGGCCGCCGACAAGGCGGTGCTGCGCGCCGAAGCCTGCCCGAGCTGTCAGGGTTACCTAAAACAGTGCTACCTGGAGTTCGACGAGCAGGCCGATCCGGTCGCCGACGACCTGGCCAGCCTGGCCCTGGACCTGCGCCTGGGCGAGGAGGGCTACCTGCGCCGCGCGCCGAACCTGCTGCTCGCCCCGGGCAGCACCGACTGAGGAGGGACTATGAACGCCGCGCACCTGCCTTCTGTCGACCGTCTGCTGCGCAGTGAGAGTGTTGCTCCGCTGCAGCAGCGCTATGGTCGTGATGCCCTGCTTGCCACCCTGCGCGATCTGCTCGACGAGCTGCGCGAACCGGCGCGTAGCGGCCAGCTTGCCGCAGTGGAGCTGAGCGAAGCCGTGCTTGCCGGTCGCGCTGGCGAACGCCTGGCCGCCCGCCATGCCAGCCGCGTGCGCCGGGTGTTCAACCTCACCGGTACGGTGCTGCACACCAACCTCGGTCGCGCGCTGCTGCCGGAGGAGGCCATCGAAGCCATCACCCTGGCGGCCCGCTACCCGATCAACCTCGAGTTCGACCTGGCCAGCGGCAAGCGTGGCGACCGCGACGACCTGATCACCGGCCTGATCCGTGAACTGACCGGCGCCGAGGCCGTCACCGTGGTCAACAACAATGCCGCGGCGGTGCTGCTGGCGCTCAACAGCCTCGGCGCGCGCAAGGAGGGCATCATTTCGCGCGGCGAGCTGATCGAGATCGGTGGTGCCTTTCGCATCCCCGACATCATGGCCCGCGCCGGTGTGAAGCTGGTGGAAGTGGGCACCACCAACCGCACCCACGCCCGTGACTACGAGAACGCCATCGGCCCGCGCTCGGGTCTGCTGATGCGCGTGCATACCAGCAACTACAGCGTGCAGGGCTTCACCAGCAGTGTCGCCACGCGCGATCTGGCGGCCATCGCCCACGCTCACGATCTGCCGTTGCTGGAGGATCTCGGCAGCGGCAGCCTGGTCGACCTCAGCCGCTGGGGGTTGCCCAGGGAACCGACCGTGCAGGAGGCGCTGTGCGACGGCGCCGATATCGTCACCTTCAGCGGCGACAAGCTGCTCGGCGGCCCGCAGGCCGGCATTCTCCTCGGCAGCCGCGAGCTGATCGGGCGGATCAAGAAAAACCCGCTCAAGCGCGCCCTGCGCGTCGACAAGCTGACGCTCGCCGCACTGGAAGCGGTGCTCGGCCTGTACCGCGACCCGGAGCGTCTCGCCGAACGCCTTACCAGCCTGCGCCTGCTCAGCCGCCCGCAGGCTGACATCCGCACCCAGGCCCAGCGCATTGCGCCACGGCTGGCGGCGAGCCTCGGGGCGCACTGGCAAGTGGGCGTGGAAGATGCGCTGGGCATGATTGGCAGTGGCGCCCAGCCGGTGGCACGACTGCCCAGTGCAGCGCTGTGCATTCGCCCGCAGGCATCGCGGCGCCTGCGGGGCCGTGCGCTGCGTGAACTGGAGGGGCGGCTGCGTGACCTGCCGGTGCCGGTGATCGGCCGCATCGACGATGACGCGCTATGGCTCGACCTGCGCCAGCTCGACGATGAACTGGTCTTCGTCGAGCAGCTGGCGCAACTGCGCGAGGCCGGTGCATGATCGTCGGCACCGCCGGCCATATCGACCATGGCAAGACCGCGCTGCTGCAGGCGCTGACCGGTCAGCAGGGGGACCGCCGCCCCGCCGAGCGTGCCCGTGGCATCACCATCGACCTGGGCTATCTCTACGCCGACCTCGGCGACGGCCGGCTCACCGGCTTTATCGACGTGCCCGGCCACGAGCGCTTCGTCCACAACATGCTGGCCGGCGCCTGCGGCATCGATCTGTTGCTGCTGGTGGTGGCTGCTGACGACGGGGTAATGCCGCAGACCCGCGAGCACCTGGCCATCGCCGAGCTGCTGGGTATCCGTCGGGCGCTGGTGGCCCTGACCAAGATCGACCGGGTAGACGCCGCGCGCCTGCAGCAGGTACGCCAGCAGGTCGTAGCGCTGCTCGCTCCCGGGCCGCTGGCCGATGCCGAGCTGCTGGCGGTGGACAGCCTCTCCGGCAAGGGCATCGACACGCTGCGTCAGCGCCTGCTGGCGGCCTCGGCCGCGCAGGCGGCGCGCAGCACCCGGGGGTATTTCCGCCTGCCCATCGACCGCGCCTTCAGTGTCGAGGGCGCCGGCGTGGTGGTCACCGGCACCGCCTTTGCCGGGCGTGTGGCGCTTGGCGATGAGCTGCTGCTCAGCCCCTCGGGGCGCCGTGTGCGGGTACGCGGCCTGCGCGCGCAGAATCGGCCGGCCGAGGAGGCCAGCGCCGGTCAGCGGGTGGCGCTGAACCTGGCCGGGGAGCGGCTGAGCGTGGATCGCCTGCATCGCGGTGACTGGCTGCTGGCGCAGCCGCTGTTGGCGCCGACCACCCGCCTGGATGTCGAGCTGCGCCTGCTGGATACGGAAACTCGGGCACTGGCGCACTGGACGCCGGTGCACGTGCACCTGGCCGCGCAGGACGTCACCGGGCGCGTCTCCTTGCTCGATACTGACAGCCTGGCGCCCGGGCAGCGCTGCCTGGCGCAGCTGGTGCTCAACGCCCCCGCACATGCCGTGCATGGCGACCCGCTGGTGCTGCGCGACCAGTCGGCGCTGCGTACCCTCGGCGGCGGTCGTGTGCTCGATCCCTTCGCTCCGGCGCGCGGGCGGCGCCTGCCTGCACGCCTGATGCAGCTGCAGGCGCTGCGCGATACCGATCTGGAACAGGCTCTGCCTACATTGCTGCAGGCTGCCGACAACGGCCTCGATCCCGGCCTGCTGGAGCGCCAGTTCAACCGTCCGCGCGACAGCTGGACGCTGCCCGCGGGCCTCTGCGAGCTGACGACCAGGCAGGGCAAGCGGCTGTTCGATGACACTCGTCTGCAGGCGCTACGCGCAGCACTGGTCGATGGTCTGCGCCGTTTCCACGAAGCCTCGCCCGACGAGCTCGGCCCGGACCGCGACCGGTTGCGCCGCTACGCGCTGAGCGAGTTGGAACGGCCAGTGGTCATTGCCCTGCTGGAAGAGGCCCTGGTTGCGGGACATATCGCCAGCAGTGGTCCCTGGCTGCATCTGCCGGACCACCGCGTCCAGCTCAATTCGGCGGACGAGACTTTGCGCGAACAACTCTGGCCACTGCTGCTCGCCGGTGGTTTCGAGCCGCCCTGGGTGCGCGACCTGGCCGCTGCCGTGCAGCAGGATGAAGCGGCTGTGCGACTGCTGCTGCGCAAGCTGGCGCGCCTCGGCCTGTTGCATCAAGTGGTCAGGGACCTGTTCTATCCCGAGCAGACTCTGCTGATCCTGGCGCGACAGGCTATGGATCTGGTGCAGTTGCACGGCAGCCTGCGGGTGGTCGACTGGCGCGACCGCATCGGCATCGGCCGCAAGCGCAGCATCCAGTTGCTGGAGTATTTAGACCGCGTCGGCTTCACCCGCCGCCTGGATAACGAACGGCGCATCCGCAGCGACTCTGCGCTGGCCATTCAGTTGTCGGGCAATCACGAAGCGGAGGACCATCACAGCGTCCAGGCAAGACCTGGGCTACCCTGAACAGGACCGTGACGGCTGCCGACAGACGCGGCCGCGAACAGGGAAGGCAATCACGCCCGGTGGCGTGGCCGGGCTTCAAACCCGGTGGGGGACGGCATCCGTTCCTGGGTGAGTTCGACTCTCACTGCCTTCCGCCATTTCCTTCCCATTAAATCCCGAGCACCTGAACTCCATCCGCCTGTGGATCGAAGCGCTCCCGCTGCATGCGCTCGGCGAAGGCCTGGAGCGCGGCCTCGCCGCTGAGCAGCTTGGCCCGGCTCTGCGCCGGGTCGTCGGGCATCAACCGTACCAGCCAGCCGCGGCCGTAGCAGTCCTGGTTGATCAGGGCGGGACGGTGGACCACCTCGGGGTTGCTGGCCAACAGGGTGCCGCTTAGCGGGCTGCGGGCGGAGGAGGCGGCCTTGGCGAATTCCACCACGCCGAAGCTGCGGTCGCGCTCGATATGCAGGCCGTCGCGCTTGGGAGTGAAGGCGAAGATCTGGCCGTACAGGGCGCAGCCGTAGGCGGTCAGGCCGAGGGTCAGGCTGCCGTCGGCCTCCTCGCGCAGCCACAGGTTGTGGTCCGGGGCATAGAACAGGTCAGTGGGGAAGGGCAGGCCGTGCAGTTCCATGGCGCTCCTCAGAGGGTCAACACGCGGTCGTATTCCAGGATCATCTGCGCCAGCTCGCCGCCGCTGGCGATCTCGTCCAGCTCCGGGATCAGTTCGGCTTCGTCGATGACGATGCCCGGCGCCCGGCACATCAGCAGGCGGGCACCGGCCAGCTTGGCCTGTTGGATGAAGTGACGGATCGGCTCGCCCGATTCGCTGGCGCGTAGCGTGTCGGCAACCCGCTGTTGCGCCAGTTGCGCCGCCTCGCCGCTTAGGAACAGGGTCACTTCGGCGTCCATGCAGGCGAGCAGGGTGGCGGTATGGAAGGGCGCGGCGCAGCGGGCCGGAGTGCTCGGGCCGCTGCTGACGATGATCAGCACGCGCCGCGCTTCGCTCACAACGGCTTCTCCAGCTGCACCAGGGCGACCCGGCCGCCGTCCGGCGCGCGGCGTTCGACGATGCCGATGGTGCGGTAACCCAGGCGGGTGTAGAGCAGCAGGCCGCCGGCGTTGGCATTGAAGCAGGACACCTTCATCAGCGGCGCCTTGTAGCGTTCCCGAGCCAGATTCTCCATCACCTCCACCAGGTATTGGGCCACGCCCTGGCTGCGGGCCCAGGGTGCCACCATCAGGTTGCCCAGGGCGCAGAACTCGCCGTGCTGCCACTGGTAGAAATTGGCGAAGCCGGCGACCCTGCCGTCGAGTTCGACCACGGTGCTTTCACGGCGCTCGGCGATGGCTGCGGCGAGTTGGCGGACATTCAGCGGCCAGGCGGCCCTGGGGTAGCAGAAGAACAGTTCATCGACGTTCTGCGGGAAGCCGACCACGGTGTCGAGGTCTGCGGCTGTGGCCGGGCGGTGTTGCAGGTTCGCACTCAAAGCGGAGGGTCCCTGGTCAGCGTGGAGGATATTGCGAGAGCACCTGAGCGACGGTTTCGCGGATCGCTCTTTCGCGTTCGGCCGGCGTCGGTGGCTGGCTGCGCATGATCTGTTCGCCGCTGCCGCGCCACACCAGCTTGCCGTCTCTGGCGTCGTAGAGGTCGATCTGCAGGGTGGCGACCTTGTAGTTCACGCGGCGCGTTTCGCTGAACGCCGGGCCACCCCAGTAACCGCCCCAATAGCCACCCCAGCCGCCACCGTACTGGGTGGTGATCTGATCCTGACGTTCGTCGACGATCAGCACGCTCTGCACCTTGAGGTCACCATTGCCATCGGTGGCCTGGCGCAGGCCGCGCTGCTCGAGCTGTTCGGCTACGGCCTGGCTGATGCGGGCTTCGGTGAGATCGCTTTTCAGGCGGGCGTCATCGGGCTGGTAGGCAAGTTTGGCGTCCATCCAGCTCCAGGTGCGGTAGGCGGCGAAGTCACGACTGGGGTCGAAGTCACGCTCCAGGCTGACGCTGGCGCAGCCACCCAGCAGCAAGGCGAGCAGCAGGTAGGGCAGGGTACGCATATGGCTCTCCAGGCAGTCGATCAGTAAGGAGGATAGCCGTCCAGCGCGGCGCGGATGGCCACGCGCATGGCATCGGCCTGTGCCGCCTGGTCCTTGCCGGCCACGGCTTCACCGCTACCGGACCAGACCACCTGACGATCCCGTGGGTCGATCAGCTCGATGCGTACCACGGCCACCTTCTGCTCGTAGGTGCGCACGATGGGCACGCTGCCGTAGGCACCGTAATGGCGATCCCAGTGGCTGCCGGTGCCGTAGTAACCGCCAAGGTTGTCCTGATACTGACGCAGGCGGGTTTCCTGGCTGATGCGGGCGCTGACCAGCACATCGCCAGGGCCATTGAGCGCCGGGCGTAGGCCGTATTGATCGAGGCCAGCGCTGATGCTGTCGGCCAGGTCGTTAGCGGGTGCACGGCCTTCCAGCCAGCTCCAGCTGCGGTAGCGACCGTAATCGCGCGGCGCCGCCGGGTAGGCGCTGCGGTCGAAGGTCGTGGCCGCTTCGGGCGGCGCCGGCGGCATTGGCAGCGATTCGGCCTGGTAGGGATTCTGGCTCTGGCAGGCAGCCAGCAGTGGCAGGATGAATATGGCTATGGCGGTGCGCATGGTCGTCTCCGTGGTCGCGCGCGACATCCCCGATGGATTCAGGCTACGCCGGGCTGCCCGCTTCGTCCAATGGGCTCAGCGGGGCCGGCAGATCCAGTGCAGGTAGCGGCCCAGGCCGGCGAAAGTCGGGTGGCGCCGATGGGCCAGTTCCATTTCCAGCAGGTCGATCAGCTCGGCCTTGGCCTGGAATTCCTGCGGCATGTAATCGTGGAATACGCGCACGCCGCTACGGCTTTCGACCTGCCAGTACTCGCTGAGTTGCGTGTCCAGTTCCCGTGGGTCGAGCGGGCGCTGCGGGGTCAGGCTCTGGCCTTCGCCGGCGAAGCGTTCCTTGCGCAGCTTGCGGAAGTGGCCCTTGAGCAGGTTGCGATAGATCAGCGCGTCCTTGTTGTAGAAGGCCAGCGACAGCCAGCCTTCCTTGCTCGTCAGCTGGTGCAGCACCGGCAGGATGGCCGCCGGCTCGGCCAGCCATTCCAGCACGGCATGGCACAGCACCAGATCGAAGGGCTGCTGCAACTGGCCGAGCAGCTCCTGCCAGGGCGCCTGAATGAATGCGGCGCTCTGGCCGGCTTCGGCGAAACGCTGGCGTGCTTCGGCAAGCATGGGTTCGGCGGGGTCGGCCAGGGTCACCTGGTGGCCGCGCTCAGCCAGCCACAGGCTCATATGGCCAAGGCCGGCGCCGACATCCAGTACGCGCAGCGGACGATCCGGAAGCGCCTCGTTCAGGTCGGCCTGCAGTACGGCGAGGCGGATCGCGCCCTTGGCGCCGCCGTAGATCTTCTCGGCGAAGCGGGTGGCGAGTTCGTCGAAGTGGCGGTCACTCATTTGAGAAAGCGCCGTTCGTTGTCGGCGAGCTTGTCGAGCACCACCTGATTCATGTCCAGGCCCAGCTCGCTGCACAGTTGCAGCAGGTAGAGCATCACATCGGCCACTTCCTGCCCGGCATGGGCGAGCTGCTCCGGGGGCAGCTGGCGGGATTGCTCCTCGCTCAGCCACTGAAAGATTTCCACCAGCTCGGCCATTTCCACGCTGGCGGCCATGACCAGGTTCTTCGGGCTCTGGTAACGGCTCCAGTCGTTGTGATCGCGAATGGCGTGCATGCGCGCGGTGAGTGCGGCGATGTTCATGGTGCGGCTCCTTTCGAGCCGCATAGCTTCGGCTCGAAAGGAGCGCGCTGCAAGATGTCCTGTGTGCTTATTCACCTGTAGGAGCGGAATGCCGCCCAGCCGCTCCTGCAGGATGTGGAGATCAGCTTTCCAGCGGCTGCCAGCTGCCGGCCATATGCGGTGTGTCGTTTTCGCCGATCAGGCGGAACTGACCGCTGGCGGCCGGTTCGCTGGCCTGCAGGGAAACTCGTGTGGGCAGCAGCACCGGCTTCTGGAAGCGCGCCTGCACCTCGTAGCCGGCCAGTGGCAGATGTGACTGCAGCGCGCCCAGGGCACGCCCCTTGTTCCACAGGCCGTGGGCAATGGCGCGGGGGAAGCCGAACAGTCGCGCCGTCAGCGCATACATGTGGATCGGGTTGTAATCGCCAGCCACGCGGGCGTAACGCCGCCCGGTATCGGCGGGTGCGGCCCATTCGGCCAGCGGCGCCAGCGGCAGGGGCTCCTGCTCGGTTCGGGGCTGCGGCTGCCCGTCGAGGCGCACGGCGCGGCAGAGTATGCGACTGTCGCCCTCCCAGAGCAGGCCGAGCTGGTCCTCCAGACGCGAGATCAGGCTGAACGTGGCGCCCTTGTCGTGCGGTTGCAGGTCGGTTACCTGCACGCTGATCCGGAACGGCCCCAGCCCGCCCAGTGGCCGCAGCACGCGAATACGATTTTCCAGATGCACCAGGCCCAGCAGCGGAAAGGGGAAGCGGCGATCGGTGAGCAGCTGCATTTGCAACGGGAAGGCGAGAATGTGCGGATAAACCGGCGGCAGGTAGGCGCTTTCGGCAAGGCCGCAGAGCTGGCGATAGCGCGCCAGGTGCTTCGGGTCCACCTCCACCCGGCAGCGCAGACCGAGGTCGGGCAGTTGCCGACCCGTCACCTTGCGCCGCAGCGCTGCACGCAGAAACAGGCCGGGCAGGGCCGGAGGTGTATCGAGATCGAGCCAGTCGATGGCCATTGGCGAACTCCTTGGCAAATGGATGGCAGCAGCTTAACCCTCAGACCGATGCTGGCATTGGCTGTTCTGCCCGGCTTGCATGCAGGTCAGTCAATCTCTGCCACGCGGCTGTTTGGCGGATCAACATCCCAGGCAGACTGATTGGCCAACGTAGGTAGTTCTTGAGCTGCCTGCTAAGATGGCGCCGCTCACGAATAAGAAGAACAGCAAAATCATGCGTGACCTGACCGACGATGTGGCGCTGATGCGCCCGGTAATCGATGCCCTGCGTGCCAGCGGAACCGACCCTGACCGCGTCTTGGTACGAGTCGGCCTGCCCCCCGGCGGGCTTCCGGCGGGCCGTTTCCCGCATGCCGCCCAGGCGGCGTTCTGGAAGGCTGCCAGCGACGAATGCGGCGAGGAGCATGTCGGCCTGTACCTGGCCCAGCACCTGCCGGCATTTCACGGCCTGCTTCTGGAATACCTCTTCCTTTCCAGCGAAACCTTCGGCGCCGGGCTGCGTCATGCCCTGCGTTACGTGCGCCTGCTGTCCGATACCCTCAATGCGCGCCTCGACGTGGACGGCGAAATGGCCGTGCTGACCCTGGGCCTGGAAACCGACACGCCGCGGCACTTCCCGGAGATGCTGGCAGGCGCGGTGATTCGCCTGTTCGCGGCGCTGACCGAAAATGATTTCCGTCCGCGCGAAGTGCGTTTCAGGCATGCCGAAGGCGCGCCCGTCGAGCGCTACCAGGAGGTTTACGGCTGCCCGGCGCGTCTGGGCGCCGAGGACTGTGCGCTGCTGTTCGACGCCGCGGTGCTGGAAAAGCCTTCGCGCCATGCCGCCCCGGAGCTGCTGCGCATGCACGAGTCGCTCGCCCGACGGCAACTGGCCGAGGTCGAGCGGCTGGATCTGGTGCGCCAGGTGCGCGAACTGATTGCCGAGCTGCTGGTCGACGGCGGAGTGACGCTGGAGCAGGTCGCTGGCCGCCTGAACATGCCGGCGCGGCGCCTGCGCGAACGTCTGGCCATGGCCGGCGTGCGCTTCAACGACCTGATCACCGATTACCGTTGCCGCCTGGCCAAGGAGCTGCTGCTCAAGACCGACGAGCGTATCGAAGTGATAGTCGAACGCACCGGCTTCTCCGAGCCGAGCACCTTCTACCGCGCGTTCAAACGCTGGGTGGGGGAGACGCCGGTGGAGTTTCGCAAGCGCGGCAAGGCGTGATGCCATCCTGTGGGAGGGGCTTGGGCTGCGACCGTCGCCGCTGAAGCGTCTCCCACACAGATTCACTCGCCTGTAACCGTAGGGGGCGGGCGGCGATCCGCTTCAGCCCACCAGCTCCGCTATCTCAGGCGCCCAGCAGACTCTGCCCGCATACGCGCAGTACCTGCGCGGTCACCGCGCCCGAACCAGGCTGAGCGAACCAGGCCACGGCTTCGGCGACATCCTGCGGCAGTCCCCCCTGGCTCATGGAGTTCATGCGCCGGCCGGCTTCGCGAATGCCCAGCGGGATGGCCGCAGTCATCTGGGTTTCGATAAAGCCTGGCGCCACGGCATTGATGCTGATGCCTTTCTTCGCCAGGGCCGGTGCCCAGGCCTGAGCCAGGCCGATCACGCCGGCCTTGCTCATCGCGTAATTGGTCTGGCCCATGTTGCCGGCGATGCCGCTGATCGAAGCGATCAGTACCACGCGACCGTTGTCGTGCAGCTTGTCGGCATCCAGCAGTGCCTGGGTCAGTACCTGCGGCGCCTTGAGGTTGACGTCGATCACCGAGTTCCAGAATGTGTCGCTCATCTTCGCCAGGGTCTTGTCGCGGGTGATGCCGGCGTTGTGCACGACGATATCCAGACCTTCGGGCAGTGCCTCGATCAGGCGTTGCGGTGCATCCTCGGCGCAGATGTCCAGGGTCAGCGCCTGCCCGCCCAGGCGCGCGGCCAGCGCCTGCAGTGCTTCGGCAGCCTGTGGCACGTCGAGCAGCACCACCTCGGCGCCGTCACGCGCGAGCACTTCGGCGATGGAGGCGCCGATACCACGCGAGGCGCCGGTAACCAGCGCCTTCTTGCCGGCCAGCGGGCGCGTCCAGTCTTTGACCTGTTCGTCACAGGCCCCCAGGCGCAGTACCTGGCCGGAGACATAGGCGCTCTTCGGCGAGAGGAAGAAGCGCAGCGCACCCTCCAGCTGCTGCTCGCCACCCTTGCCGACATACAGCAGCTGCACGCTGCCGCCGCGGCGGATTTCCTTGCCCAGCGAGCGGGTGAACCCTTCCAGCGAGCGCTGCACGCTGGCGGCCACAGGGTCCTTGAGTGATTCGGGCGCACGGCCCAGCACCACCACGCGCGGGCTGTTGGCCAGCCCCCTGAGAGCAGGCTGGAAGAAATCGCGCAGCTCGATCAATTGTTCGAAGCGGGTCAGCTGGCTGGCATCGAAAACCAGCGCCTTGAGTTTCGGGCCGTGTTCGGCGGTCCAGCGTGGCAATTCCAGCTGGCCATCGCGTGCGGCGAACAACTGGTCGGTGAGCTTGTTGGCGAAGGGCCGCACGGCCTTGAGCAGGTCACCGTCACCACCCAGCAGCAGGGCGCCCTCCACCGGCCTCACGCGGCCGGCCATCCAGCGCTCCAGGCGTACCGGCGCCGGCAGGCCCAGTGCGCCAACCAGGCGGCGGCCGGCGGAGGAGTTGGCGAAGGCGAGATAACGGTCGGACATGAAGGTCTCCTGCGGGCGAATCGAAAGTCGTGTCACTGTACGCGGCGACAGGCAAAGCGCAATTGACTCTGTTGCCTCATGCGCCGCCAAGGTGGCCAATGTTCGTGCGTGTTCGAGGTTTAGCCTGTACGGTCAGGCTAAAGTGTCAGAACCTGTTTACGACCTGCTGCACGTCGGCCCTTTACGTTAAAAACAGTCTCGGGCTGCTCTTTGCAGCTCCTAAACCGAGCGCCCTCGTCTGTTTTTGTCTCGTATGGCTCCATCCCGCGAGATCGTTAACAGATTCTGCGTCTCATGTTTCTGGGAACCGGCTGACGGACAATAGTTCGTCGCTCGATTCTGCTCATTCGACCAGCAAGGAGTTCTCATGGCCCAGTTGCGCCGGGTCGCCATCGTAGGCGGCAACCGTATTCCGTTCGCCCGTTCCAATACCGTCTATGCCAGGGCGAGCAACCAGCAGATGCTGACCAGCGCCCTCGAAGGCCTGGTGGAACGCTTCAACCTGCATGGCGAGCGCCTCGGTGAGGTGGTGGCCGGTGCAGTGCTCAAGCATTCGCGGGATTTCAACCTGACCCGCGAATGCGTGCTGGGCTCGCGTCTGGCGCCGGAAACCCCGGCCTACGACCTGCAGCAGGCCTGCGGTACGGGCCTGGAAGCGGCGATTCTGGTGGCCAACAAGATCGCCCTGGGGCAGATCGACTGCGGCATCGCCGGTGGCGTCGACACCACCTCCGACGCCCCCATCGGCGTCAACGAAGGGTTGCGCCAGATTCTGCTGGAAGCCAACCGCGGCAAGAGCACCAGCGACAAGATCAGGAGCCTGCTGAAGATTCGCCCGCGGCATTTGGCACCGCACATTCCGCGCAACGGCGAGCCGCGCACCGGTCTGTCGATGGGCGAGCATTGCGAGCTGATGGCGCAGCACTGGGCCATCCCGCGCGACGAGCAGGATCAGCTGGCGCTGGCCAGCCACCAGAAGCTGGCAGCGTCCTACGCCGAGGGCTGGCACGATGACCTGATGACGCCTTTCCTTGGTCTGACCCGTGACCAGAATCTGCGCCCCGATATCAGCGCCGATAAACTGGCCAGCCTCAAGCCTGTTTTCGAGCGCGGTCCGCGCGGCACGCTGACGGCGGCCAACTCCACGCCGCTGACCGATGGTGCCTCGGTGGTGCTGCTGGCCAGCGAGGAATGGGCCAAAGCCCGCGGCCTGCCGGTGCTCGCTTACCTGCGCGATGGCGAGGCGGCAGCGGTGGATTTCGTCCAGGGCAAGGAGGGCCTGCTGATGGCACCGGTGTATGCGGTGCCGCGTCTGCTGGCGCGCAACGGGCTGACCCTGCAGGACTTCGACTACTACGAGATTCACGAAGCCTTCGCCGCCCAGGTGCTGTGCACGCTCAAGGCCTGGGAGGACGCCGAGTACTGCAGGGAGCGCCTGGGCCTGGACACGCCACTGGGCGCCATCGACCGCAGGCGGATGAACGTCAAGGGCAGTTCGCTGGCGGCCGGACACCCATTTGCCGCCACTGGCGGGCGTATCGTCGCCAACCTGGCCAAGCTGCTTGCCGTGGCTGGCGAGGGGCGCGGTCTGATTTCCATCTGCGCCGCAGGCGGTCAGGGTGTGACTGCGATCCTCGAACGGTAATCCAATACGGGTGATCGCAAGTCATCGCGGTCACTCGATGTAAGCAACTCCGTGACTCGGGCGGCCCGCATGATGCGTGGCCGCCCTTTTTTTGCTCCCACCTCTGTAACTGCCCATGCTCACGCGGCATTGCGCCGCGCTGTGGTGGCCTGTCGCGCGGCAATACACCACAGCGGTGGCCGGGGCTTTAGCGGCTAGTCTTTCAGTACGCATTGATCCAGATCAATGCGTCTTTTCCGCAGCTTTGCTCGGCCGTCATTCGGCTGCAGATCACTTCAACAAGAACAATTTCAGCTCGTTTGACTCCAACAACTGGAGTCTATGGATCGGCTTTGCGTGTTGGGGCCGAAATAACCCTGAATGAGGATGTGACATGTTCGGCCTAGAGGCACTCGATCTCGCCCGAATCCAGTTTGCCTTCACCATCTCCTTCCACATCGTCTTCCCGGCCATCACCATCGGCCTGGCCAGCTACCTGGCGGTGCTCGAAGGCCTGTGGTTGAAGAGCGGCAATACGCTGTACCGCGATCTCTATCACTTCTGGTCGAAGATCTTTGCCGTCAACTTCGGCATGGGGGTGGTCTCCGGACTGGTCATGGCCTATCAGTTCGGTACCAACTGGAGTGCCTTCTCCGACTTCGCTGGCGCCATCACCGGGCCGCTGCTGACCTACGAGGTGCTCACCGCGTTCTTCCTCGAAGCGGGCTTCCTCGGCGTCATGCTGTTCGGCTGGAACCGTGTCGGGCCGACTCTGCACTTCTTTTCCACGGTGATGGTGGCCATCGGTACGCTGATTTCCACCTTCTGGATTCTCGCGTCCAACAGCTGGATGCACACCCCGCAGGGCTTCGAGATCGTCGATGGCCGGGTGATTCCGGTGGACTGGTTCGCCGTGGTGTTCAACCCGTCGTTCCCCTATCGACTGGCGCACATGGCCACCGCGGCCTTCCTTGCCACCGCCTTTTTCGTCGGCGCCTCGGCGGCCTGGCACCTGCTGCGCGGCCGCGACAACCCGGCGATCCGCAAGATGCTGTCGATGGCGCTGTGGATGGCGCTGCTGGTGGCGCCGGTGCAGGCCTTCATCGGCGATCTGCACGGCCTCAACACCCTCAAGTACCAGCCGGCGAAGATCGCCGCCATCGAGGGCCACTGGGAGAATGTCGGCGATGAACCGACCCCGCTGATCCTTTTCGGCTTGCCGGACATGCAGCGTGAGGAAACCCGCTTCAAGGTGGAGATTCCCGCGCTCGGCAGCCTGATCCTGACCCACAGCCTGGACCAGCAGGTGCCGGCGCTGAAGGACTTCCCGCCGGAAGACCGCGCCAACTCCACCATCGTCTTCTGGACCTTCCGCATCATGGTTGCCATGGGGCTGCTGATGATCCTCACCGGCCTGTGGGGCACCTGGCTGCGTCGCGGCGAGCGACTGTACAGCTGCCGGCCCTTCCTGCACCTGGCAGTGTGGATGGGCCCGAGCGGGATCATCGCCATCCTAGCCGGCTGGTACACCACGGAGATTGGCCGTCAGCCGTGGATCGTGCATGGCCTGATGCGCACCGCCGACGCCTCGTCCGGGCACAGTGCCGAGCAGCTGGGCTTCACCCTGACGTTGTTCGTGCTGGTGTATTTCGTGCTGTTCGGTACGGGGATCGGTTACATGCTGCGCCTGGTGCGCAAGGGGCCGCAGATCGACGAGGGCAAGGATACCTCCGAGGGTGGGCCTGGCCAGCCGCGTACGCCGGCGCGTCCGCTGTCGGCTGCCGAAGAGGGCCTGGAAGATGGTGAAACCGACACCTTGCCGGAGAGGAGCTGAACATGGGTATCGACCTTTCGCTGATCTGGGCGGTGATCATCGCCTTTGGCGTGATGATGTACGTGGTGATGGATGGCTTCGATCTGGGCATCGGCATCCTCTTTCCCTTCGTCCGTAACGAGGGTGAGCGCGATGTGATGATGAATACCGTGGCACCGGTGTGGGACGGCAACGAAACCTGGCTGGTGCTGGGTGGCGCAGGCCTGTTCGGCGCCTTCCCGCTGGCCTATGCGGTGGTGCTCGACGCGCTCTATCTGCCGCTTATCCTGATGTTGCTGGGGCTGATCTTCCGTGGCGTGGCCTTCGAGTTCCGCTTCAAGGCCAAGGCAGCCAAACGCCACCTGTGGGACAAGGCCTTCATCGGCGGCTCGCTGACCGCGACCTTCTGCCAGGGTGTAGCGCTGGGCGCCTATATCGATGGCTTCGAGGTGGTCGACCGCAGCTTCGCCGGGGGCGCCTTCGACTGGCTGACGCCATTCTCGGTGTTCTGTGGCCTGGCACTGATCGCCGCCTATGCGCTGCTTGGCTGTACCTGGCTGATCATGAAGACCGAGGGTCGCCTGCAACAGCAGATGCATGACCTGGCGCGGCCACTGGTGTTCGTGGTGCTGGCGGTGACCGGTATCGTCAGCCTGTGGACGCCGCTGGCGCACCCGGACATCGCCGACCGCTGGTTCAGCCTGCCCAACCTGTTCTGGTTCATGCCGGTTCCGCTGCTGGTGCTGCTGTGTACCTTCGCATTGCTGCGCGCGGTGGCCGTCAACCGCAACTACTCGCCGTTCCTGCTCACTCTGGTACTGATCTTCCTTGGCTACAGTGGCCTGGGCATCAGCCTGTGGCCGAACGTGATCCCGCCGTCGATCAGCATCTGGGAGGCTGCCGCACCGCCGCAGAGTCAGGGCTTCATGCTGGTCGGTGCACTGCTGATCATCCCCTTCATCCTGATGTACACCGCCTGGAGCTACTACGTGTTCCGCGGCAAGGTCACCCAGGACGATGGTTATCACTGAGGTGCGGACATGACCGAGGTCGAACCTGAGAAGAAACCCCTGTGGCAGCGTCTGGGTTGGCTGGTGCTGATCTGGACGGCCAGCGTGCTGAGCCTCGGCGCGGTGGCCTGGCTGCTGCGTCAGTTCATGAGCGCGGCAGGGTTGGGCACGCCGGGCTGAGCCCGGCGTGCGACTTGAAATATCGAGCTACTTGCGTGCCTTGAGCACCACGAACTTCGGGTTCGCCGCCACCTGCTCGACGCTGCGGAACAGACGCGCCAGCTTGGCGTGATAGCCCAGGTGGCGGTTGCCGACGATCCACAGTTCGCCGCCGCTGACCAGCGCCGCACGGGCCTGCTGGAACATGCGCCAGGCGAGGAAGTCGCCGACCACCTGCTGCTGGTGGAACGGCGGGTTGCACAGCACCAGATCCAGCGAGTCGGCCGGCTGTTCGGCCAGACCGTCGTCGGCGCGGATCGTCACCGGGCGGTCGCCGAGCGCTGCACGCCAGTTTTGCTGGGCCGACTGCACGGCCATGTATGACTCGTCCACCAGGGTCAGCTCGGCCTGCGGGCTGCCCAGCGCGTAGGCAATGCCCAGTACGCCATTGCCGCAGCCGAGGTCGGCGACGCGGCGTGCGTCCAGATGGCGCGGCAGGTGTGGCAGAAAGGCGCGAGTGCCGATGTCCAGACCATCGCGGCAGAACACGTTGGCATGGTTGATCAGTTCCAGTGCCGGTTTGTCCAGACGGTAGCGGGTGGGGTAGGGCGAGACGGGCGCAGCCTTGTTCTCGGGCGTGCAGAGCAGCAGGCGCGCCTTCTTCACCGCCAGCGAGGCCTGCACCGGGCCGATGTATTTTTCCAGCAGGTCGCCGGCGGCGCGCGGCAGGTGCTTGATCATCGCCCCTGCCACCACACGCGCGTTTGGCGTCAACTGGCCGTGCAGGCGAATCAGTTGTTCCTCCAGCAGCGCCAGGGTCTTGGGTACGCGGATCAGCACCCAGTCGTACGGCCCCTGCGCGGTTTCGCTGGCCGGCACGAAGCGCACCTTTTCGGCCGTCAGACCATTGCGAAGCAGATTCTTTTGCAGGGCCAGATGGCCGAGATGCGAATCGCCGCTGCTGACGACCTGACAGTGACTGGCCAGCGAGCAGGCGAGGGCACCGAAGCCGTCGTTGAGCACCAGCAGGCGGCTGTCCGCGCCGATGCCCTGTTCATGCACATGAGCCAGCAGGTATTCGTCGGCGGCGTCGAAGGCCTGCAGCGGCTCGTTCCGCTGCTCGGGTTGGCGAATCAGGTCGAGCGCGGCAAAGGGCGTGGTGAGAATAGGCATGGAAACCGTCGGTGTTTGTCGGGCGTGGATTGCGCGAGACTGTCTGTGAATGCAACGAAGGGGGAATTATGACCGCCAGTGACGACAAGTTCACTCGTCAGACGCTGACCGAGGTGCGCGTCTGGTCGCCCAGCCTGTTCAGCCTGCGCTGCACACGCGACCCGGGCTTTCGCTTCCGCGCCGGGCAGTTTGTCCGGCTCGGCGTGCGCAAGGCCAGCGGCTGCATCGTCTGGCGCGCCTATTCGCTGGTGTCGGCGCCGCACGACGAGTTTCTCGAGTTCTTCTCCATCGTCGTGCCGGGTGGCGAGTTCACCAGCGAACTGAGCCGCCTGCGGGTAGGCGACACGCTGCTGGTGGAGAAGATGGCCACCGGCTACCTGACCCTGGATCGCTTCGTCGATGGCCGCGACCTGTGGCTGCTGGGCAGTGGTACCGGCATCGCGCCGTTTCTGTCGATGCTGCAGGACTTCGAGGCCTGGCAGCGCTTCGAGCGCATCGTGCTGGTGTACAGCGCCCGCAGCCTCGCCGAGCTGGCCTACCAGCCGCTGATCCTCGGCCTCGGCGAGCAGGAGCACCTGGCCGAGTTCGTCCACAAGCTCACCTATCTGCCGGTGGTCACCCGCGAAGCGGCCCCCGGCTGCCTGCGGGCACGCATCACCGAACTGCTCGATAGCGGCGAACTGGAGCGCGCCGCGGGCCTGCAACTGACGCCCGAGCATTCGCGGGTGATGATCTGCGGCAACCCGCAGATGATCGACGACATTCGCCAGCGTCTGAAAATACGGGGGCTGAACCTAAGCCTGACACGGCGGCCAGGTCAGGTCGCGGTCGAGAATTACTGGTAAGAACTGGTAACAAAGTGACGACTTTCGAGGTGTCCTGCGCTCCAGTACAGTCTGCGGTCTGTTTTTCATCGTTCGGTCTTCATGGACAGCGACAGTAGTCGATCGCCCTCGCCAGTACGGTTGGGGGCGACACATCATCGAGACGACGTCTCCCAGCGTCGATTCTTCCGGCAGCCCCGCGCTGCACATTCTTTCCGTCAGTCGAGCATTCCCGTGCCTGTAGCAGGCTTGCGCGATGCTTTTGGCTGCCTTGGTTTTCCTCTAGAGAGAGCTGCACGCTAAATGGAATGGATCGTTGATCCGACGGCCTGGTTAGGCCTGTTGACCCTCATCGTCTTGGAAATCGTCCTGGGCATCGACAACCTGGTGTTCATCGCTATCCTCGCCGACAAGCTTCCGCCCGAGAAGCGTGATCGTGCGCGGGTGATAGGCCTGAGCCTGGCACTGATCATGCGCCTGGGCCTGCTGGCCAGCATGGCCTGGCTGGTGACGCTGACCGATCCGCTGATAGACGTGTTCGGCAAGTCCTTCTCCGGCCGTGACCTGATCATGCTGTTCGGTGGTGTGTTCCTGCTGTTCAAGGCCACCATGGAGCTGCACGAGCGCCTCGAAGGCCGCACGCACCAGCATGGCGGCACGCGCGCCTATGCCAGGTTCTGGCCGGTGGTGGCGCAGATCATCGTGCTCGACGCGGTGTTCTCGCTGGATGCGGTGATCACCGCCGTTGGTATGGTCGAGCATCTGGAAGTGATGATGATCGCGGTGATCATCTCCATCGGCCTGATGATCGTCGCCAGCAAGCCGTTGACCGCCTTCGTCAACGCGCGCCCGACGGTGATCATGTTGTGCCTGGGCTTCCTCATGATGATCGGCTTCAGCCTGACCGCCGAAGGCCTGGGTTTCCACATTCCCAAGGGCTACCTGTACGCGGCCATCGGCTTCTCTATTCTCATCGAGGTGTTCAACCAGGTCGCCCGTTCGCGTCGCAAGCGTAGCCTGCAGGGCGAGCGTGGTCTGCGTGAGCGTACCGCCCACGCGGTACTGCGTCTGCTTGGTGGCAAGATACAGGCCGACGAAGTGGGTGAAGACATCGCGGATCTGATTGGTGACGAGCCCAGCGAGACTCAGCTGTTCGACCGCCGCGAGAGGGTGATGATTCGCGGCGTACTGGGCCTGGCCGAACAGTCGATTCGTAAGGTGATGACCGACCGTATGGAGGTCGATCGCATCGACCTGGAAGCTCCGATGGAGAAGATTCATCGGGTATTGCTGGATTCGCCGCACTCGCGCCTGGTCGTGGTGCGTGCCTCGAAACCCGAGGAGCCGCTGGGCTATATCCACAAGAAGGAGCTGTTCAAGGAACTGCTCAAGGGCGAGCAGCCTGATATCGAAAGCCTGGTGCGTGCACCGATCAACCTGCCCGATGGCGTATCGGTACTGAGTGCCCTGGAACAGATGCGCCAGGCCTCGACTCACGTAGCTTTCGTGGTCAACGAGTTCGGCGGTTTCGAAGGACTGCTGACGCTGACTGACATTCTCGAAGCCATTGCCGGCGAACTGCCAGACGCCAGTGAGGTGGACGGTCCGGAAATCGAACAGGCCGAAGGAGGCTGGCGCGTCAATGGTGCGCTCAACTTGGCCGTGGTTCGTGATCGCCTGGGTTTTGCCGCGCCACCGAGCGAGGACTACCAGACTGTCGCCGGCCTGGCCATGAGCCTGCTAGACCGCCTGCCGGTGATCGGCGACCAACTGGAGCATGCAGGGTGGCGCCTGACCGTGACCGAGGTGAAAGATCGTCGGGTCAGCAAGGTATTGCTGGTGCCGCTCGGCGTGTGAGGGGGCGGGGGCTTCGGCGATGTCCCGCATAGCGATTGCGCAGGGCTGGACTAGGCTGATGGGGGTATGCCAACGGAGGTTCTCTCATGCCGCTCGAACACCATCCACTGATTCGCGAGTTTCCGCAGCAAGCTGAAGTGTTGCGCAAGCTGATGCAAAGCGACCCGAACTTCTCGCGTCTGGCCGGCGAGTACGATGTGCTGGACAAGCGTATCTACGCAATCGAGGACGGCCGTGAGGCGGTCGATGATCTGATCCTGCAGGGGCTCAAGCTGCAGCGGGTCGGCCTCAAGGATGAGATCGCCGAGCTGCTGCACAAGGCGGCTCCTGCTTGATCCGGATCAAATGAGGGAGCGAGGTGTGCGGCTAGGCTGGGGCCATCTTCCCTGTCAGAGGCTCCACCATGCACGTCGACCATCACCCGCTGGTTAATGACTTCCCCGAACTGCGCGGCGAACTGCAGCGTTTGCGTCAGAGCGATGAACAGTTCGCCCGTCAGGCCGAGGAATACGAAGCGCTGGACAAGCGCATCTGTCGTATCGAAGACGGCATCGAGCTGCTCGGCGATGTCGCTCTCGGTGCCCTGAAACTCAATCGCGTTGCGCTCAAGGACGAACTGGCCCGCCAGCTCAAGCGGGCAGCCGGTCAGTGCTGCGGATGTGGCAACGGTTGCCGCGGCTGAGCGGGGCGCACGCAGCAGGCTTTATCTCTGAAGCGACTCAATGCACGGGTGGGTTGATCAGATAGGTCAGCAACCCATCCGTCTCCTCTTCCGTCCAGACCGCCATCGGCGGTCTCGGCAACTCGTCCAGCAGTTTCTGCCAGAAGGCCAGTGTCACCTCGTCCTGGCGGTAGAAACGCAGCAGCCAGGTGCTGCCGCCACCCATCAGCTGGTGCACCAGGGCGCGCCCGATGCCCTGGCGACGATAGCGTTTGAGAATGAACAGATCGGCGAATTCCGGGGCATCGATACCCGGCAGTTCACTGCGTTCGATCAGCAGGAAACCGGCGATGAAGCCGTCGGCCAGGATCAGGTTGGCGCTCCAGCCCGGATCCTGCCAGTAACGCTGCAGATGCTCTTCGTGGATGTAGAAGCGGCCGTCGCTTTCGACGTCTTCCTCTTCCCAGTCCGAGCTGTCGTAGGAATAGAACTGGTAGAGGTTGCGGATCAGGGACTGCTGCTCCTGGGTGGTGGGAACCAGTTCGATGTGCATGGTGCGTGGTCTTCCGAGGGTGATGGAGCAATTATCCTCGCGTGTCTGCCGGCTGAGTAGCGCGCCTTGTCGGGTCTGTAAATTTATCCAGTTGTTCGGTATCGTTTCGGCCTCAGTCAAACCGGCAGGACGACCTTCATGGCCAAGGCAAAACGCATGTACGGCTGCACCGAGTGCGGCGCCACCTTTCCCAAATGGGCGGGGCAGTGTGGTGAGTGCGGAGCCTGGAACACGCTGGTGGAAACCGTGGTCGAGGGGGCTACGCCCAGTGGCCGTACTGGCTGGGCCGGTGACAAGGCCAATATCAAGACCCTGGCTGAAGTCAGTGTCGAGGAAATTCCGCGTTTTTCCACGGCTTCCGGTGAGCTGGATCGTGTGCTTGGTGGTGGCCTGGTCGACGGCTCGGTGGTGCTGATCGGAGGCGATCCTGGCATCGGCAAGTCGACCATTCTGCTGCAGACCCTGTGCAATATCGCCCAGCGCTTTCCGGCGCTGTACGTCACCGGTGAGGAGTCGCAGCAGCAGGTGGCGATGCGTGCGCGCCGTCTCGACCTGCCGCAGGACAGGCTCAAGGTGATGACCGAGACCTGTATCGAGTCGATCATTGCCACCGCGCGTCAGGAAAAACCCAAGGTGATGGTGATCGACTCGATACAGACCATCTTCACCGAGCAGTTGCAGTCGGCTCCGGGCGGCGTCGCTCAGGTGCGCGAGAGTGCGGCATTGCTGGTGCGCTTCGCCAAACAGAGCGGCACGGCGATCTTCCTGGTCGGCCACGTGACCAAGGAAGGCGCGCTGGCCGGCCCGCGCGTGCTGGAGCACATGGTCGACACCGTGCTGTATTTCGAGGGCGAGTCCGACGGTCGCCTGCGCCTGTTGCGGGCGGTAAAGAATCGCTTCGGTGCGGTCAACGAGCTGGGCGTGTTCGGCATGACCGACAAGGGTCTCAAGGAAGTCTCCAACCCTTCGGCGATCTTCCTCACCCGTGCCCAGGAGGCCGTGCCCGGCAGCGTGGTGATGGCCACCTGGGAGGGCTCGCGGCCGATGCTGGTGGAGGTTCAGGCGCTGGTCGACACCAGTCACCTGGCCAACCCGCGGCGCGTCACCCTGGGTCTGGACCAGAACCGTCTGGCCATGCTGCTGGCGGTGCTGCATCGCCATGGTGGCATCCCGACCTACGACCAGGACGTGTTCCTTAACGTGGTCGGCGGGGTCAAGGTGCTGGAGACAGCCTCGGACCTGGCGCTGATGGCAGCGGTGATTTCCAGTCTGCGCAACAAGCCGCTGCAGCACGACCTGCTGGTGTTCGGTGAGATCGGTCTGTCCGGCGAAATCCGCCCCGTGCCGAGCGGCCAGGAGCGTCTCAAGGAGGCAGCCAAGCACGGTTTCAAGCGTGCCATCGTGCCCAAGGGCAATGCGCCGAAGGAGGCTCCGGCCGGCTTGCAGATCATCGCAGTCACCCGTCTGGAGCAGGCGCTGGATGCGCTGTTCGAATAGTCATCAGGCGGCGCTGGGGGCTTTCTTCTGCGCTGCTGCGACGTTCTGTCGGGCGCGTCGGTAGACAACCATTGATCTGAATCGATAGTTAGCTGCCTAACATTGGAGTAAACTGCGCACATCCCCCAAACCCTGGGTATTACACCGTGTTTCTGTTCTTCGATATTTTCGCCAAATCCTTCCAGGTCGATCTTCCCCGTCGCGAGCAAGCGGCAGCCAAGGAGCGTCAGCGGGTCAAGGCCCGTCGACAGAGCCGCAACAGCAGCGACCGACTGCGCTGACGGTTGCCCCGGGCGAACGCCTGGCTCCGCTGTCCCTCCATGCTCCATGGCATGAGACATCAGGGCGGCGGGCTTATCGATCTCCAGCTTGCGGCAAGTGTTCAGACGCTGCTTTCACCCTGATCACGTTGTTCGCCAGCCTGTACGCCTTGGTCTCGTTGTTCAGCCCCTGAGCTGCATCACCAGCACCTGAGGTTCGCGAGGAGCAATTCCGACTCGTGCCCCAGGTATGCCCGCATGGGGGGAATTCCCTGCAGGGAACAGATGGCTGGCAAACATCCGGATCAGCCGGTAATGGCTGCGAGACGTTCTTTCGGGAATGTCGGCAAGCGCGTTATCGTGGAGGCTGTGCACGCCTCTGCGTGATCATCATCTGTCAGCTGCCCTCACGCCACGCTCGTCGTGGCGCGCTCGTCTATGGGCGGCACGCAGGTTCGCCGCCATATTTCGAGGATGTATCGAATGCCCCAGTCGCCCATCCCTGTCACCGTGCTCACCGGTTTTCTCGGTGCCGGCAAGACCACGCTGTTGCGCTACATGCTCAAGGCCGAGCACGGCCTGCGCCTGGCGGTGATCGAGAACGAATTCAGTGCTGCGCCGATCGATGGCCAGTTGCTCGGCGACGAACCGGTGAAACTGGTGACATTGGCCAATGGCTGCGTGTGCTGCTCGATCCATGTCGAGCTGGAGAAGGCGCTATTTCTGCTGCTGGACAAGCTCGACAGCGGTGAGCTGGCTTTCGACCGTCTGGTGATCGAGTGCACAGGCCTGGCCGACCCGGCACCGATAGCGCAGACCTTCTTCGCCACAGAAGAACTGGGCGCCCGCTACCGTCTCGACGGCATCGTCACTCTGGTCGATGCGGTCAACGCCGAGCGTCACCTGAGCGAGACCATCGCCCAGGCCCAGGTCGGTTTCGCCGATCTGATCCTGCTGAGCAAGACCGACCTGGCCGATGCAGCCAGCGTCGAGGCGTTGCGCGCCCGCTTGCAGCGCATCAACCGGCGCGCGCCGATTCAGCGGGTCGAACATGGTCGCATCGATCTGGCTGCATTGCTCGATCTGCATGGTTTCGAACTTGATCCCACGCCGGCTCGTGGCCTGATCCTGCGTCCGTTGAAGCCCGTCGCGAAAACACCTGACCGCATTCGCACGCTGGTGCTGGAGAGCCGCGAGCCGGTGGATCCGGAGCGCCTGAGTGCGTTCATCGAAGGCCTGCTGGCGCGCTTCGGTGATGCGCTGCTGCGCTACAAGGGTGTGCTTGCGGTGGCGGACGAGCCGCGTCGCCTGGTGTTCCAGGGTGTGTTGCGACTCTACAGCTTCGATTGGGATGCTCAGTGGGCGGCGGACGAAGTACGCGAAAGCGTGCTGGTATTCATTGGCGACGATCTGCCCGAAGACGAAATCCGTCAGGGTTTCGCCGAAGTGCTCGGGCGGGCCTGATCAGGGCTGTTCACCGAGGGCGGCAAGTTCCCGCTCCAGCAGAGCCTCGTCGCCCAGGTTGAGTTCGACCAGGCGACGCAGGTGGCTGATCGAGTCCAGGTCGATATGGCGGCAGACGAAGCCTAGATAGCCGGCCTGGGTGCGGGTCAGCAGGACTTCCATCTTCACCCTTGCCTCGTCGCCGAGCTGGATCTGCGCCTCGAACGGCTGATCCGGATCGGCATTCCAGCCGGCCGGCGTCTCCACCATCAGGCCCTTGAGCGACAGGTCGTGCAGCACCGCCGGCCAGCTTCGCCCGCCTTGTACGAGCACGGTGGGGGCGTCGAAGGCGATGCGCTGAAAACGGCGACGCTCGTTGGCTGTATCACTCATTCCCGAACTCCGGTCTGCAGGTCTCCCAACACTATAGCCAAGGCGGCTGTTGGCAGTCTCGAATTGTGTGATGTTGCATGAAAGAGAGGGATCAGGTTTGACAGGCGAGCAAGTCTCGCTAAAGATCCTTATGCGGTTTTAATTACTCGATATTGCGGAGCAACAAAAATGAGCAAGCGACTGCTGAGTAAAGGTTTGGTCTTCGGCCTGTTGAGCATGGCCAGCGCTGGGGCATTTGCCGACGCGGCCGGCGGCAATGGCTGCGGCTGGGGCAACATGCTGTTCGAAGGTCAGCGCGGTTTTGCACCGCACATTCTGGCTACCACCACCAACGGTACCTCGGGCAACGCCACCTTCGGCATGACCTCCGGCACCAACGGTTGTGACACCAGTGGTGCACTGGGCTACAACGGCCGCTCGATGCTGGCCATGAATGGCATGCTCGACTCCATCGCCGAAGACATGGCAATGGGCCAGGGCGAAGCTCTGGACGCCTATGCCACTCTGCTGGGTGTCGAGGCCAAGGACCGTGCACATTTCGCCAAGGTCACTCACGAGAACTTCGGCACCATCTTCAGCCAGGCTGATGCCACCAGCGAACAGGTACTGGCCGCTACCCTCGATGTGATGAGCCGCGACGCGCAGCTGGCGCGCTACGTGAAACAACCTGCCTGAGGCAAGTTTCAGGCAAAAAGAAGCCCGCCAATTGGCGGGCTTCTTCGTTTCAGCCTGAAGCTCAGTTGCCGTAGACCGGGAACTTGGCGCACAGCGCCTTGACCTGCTCACGCACGCGGCTTTCGACTTCGTCGTTGCCGATGTTGGCCAGCACTTCGCAGATCCAGCCCGCCAGCTGACGGCATTCGTCTTCCTTGAAGCCGCGAGTGGTCACTGCCGGGGTGCCGATACGCAGGCCGGAGGTGACGAACGGCGAACGCGGATCGTTCGGTACGCTGTTCTTGTTCACGGTGATGAAGGCGCGACCCAGGGCGGCGTCTGCATCCTTGCCAGTGATGTCCTGCTTAATCAGCGAGAGCAGGAACAGATGGTTCTGGGTACCGCCGGACACGACGTCGTAGCCGTTGTTGATGAACACCTGGGCCATGGCCTGGGCGTTCTTGATCACCTGAGCCTGGTAGGCCTTGAACTCGGGTTGCAGCGCTTCCTTGAAGCACACGGCCTTGGCGGCGATGACATGCTCCAGCGGGCCGCCCTGGCCACCCGGGAATACTGCGGAGTTGAATTTCTTCTCCAGCTCCTCGTTCTTGCGCGCCAGGATCAGGCCGCCGCGCGGACCGCGCAGGGTCTTGTGAGTGGTGGTGGTGACCACGTCGGCGAACGGTACCGGGTTAGGGTACAGGCCGGCGGCGACCAGGCCTGCCACGTGCGCCATGTCGACGAACAGGTAGGCACCGACCTTGTCGGCGATGGCGCGGAAGCGCGGGAAGTCCAGTACCTGCGAATAGGCGCTGAAGCCGGCGATGATCATCTTCGGCTTGTGCTCGACGGCCAGACGCTCGACTTCGTCGTAGTCGATCAGGCCGGCGTCGGTGATGCCGTACTGCACGGCGTTGTAGATCTTGCCGGAGAAGCTGACGCTGGCACCGTGGGTCAGGTGGCCGCCGTGGGCCAGGCTCATGCCCAGTACGGTGTCGCCGGCGTTGAGCAGGGCCATGTACACGGCGCTGTTGGCCTGGCTGCCGGAGTGCGGCTGGACGTTGGCGTAGTCGGCGCCGAACAGCTCCTTGGCGCGGTCGATGGCAAGCTGCTCGACCACGTCGACGTACTCGCAACCACCGTAGTAGCGCTTGCCCGGGTAGCCTTCGGCGTACTTGTTGGTCAGCACGCTGCCCTGGGCTTCCATGACCGCCGGGCTGGTGTAGTTTTCCGAGGCGATCAGCTCGATGTGCTCTTCCTGGCGCTGGGCTTCCTGCTCCATCGCGGCAAAGAGTTCGGCGTCAAAACGAGCGAGGGTCAAATCACGGCTGAACATGGCGGTCCCCTGAAATCAGCTGGGCGGTTGAAAGAGGGGGCGGATTCTACCGCAAAGGTCGCATTCAGGCATATGAAGGTCGGTCATGGGCCTGACAAAATGCCTTCATGCGAGGTCGAGCCGCCTTGGCTGCGGCCTTGGCGCGCTCAGGTGCCTGCCTAGCTGGGCATGAGCAGTGCCGCCCCGCCGAACTGGGTGCTGAACTGGCGCGCCTGCATCGGTCTGCCGAGCAGGTAACCCTGTACCTCGTCGCAGCCGTGCTCACGCAGGAACTCCAGTTGGGCATGGCTTTCCACGCCTTCGGCGATCACCATCATGTTCAGGCTGTGCGCCATGGCGATGATGGCGCGGGCGATCTGTGCGTCCTGCTCGCCATCGGGCAGGCCATCGACGAAGCTGCGGTCGATCTTCAACACGTCGATGGGGAACTGCTTGAGGTAGTTCAGCGACGAGTAGCCGGTGCCGAAGTCGTCCACGGCAATGCACAGCCCGAGGCGCTTGAGCTCGCCGAGAGTCTGCATGGCGCTGGAAACGTCCTGCATCAGGATGCTTTCGGTCAGCTCCACTTCCAGGCAGGCTGGTGCCACCGCCGTTCTGCTCAGAATGGCGGCAATGCGTGAGGCGAGATCGCCTTCGGCGAACTGGCGGGCTGACAGATTGACCGAGATCTTGGGGACGCGGATCTTTTCATCGTGCCAGGTCTTGAGCTGGCGGCAGGCTTCCTCCAGCGCCCATTCTCCGACCTGCACCACCAGGCCGAGCTCTTCCAGTACCGGGATGAACTCATCCGGCGGCACCAGGCCGCGGGTCGGGTGGTTCCAGCGCAGCAACGCCTCCACACCGGTCAGGCGGCGGCCGTCGTTGGAAAACTGCGGTTGGTAGTGCAGCACGAACTGGCCCTGCTCCTGGGCGTGGCGCAGATCGCTCTCCAGCTCCAGGCGCTCCAGGGCGCTGGCGTTCATGTCGGCCTGGTAGAACTGGAAATTGTTCTTGCCGCGTTCCTTGGCGTGGTACATGGCCGTGTCGGCGTTCTTCATCAGCTGGCTCAGCTCGTTGCCGTCCTGCGGGGCAAGGGCGATGCCGATACTGGCGGTGACGAAGAACTCGCGGCCTTCGAGGACGAACGGGCGGGCCAGGCTGGAGAGAATCTGTTCGGCGGCATGAATGGCGCGATTCAGTGCGCCCTCACGGGTGGTGCGCGGCTGCAGCAGCAGGGTGAACTCGTCGCCGCCCATGCGTGCCACGGTGTCGTCGCCGTCGACGCAGGCAGACAGCCGCACGGCCACGTCCTTGAGCATGCGGTCGCCGGCGGCGTGGCCAAGGGAGTCGTTGATCGGCTTGAAGCGGTCGAGATCGAGGAACATCAGCACCACCCACTCGTCGTGCCGCTCGGCGTGCTGCAGGGCACTGTGCAGGCGGTCCTGGAACAGGGTGCGGTTGGGCAGGTGAGTCAGTGCATCGTAGTAGGCCAGGCGGTGGATACGCTGTTCGCTGGCCTTGCGTTCGCTGATGTCGCTGAAGAAGCTCACGTAGCTGACCAGATCGCCTTCCTCGTCATGCACCGCGGTGATGCCGACCCAGGCCGGGAAGTTCTCGCCATCCCTGCGCTTGAGCCAGACCTCGCCCTCCCAGCTGCCGCGCTGGTTGAGCTGGCTGAGGATGTACTGCATGTGAGTGGCCTGCTGGCGGTCGGCGGTGAGCATGCTCGGCAGCTGATCGAGCACCTGGCCGGCCGAATAGCCGCTGACGCGGCTGAATGCCTTGTTGACCTGCACGATATAACCGGCCGGATCGGTCACCAGAATCGCCGCCGTGGAGTGCTCGAATACCGTGGCGGCCATGCGCAGGTCCTTTTCTGCACGGCGTTGCTGGCTGATGTCGCGGCCCACACCGAGGATGCCTTCGAAGCTGCCGTTCTCGTCCCACATCAGCACCAGGCGCAGTTCCACCGGGATCTTGCGGCCGTCGGCACGCAGGCAATCGAAGACGAACAGCTGATCCGGCAGCTCATCGCGCAGACGATTGAGACGGTCGCGTTCGCCGAGCGCATCGCGGATGCGTTCGAGCAGCAGATGGAGTCCGTTCAGTTGCTGTGGATTGGCCGCCAGGCTGTAGAAGCTGTTGGCCATCACCCAGTTGACGGAATAGCCCAGCACCGGCTCGACCGAAGGGCTGACGTAGTTGAGATTCAGCGCGCTGTTGGTGGAAAAGATCACATCGCTGATGCTTTCGGCCAGCAGGCGGTAGCGCTGCTCGCTGTCGCGCAGTGACTGGTTGCGTTCGATCTGTTCGGTGATGTCCTTGGCCACGCCGATCAGACGACTGACGCGGCCGCGGTCATCGCGCGCCAGAGCCTGCTCGCGGATGCTGAACCAGTGCCATTGACCGTTACGATGGCGCCAGCGCACCACGGATTCGAGCAACAGGCCATCACCGACCACTTTCTGCAGGTTGCGGATACGCCAGTAGTATTCGGCGTCGTCCGGATGCAGCACCTGCACCCAGAAATCCTCGCGCATGGCGCGCAGCTCGGTCTCGCTGTAGCCCAGCTGCAGGCCAAGGCTGTGGTTGCTGAACAGCACCTGGCTGTTCTGCATGTCATGGACGTAAAGCAGGTCGGGCACCGAACGCACGACCTCCGACCAGAAGCGCTCACGCTCGATCAGCGACAGTTCGATGCGCTTGCGGCTGGTGATGTCGCTGATGCTCAGGGTAACGGCCTGATAGTCCTGGATCATTTCCGGCAGGCGCAGTACCAGCCAGACGTGACGCTGCAGTCCCTGCGCGGTGACCAGCTGGGTTTCCAGCTCCACCAGATTGGGGCCTTCGAGCACGGCCACGGCCAGGCGATAGCGCAGGTCATCCGCTTGAATCGGGCCGTTATCGATCAACTGCTGCCAGGCCTGTTCGATGGTCTTCACCCCGAGCAGATTGAGCGCGACCTGGTTGGCCTCGGTCATCCGCAGTTGCTCGATCAGCAGCTCCTGATGCTCGGCATTGGCTCGTAGCCAACGCTGCAGGCCTGCGCTGTCACGCAGTTTGTGCCGCAGCAGCAGGTCGCGCACGCCGGATAGATCGAGTACGCAGAGGGCCACGCCAGTGCCCTCGAAAATGTCCTGATAGCGCCTGCGGGTTTCCTGCAGCACGCGCATGGCCTGCTGTTCATCGGTCACGTCGCGCAGTACCCAGACATAGCCGGCCTGGTGACCGGTTTCGCTGATGTCGCTGCGGGTCACGGCGAACAGGCGCACGCGTCCCTCGCTTTCTACTCTGACCAGCTCGGGGCCCAGATCCATGATCGGTTGCGGGCTGTTGAGCAGCAGGGGGTCGAGGTCCGGCAGCAGGTCCAGCAGATGCATGTCCCAGGCCGCTTCGCTGCTGAGACCAAGCAGTGACTCGGCCTGCGGGTTCAGGTAGCGCAACTTGCCATCGGCCTGGGTAACCAGAACGCGTTCTTCGATGGCGCCGAGAGCGCTGGCGGCCTGACGCAGCGAGCGGCGCGATTCGGTATTCAGGTGTTGCAGGCGACGTTGCTCGCGTTGCAGCCCGTACAGGGCCAGCAAGGTAAGCAGGCTGCACAGCGCGAACAGCAGAAACTTGCCGGCCAGGGTCGGCATCAGCGCGTTGCCGACGCGGTCACTGTCGAGAAGTGCGCGCAGTCGCCAGTCACTGCCGGGCAGGGCAATCAGTTCCAGGCTTTGCGCCTGTTCCGCTGCGGTAACCGGAGCGATGCTTTCTACCCCTTGTTGCAGGTCATCGGCGCGGACGATGACTCGCTGACTCAGCAGGTCTTCGAGCAACCAGCGGTACTCACTCTGATGTTGCTCGCGCAGCCAGTTGCGCAGCGCATTGGCACGCATGCGCAGGACGCGCTGACTGCCGTCGGGCTGGCGCAACAGCAGGTAGAGAGCTCCGCCATCCAGTGCGCTGAAGGCGAAGTGATAGGGTTCCGAGCCGCTGCGTTGCTGCAGGTTGCGAATGAAGCTCAGGTCACGCGATTCGCTGGCGCTGTCGGCCAGCAACTGCCCGTTGGCATCGAGCCAGGCCATGCTGCCGAGCGTTGGAAATATGCTGCGCAGTCTCTCCAGCACGTCGCTGCTGTCGCTGCCGTACTCGGGGGCGTTTTGCAGCATCGCCTGGCCTGCCTGCGCCTTGAGACGCATGTTCAGGCTCAGGTGCCTGGCCAACTGGCCGGCATAACTCCGGCTCAGTTGCTTCTGGTTGTCGAGCAACTGGTGATATTGCTGCGTCAGCTGCCAGGCCAGCACCCCCAGGATCGCCAGAACCAGCGCTACCAGTGCGCGCCTCAGCGCTACACGACGTCTCGGTGCGCGCGATTCGCCCGGAGAGGATGAAGGCAGGGAGGAGAGGGTCGACACGTTCTGTGAACCTGCAGCCGGCGCTGATCTATCGTGGGCTTCGGGGCGTGCGAACAGGCCTGTGCTCGCGCGGGTCGGCTAGAATGCCTGTAAAACTGGCCAAGTGCCAGCTGTGCCGACGAGTGTAGGTTTGCCCTGTCACGTACATTGCGGTAGCTTTGCGCCGCGCGCGTGAACTGTCCGCGCGGTACTTGGCGTTCGCTCCGGCAGGGGCTAAGGTCTCTGCCAACGCCCCGCTGCAGGCCCGATGAAAGATTGCCTGCAGCCGCTAACGCGGCGGCCAGGCCGACAGGCGCCAGAGTTTGCCGCCTGCTGGACTGCGGCGTTGCAGTGTTTCACTCGCAACGTTCTCGCAGTATCTGCAAGGCCCGCCATTTCCAGCCCTTTATTCTCACCAGTCAGGTTTTCCATGGCTCAGTACGTCTACAGCATGCATCGGGTCAGCAAGGTCGTCCCGCCGAAGCGTGAAATTCTCAAGGATATTTCCCTGTCGTTCTTCCCGGGCGCCAAGATCGGCGTGCTCGGCCTCAACGGCGCAGGTAAGTCGACCCTGCTGCGCATCATGGCCGGTGTCGATACCGAGATCGACGGTGAAGCCCGTCCGATGCCCGGCATCAAGGTCGGCTATCTGCCGCAGGAGCCTCAGCTTGATCCGAGCAAGACGGTGCGCGACGTGGTCGAGGAGGCCGTAGGCGAGATCAAGCAGGCCCAGGCGCGCCTCGACGAGGTCTATGCCGCCTACGCCGAGCCGGATGCCGACTTCGACGCGCTGGCCGCCGAGCAGGCCAAGCTGGAAGCCATCCTGCAGGCTGCCGATGGTCACAACCTGGAGCGTCAGCTGGAAGTCGCCGCCGACGCCCTGCGTCTGCCGCCATGGGACGCCAAGATCGAGCACCTGTCCGGTGGCGAGAAGCGTCGCGTGGCGCTGTGCCGCCTGTTGCTGTCGGCACCCGACATGCTGCTGCTGGACGAACCGACCAACCACCTGGACGCCGACTCTGTGGCCTGGCTGGAGCGCTTCCTGCACGACTTCCCGGGCACCGTGGTGGCGATTACCCACGACCGTTACTTCCTCGACAACGTAGCCGGCTGGATTCTCGAACTCGACCGTGGCCACGGTATCCCCTACGAGGGCAACTACTCCGGCTGGCTGGAATCGAAGGCCAACCGTCTGGCCCAGGAAGCCAAGGCCGAGGCGTCGCACGCCAAGGCGATGAAGGCGGAGCTGGAGTGGGTGCGTCAGGGTGCCAAGGCCCGTCAGGCCAAGTCCAAGGCGCGTCTGCAACGCTTCGAGGAAATGCAGTCGCAGGAATTCCAGAAGCGCAGCGAAACCAACGAGATCTACATCCCGGCTGGTCCGCGTCTGGGCGACAAGGTCATCGACTTCCACAACGTGTCGAAGTCCTTCGGCGACCGCGTGCTGATCGACGACCTGTCCTTCAGCATTCCGAAAGGTGCCATCGTCGGAGTGATCGGCGGCAACGGTGCCGGTAAGTCGACCCTTCTGCGCATGATCACCGGCAAGGAGCAGCCGGACTCCGGCAGCATCGAGATCGGCGAAACCGTACAGATCGCCAGCGTCGACCAGAGCCGTGACATGCTCGACGGCAGCAAGACCGTGTGGGAGCAGATCTCCGATGGTTTCGACATGATCAAGGTCGGCAACTATGAGGTGCCGTCGCGTGGCTACGTCGGTCGTTTCAACTTCAAGGGCGCCGACCAGCAGAAGTTCGTCAAGGATCTTTCCGGTGGTGAGCGCGGTCGTCTGCACATGGCGCTGACCCTGAAACAGGGCGGCAACGTGCTGCTGCTCGACGAACCGTCCAACGACCTCGACGTGGAAACCCTGCGTGCGCTGGAAGAGGCGCTGCTGGACTTCCCCGGCTCGGCCATCGTGATCTCCCACGATCGCTGGTTCCTCGACCGCATCGCCACGCACATTCTTTCCTATGAGGATGATGGCAAGGTGACTTTCTTTGAGGGCAACTACACCGAGTTCGAGGCCGATCGCAAGAAGCGCCTTGGCGAAGCGGCCACCCAGCCGCACCGGGTGCGCTACAAGAAGCTCGCGCAGTAAGCGTGGCGGATAAAAAACGGAGCCTTCAGGCTCCGTTTTTTATGTGGCCGGTGCTGCTACAAACGGGCCAGCAGCGCTTCCAGTGCCCTGGCCTGGTCCTCGGCCAGGTCGATGATATGAAATCCGGCCCAGCAGTGCTGGCCATCGGCCCCGGGACGGCTCCACAGGCAGTCGGCGCCCAGGCGTACTTCCTGAATCTCGTCGTTTTCCGAGGTGCAGACCAGACGGCATTGCAGTACGGCATCGGCCGCATGTGGCGTATCGCTGAACAGCATGAAGCCATCGGCCGACAGGTCGACGATACGGCCAAGGCGCTGGCCGCTGTTCAGGTCGAAGACCTCCAGCTGCATATCAGTGCCATGGCGGCTGTGTTGGCGACGCTCTTCCATGGATATTCCTCAGCGGGGTTCGGCTGTGCGTCCGGTGAAACGCTGCAGCACACGGTAAATGGCGGTCAGTGCGCGATCCATCAGCGGGGTCGCGCGTTCTGGAGTGACGATACGGGCCAGACCCTTTTCCATTTCGCTGGCCAGCAGGGTCAGCGGCTTGATCGCCACGCGCTGACCGCTGTTGTCGACGAACATGTAGTTATGCGTGGTCGGGCTGAACCAGGAAAGCTTGAGCACGCGGCTCTTGTCGCCTTCGACGAACTCGAACCAGGTGCCGAACTCTACGTTGGCCAGCTCCTTGGCCAGGGCCTGTGCACGGGCAGAGAGCTTGTTGCGTGACGGCGCCTGCCGGGCCAAGTCGGCATCCTCACCGAGCATGGCGCCCAGCGGGCTTTCCGGCAGGTTCGGCTTGAGCTGCGCCGCCAGTTGCGGCTGCTTGGCCTGCACCGCGTGCTGGCAGGCTACCAGGTCCTGAAGCAGACGACGGATGCCGTCTTCGTGGTAGCCACCGAGCAGTTCCAGGCCCTTGCGCAGATCGCTCAGCATGGGCACGCGTATGTCCTGCAGGCGCTGCTTGTCGGTGTCACCGAGCGGGGTGCCGCTCCAGCCCAGTTGTTCGGCCACCTCGCAGGCACGCTGCCACTCTGCGCTTTGCTCGCCATGGCGCAGCAGCACGAAGACCAGGACATCGGCCCAGGTCAGTTCGAGGAAGTTACGGATGATCACCGGCAGGTCGCGCTGGTCCACGCAGTGCCGAATCACCTCCTGCGCCTGCTCGCGAGCGCCGAGCAGGCGGTCACGGCCCTTGGCGGCCTCGACCGCGCGGCGTTCGCGCAGCTCGACCTTGTGGCGGAGGGTGTCGACGTACTCGTTGAACTCCTCGTTCAGGCTGTCCAGCAACCCCAGGTCGCCGCTGAAACCGTGGATCACCCGTTCCACCACCCACTGCATCTTGGCCAGCAGGCCACGTTCGTCGCCTTCGCTGCCATAGAGCACTCCGGCCTGGGCCATGGTGTTGAGCAGGCGTCTGGCCGGGTGGTGGTGCTGGGTGAACAGCGCCTTGTCCAGCAGGGCGATTTTCAGATAGGGCGTGTGCAGATGCGAAAGTGCGGTCTTGCAGGCGTCCGGCAGATTCTCGTCATCGAGGATGAAGTCGAACAGCATGCCCACCAGGTCGATCACGTCGGCTTCCTGATCGGACACCTTGCTGTCGCCCGGCAGGCTGCTGTGCGACTCGAGCTGTTGTTGCAGGTCGGCCTTGAGACCCTCGACTGCCTGCGGCTTGTGCAGGCGCTGTGCCAGTTCGTGGGCCGACTGCTGCTGCATGCGGTTGAGCGCGGCGAGCAGCTCGCTGGCGCTGTAGGTACGGCTGGCTTCGCGTGGAGCGAAACTGACGATGCTGCGTGTGCCGCCCAGCAGTGGGGCATCCGGGTGGCTATGGCGATGCTCGTCGAGCAGGCTGGACAGGCCGCTGAACAGCGCGCTCGGGTCACTCGGCGGCGGTGCACTGAGATCCAGATCGAGCAGCGCCGGTTCTCTGCTGGACGGCGCGCTGCCGGATCTGCCCGTCGGCTGTTGCCGGTTTGCCGGGGCGTCCTGTTTTGTAGGCGCGGGGCGGCTGACGCCCGGATTGATCTGCGCGCTGTATTTGAGGTTGGGCAGTACGCCGGCATCGATCAGGCGCTGGTTGAGCGCGCCGTAGAGCGAATCGAGGCTCTGCATGACATGCCGGTCGAAGAGCATGTAGAGAATGGTCTTGATCTGCAGCGGGAAGGGGCAGGGCGCCAGCGCGTCGCGAAATGCCTGGGCGATGGCCTGTGGGCCGAAGGGATTGCTGTCCTCGCCGAGCTTCTGGCCGTTGTTGAGCAGGGCCAGCCGCTGGTCCAGGGCGAACAGCGGCTCAGTGCAGCGCGCCTTGACCCGGCTGACCATGTTGGTGACCTGCAGGGTCTCCTCGTAATCCTCGTTCTGCACCAGCGACAATTGTTCGGGATCCACCTGGACGGCAGTCGCATCCTGCAGCTTGCCATCGAGGAAGTCGGAGAAGTTGCTGGCGATCTTCTGGTGATAGCTGCGTTCGATCTGCGGACGCTGACGGCGAACTTCACGCATGCTGTCGAAGAACAGGGTCTGTACCTTATTGTTCTCGGCTTTTTCCGCGCACTCGAACAGGGTGTCGTCGACCTGGCCGAATACACCGTTGAGATGCTCCGCCAGTCGGTTCATCACCAGCTTGCGGCAGGCTTGCACCAAATCGCTGAAGCGCGGCTGGATGCCGCGGCTGGCGAGGCTGACCACCTTGGGATTAACGGGGGGCTTGTCCTGGTTGCTCATGGACTGTCCTGGCTGGCGTCGTCGGCTGATGCATCCTGCACGCTGCCGCTGTCAATGAAAGATATAGTAGCCCATGCCCCTTCCGCAAAGCATTGTCGCAAAAGCAGTTTGCAGGGGTTGACAGGGAATTTTTGCTACGTAAAATGGCGCGCCTCTGAAGCGGTAAAGCAAAAGCCGAAACGCAGCAGAGATGGAAGACCGAAGTTCCGCGATAGCTCAGTCGGTAGAGCAAATGACTGTTAATCATTGGGTCCCTGGTTCGAGTCCAGGTCGCGGAGCCAACTTCCTAACGGGGTATAGCGCAGTCCGGTAGCGCGCTTGCTTTGGGAGCAAGATGTCGGGAGTTCGAATCCCCCTACCCCGACCATATTTGGGTCGTTAGCTCAGTTGGTAGAGCAGTTGGCTTTTAACCAATTGGTCGTAGGTTCGAATCCTACACGACCCACCACCATAACGAAGAAGCCCGCCTAGTCAGACTGTGTGAAAACCTAGCAGTCTGAGAGCAAGCTGAAGACAATGCCTCCATCAGTCGATGGGGGCATTGTCGTTTATGGGCTACATCCAGGGCGAAGGTCGTCAGCAAAGCAGCCTGTTTCCTCCCACATTGGAGGAGCTGGTGCCGGAGGATCACCTGGTACGGGTGATCGAGGCCTATGTGGCTCGTCTGGATCTGAAGGTACTGGGGTTCAGCAAGGCTGAGCCGCTCAAGACTGGGCGCCCTGGCTACGATCCAGCTGATTTGCTCAAGCTATACCTATATGGCTACTTCCAGCGCATTCGCTCCTCTCGTCGATTGGAGGCGGAGTGCCAGCGCAATATCGAGGTGATGTGGTTGCTGGGTCGTCTGGCGCCGGATTTCAAGACCATCGCGGATTTTCGCAAAGACAACAGCATGGCCTTTCAGGCGACTTGCAAGGCTTTCGTCCAGTTCTGTCGCCAGGCGAGCTTGATCAGTGGGGAGCTGGTGGCCATCGATGGCAGCAAGTTCCAAGCGGTAGCTTCGCTGCGCAAGCACCTGAGCGTGGAGAAGCTCAAGCGTCAACAAGCGAAGCTGGAAAAACACATTGCCCAGTACCTGGCCCAGCTTGATGAGGGTGATGCACAAGACGCGCAAGAGACGATTGACCGGGCAGCGGTGAAACAGGCGCTACGCCAGCTACAGGATCGCCATGCCGATAACTTGACCGTAAAAGCGCTGATGGAGGCGCAGGGCCTGGAACAGTTCGTCGAAGGCGAAGCGGATGCCAAGAAGATGCGCTGCTCAGGCAAGAGCCCTTGCGTGGCCTACAACGTGCAGAGCGCTGTCGATGCCGAGCATGGCCTGATCGTGCATCACGAAGTGACCAGTGACTGCACCGACAATCAGCAGTTGGAGCCGATGGCCAAAGCGACTCAGGCGGTTCTGCAGCAGTCTGAGCTGACCGTCACGGCTGATGCAGGTTATTCCAACGGGGCGCAGTTTCAGGCCTGCGAAGAAGCGGGCATTACGGCTTTCGTCCCCGTGAATCGCGCGCCCAACAACCAGGGCGGCGGCACACTGTTTGCGCGTCAGGACTTCACTTACGATCCTGCGACCGACAGCTTCCAATGTCCTGCGGGCAAGACCCTATCACTCAAACAGCTAAATCGTGGCACTCGCCTTTACGCAGCCCGTGCCAAGGACTGCGGGAACTGCCCATTAAAAGCCAAGTGCACACAGGCCCAACGGCGTCATATCAGCCGCCATCCCAACGAAGAGGCGTTCGCGCGGATGGAGAAACGACTCGAAACTCACCCTGAGATGATGGGACGGCGACGAGCAATCGTCGAGCACCCTTTTGGCAATCTCAAACAATGGATTCTGGGCAACGGTCGTTTTCTAGTGCGCCATTTCAGCGGGGTGAGAGCAGAGATGGCGATGGCCGTGCAAGCCTACAACCTCAAACGTGCTATTTCGGTACTCGGGGCACGCCGCATGATCGAGCTGCTGACCTGAGCGCTGCACTTTGCATCATTGCACCAGTAAAAACACAAACGCCCCGAATCAATCGAGGCGTTTGTATTGAACCGGTTCAGTTCAGAACGTTTTCACACAGTCTGCTAGTGCGGGCTTTTTCGTTTTTGCATTCCGGTGTCCAGGCTATGTGCTTGCCCTCTCCCGCTTGCGAGAGAGGGCTGGGGAGAGGGCCAATTGGCTGCAGAGTCGCCTGCCGCACCCTCTCCCGCCCTTCGGGTGCCCTCGGCTTTGGCTCCTGCATCCATGCAGTCGTCTCCCTTATGGGAGAGGGTCATCAGAAAGCCGCATGGCGGCCGCTATTAATGCAGCTTGAGACGCGGCTCGGTGCTGCGCCCGATGCGGTCGCTGAGCATCAGCAACAGGGTGCGCGGCACGCCATACAGTGCCATCTGGTGCATGCGGTAGAGCGATATGTAGAACACCCGCGCCAGCCAGCCTTCGAGCATCACGCTGCCGGTCAGATTGCCCATCAGGTTGCCGACTGCGGAGAAACTCGACAGCGAGATCAGCGAGCCGTAGTCGCGATAGCGATATTCCGGCAGGGCCTGGCCGCTGATCTTCAGGCGCAGCGACTTGGCCAGCAGCGATGCCTGCTGATGCGCCGCCTGGGCACGCGGTGGTACGTTGCGGCCCTCGGTGCCCGGTTGCGGACAGGCCGCGCAGTCGCCGAAGGCGAATATGTCATCGTCCAGTGTGGTTTGCAGTGTCGGGCGTACTAGCAGCTGGTTGATGCGATTGCTTTCCAGACCGTCGAGTTCCTTGAGAAAACTGGGGGCGCGGATGCCGGCTGCCCAGACTTTCAGACTTGCCGGAATGAAGTTGCCGTCGGCAGTCTTCAGGCCTTCGGCGGTTACTTCGCTGACGGCCGCACCGGTCAGTACCGTGACACCGAGTTTTTCCAGGGTCTGGTGCACCGGTCGCGCGATGCGCTCGGGCAGGGCAGGCAGCACACGCGGCCCGGCTTCGATCAGGGTGATGCGCATGTCTTCGGGGCGAATGCGGTCGAGGCCGTAGGCGACCAGCTGCTTGGCGGCGTGATGCAGTTCGGCGGCCAGTTCGACCCCGGTGGCGCCAGCGCCAACGATGGCGATGTCGATCTTCGAAGCGTCTCCGTTCTCGCTGGCGTGTGCGCGCAGATAATGGCTGAGCAGGCGCCGGTGAAAGCGCTCGGCCTGCCCCCGCGTATCGAGGAAGATGCAGTGTTCCGCTGCGCCAGGCGTGCCGAAATCATTGGTGGTGCTGCCAACGGCAAGCACCAGGCTGTCGTAGGCGATGCGGCGTTCAGGCATCAGCACCTGGCCGTCGTCATCGAGCGTCGGTGCCAGGGTGATGCTCTTGCCTGCACGGTCGAGGCCAGACATGCGCCCGAGCTGAAACTCGAAATGATTCCACTTGGCCTGGGCCACGTAGTTGAGCTCGTCTTCCGAGGAGTTCAGCGAGCCGGCGGCCACTTCGTGCAGCAGGGGTTTCCAGATATGGGTGAGGTTGGCGTCGACCAAGATGATCCGTGCTGCGCCACTTTTGCCCAGTTTTCTACCCAGACGGGTGGCCAACTCCAAACCGCCGGCGCCGCCGCCGACAATCACGATGCGATGGGACATGGAAAATACTCACAAGGCTTTGAAAAAGACGGTGTGAGTGCGAGAGGGCGAGCGCGAAGCAGCTCATAGCACCAGTCGACTCAGAAGACGGCTCAGCAGGCCCAGGCCGATAACGACGACCAGCACCACGGTGAGCAGGAGCCAGACACGAAACGGCTGACGCTCCACCTGATGCTGCGGTGCGCTCAGGTACTGGTCGACTTTCTGCTGGTCTTCGGGGCTCAGGCGGCTGGTCATGGGCGGGCCTCTGCTTGAATGTGGCTATTCTAGGCGTGCCCGCCAGCCTTGGCGAGCATCGTTGTCCTGCGGGTCAGATACTGGGCTGATACCTTCCACGCTCAGGGTATCGTCAAGACGGATGATGCCGCCTTCTATGACGCGGGCGGTGATGCCGCCGTGGCCACGCATGGCCTGGAAGGTTCCACGGCCAAGACGCTCTTCAAGACGGGCGCAGGGCTGGCACCAGCCGGTGGTTTCCAGTAGCGCCTGACCGATGCGAAAGCGCCTGCCCTTGAGGCTGAACAGGTTGATCCCGGCAACCGCGATATTGCGCCGTAGCTCGCTCGGGTGCACGGGCGCATCGCGGCCGAGCAAGGCGGCGATGACCGCCAGATGCTCCCACTGAATCAGCGTGACCTGTCGCGCGTTACGTGGCCCAGGACGGCTGTGATCACCGGTCAGTCCGGCTTCGCGCCGGGCTTCCACGGCTTCGACTTCGAGCATCGCCTCGCGCGCCTTGGGGCGAACGCCTATCCAGCGTACCTGGCCGATCTGGGGTACCTCGGCCAGTAATTGCTGTAGTGGGCTCACAGCCCGATTCCGATGTCGAACAGCAGGGTGCGGCCGAGGTTGTGCCGCAGAAAATCCGGTGCATCCGGATGCGCGAACAGCACGCGAGCGAAGCGCGGGCCGACCAGCGACAGCGAACGCCAGCCCTGGCGCAGATATTCGGTTGGTGGCGGGAAATGGCTGTTGCAGTCGAGTACGGCGCGTTTGAGGCTGACGAAGGCGACCAGGTCGAGTTCGCACAGATCAATGCCCCGTTCGCGGTAGTTGTGCGCCTTCTTGCGCAGGGTCGGCGCCAGGCGCGCCTGCATCTCGCCGGCCGGGATACGCTTGGGACGTGCCTCGCGGCGCACCAGCTGACTCAGCGAGAAGGCACTGCGGCGGCGCTCAAGCTCGGCGCGCCACTCATCGTTGAGGCGTCGCCCCTCGTCGAGCACGAAAAATACCTCGAAGCTGGCGTCGCGAAACAGTACGTCCGGCGGTTCCTGGCCGCTGGGAGTGAAGTCGTCTTGATTGTGACGTACGTTCAGCGCCTGCAGCAGACGCTGGCAGACCCAACGCTCGCGCTCCCATTTCCGCGCATTGGAGAGGAAGGCGTTGGCTTGTTCGGCCTGGTACGTCAAAAGGCGTAAATAATCGGAGTCGTCCATATCCACAGCTTAGCCGTAGCGCTGAGTTGCCCGCCACTGCTGATCAGGGCTCACTGCAGAGGCTTGTGGCTACTGTGCGGGGGGGCGTGCGCTGTTCGGGCGACTCGTGGACATTTTTTCCGGGGACCCGTTGTCGGATTTGCGAAAGGTGCCGGTGTAGACTGCCCGGCATGGCGATGAAAGAGGAGAGGGTGTACGCGTGATCGCTTCCAATCTACTGGCATTCTCCACTCTGCTGGGCGGCTGGCTGATCTACGGCCTGGCATTGCTCTGGGCGGTTGTGCGTGCGCCCTGGGTCGAGCTGTTCAGCGACCTGCGTCGCCAGCATCTGCTGTTCGGCACCATGCTCGCGTTGTTTCTGCTTTGGCTGGTGCGCCGCGATTTCGACTCCGGGCTGTCCTATCACTTTATCGGCATGACTGCCGTGACGCTGTTGCTCGACTGGCCCCTTGCCGTCCTTGCCGGCCTGGCGGCGCAGCTTGGGCTGCTGGCCATGGGGCGTATGGACCTGGCCTCGCTCGGCATCAATGGTGTGCTTCTGGTGCTGATCCCGGTGCTGATCACCGAGCTGTGCGCGCTGCGTGTGGAGCGCGCACAGCCGCGCAACCTGTTCGTCTACATCTTTTTCTGTGGTTTCTTCCCGGCCGCGCTGGCGACGCTGATGACGCTGCTCGGTGGCCTTGCCCTGTTGTGGATGGACGGGCTGTTTCCCATGCCGCCCTGGCTGGACGACTTTGCCGGCTACCTGTGGCTCGTGGCATTCCCCGAGGCTTTTATCAACGGCACCGTTGTCACTGCGCTGGTGGTCTTCTACCCGGACTGGCTGGAAACCTTCAATCGTAGCCGTTACCTCCAGGCACCCTGGAAGGAGAATGGTCGCGGCGAATGAATGGCGGTGTATTGACCGATTGAATGCTGCTGCCGGGATTGATTCCGGTCAAAGTCTGGAGCAGATCAGCCGCCATGCTGTGAAAAACTCTTCCGAGGCTTCGACATGAGCATTCACAGCTGGGCCAGAAAGGTTCTTCAGGACGATTTGCATGACGGGGAACGTCATGGCCATGAGCGCGTGATGATGGTGCGCGCGCTACTGGCTGAGGTCGTTCAGCAGAACAAGGCGGTGCGTGATGCCCGGGAACTGGCCCACGAACTGCAGTTTCTCGCTGACAACCTCGACGATGATCGCGACTACTGCTTTATGCGTCCCTGAGGGTAGGGGAAAGGGCATGTGCCGGCTCGTCTGGCATCAATGCGGTCGCGTCGGCAGGTCGCCGCTAAACAATTCGTCTTCCAGATCGTTGCCGGGGATCGCGTGCTCTTCGGCAGCCCAGGCGCCCAGATCGATCAGCTTGCACCGCTCGCAGCAGAACGGGCGATAGGTATTCTCGGGTTTCCACTCGACTGGCGCGCCACAGGTGGGGCATTGAACGGTCGTGGTCATGGCTGGCCTCCGCGCAGCGTCAGATAGAAGTTGTGCAGGCGTTCGACCTCCGCGTCCAGCCAGGCCATGTCCCGATCATTGACCAGTACGTCGTGGGCATGGCGCAAGCGTTCTTCGCGGCTGGCCTGTGCCTGCATGATGGCGCGAACCTGCTCTTCCGAGCTCTGATCGCGCGCAATGGTGCGTTGGATCTGCAGCTCGGCGGGGGTATCGACCACCAGCACGCGCTGAGTCATCTGCCGCTGGCCGGACTCGACCAGCAGGGGTGAAACCAGAATGGCATAAGGCGATTCGGCCCGTGCCAGCACCTGAACGATCTCCTGGCCGATCAGCGGGTGCAGCAGGCCTTCCAGCCAGCGGCGCTGCTCGGGGTCGGCAAATATCAGCTTGCGCAGGGCGGCGCGGTCCAGTTCGCCATTGCCTTGCAGCACGCCCTCACCGAAGTGATCGACGATCTTCGCCAGCGCCGGCCGGCCCGGCTCTACTACCCAGCGTGCCGCGTGATCAGCGTCGACCACATGTACGCCGCGCTCGATAAAACCTTGCGCGACAGCGCTCTTGCCGCTGCCAATGCCGCCGGTCAGGCCGAGTATCCAGGGTTTCATGACGCCAAAGCAGCCTCGTTATTGCTCAAGGCCGCGATTGTAGGGGGGATTGGGATGTGATGCGAACCGGTGTGCTGCTTGCTGGTTGCCATTCTCGCAAAAGGCAGCATGCCCAAACGTTCCGGGCTGCTGCTTTCGTGGGGGGCGACGCGGTTTTGAGGGGAAGGCTTAAAAACCGGCGAATTTCAGATAACTGCCGGTAATCACATCGCCCCAGAGCAATGCGATCCATCCGGCAATCGCCAGATACGGGCCGAAGGGAATTGGCGTACTGGAATCGCTGCCGCGCAGGCGCAGCAGGATCACACCGAGTACCGCGCCGACCAGCGACGACAGCAGAATGGTCAGCGGCAGTATCTGCCAGCCGCCCCAGGCTCCAAGCATGGCCAGCAGCTTGAAGTCACCGTAACCCATGCCTTCCTTGCCGGTGATTAGCTTGAACAGCCAGTACACCGACCACAGACTCAGATAACCGGCAATCGCCCCCCACAGAGCATCTTCCAGGCTGGTGAACAATCCGTAGTAGTTGACGATCAAGCCCAGCCATAGCAGCGGCAGCACCAGCACATCCGGCAGGATCTGGTGGTCGGCATCGATCAGACTCATCGCCAGCAGCCCCCAGGCCAGCAACAACATCGCACCCGCCTGCCAGGTAAAGCCGAAATGCCAGGCGACGTAGCCGGAAATCACGCCGCAGGCCACTTCTACCATGGGGTAGCGCTTGCTGATCGGCGTTTTACAGCTTGAGCACTTGCCGCGCAGGAACAGGTAGCTGATAACCGGGATGTTCTCCCAGGGGCGAATCTCATGGCCGCAGCGAGGGCATGAGGAGTTGGGTAGGACTAAGTTGAAAGTTTGTTGGGTGGGGGCTGGTGGCAATTCCAGTACTTCACGGGCCTGGCTTTGCCAGTCGCGCTGGAGCATCAGAGGCAGGCGATAGATGACAACGTTAAGGAAACTGCCTACAAGTAAGCCTAATAACAGGGCGCACAAAACAAAGGCCAGCGTGTGGCTGGCCAGAAATTCGACCACGAGCATTTAGACCACGGAGCCCAGTTGGAAGATCGGCAGGTACATGGCAATGATCAAGCCGCCAACCAGTACGCCCAATACGGACATGATTATAGGCTCCATCAGGCTAGTCAAACCATCGACCATATTGTCTACTTCGGCTTCATAGAAAGAGGCAACCTTGTCGAGCATTTCATCCAGAGAGCCGGACTCTTCACCAATTGCTGTCATCTGAATGGCCATGCTAGGGAAAGTGCCGGTAGTACGCATGGAGAAATTGAGTTGCATGCCTGTAGAAACGTCAGACTTAATCTTATTGGTGGCGTTTTTGAAAACCACGTTGCCGGTGGCACCGGAAACCGAGTCCAGTGCATCTACCAATGGTACGCCAGCAGCGAAGGTGGTAGATAGCGTGCGAGCAAAGCGTGCCACTGCAGATTTGTAGAGAATATCGCCGACGATAGGGAGTTTAAGTACTCCGCGGTCTACCGAGTCCCGTAATTTCTGCGACCGTTTCATCGCCTCTTTGAAGGAAAAGGCAGCTATGAATATCGCAATAAGAAATACCAGCCACCACTGTTGAAGCGACTGAGATATTCCAATTACCATTTGAGTGAATGCAGGTAATTCTGCGCCAAAGTTTGCGAATACTTGCTCAAACTGAGGCACTACTTTGATTAGCAGGATGGCAGTTACGATAACCGCAACTACTACAACCGCAATTGGATAATTCATGGCTTTTTTGATTTTGGCCTTCAGTGCCTCAGTCTTTTCTTTATAGGTGGCAATCCGGTCTAGCAGATTCTCCAAGGCACCCGCTTGCTCGCCGGATTCAACCAAGTTGCAGTACAGTTCGTCAAAGTATTCGGGTTTCTTGCGCAGCGAGGTGGCAAAGCTATTACCTGCGGCGACTTCCTGCTTCACCTCGTCTACCATTTTTCGCATATTGGGATTGTCGAAACCCTCGGCAATGATGTCGAAGGATTGTAGCAACGGCACCCCGGCTTTCATCATGGTCGCCATCTGTCGAGTGAACAGGGCGATATCCATGGGTTTGATCTTCTTACCACCACCCAGCGAAAGGCTGGATTTTTTGCGCACCTTGGTTGGGTTGATACCTTGTTTGCGCAACTGGGCTTTCACCAGAGAGGGATTTTGCCCGCTGATTTCCCCTTTGACGATGGAGCCGGTTTTGTTCTTGCCTTCCCAGGTGAATATGCTGGTTTTTAGAGCTTTTTCGGCCATGGTTAATCCTTGGTCACGCGGTTGACTTCTTCAAGGCTGGTAACCCCTTGCATGGCCTTGAGTAAAGCGGAGGTGCGTAGGTCATTAAAGCCGTCTTTACGCATCTGTGCGGCAATATCGATGGAGTTGCCTTCCTCCATGATAATCCGCTGCAGGTTCGGCGTGTTTTTAACCACTTCATAAATACCGACACGGCCTTTGTAACCGCCTTTGCAGTTATCGCAACCTACCGGGCCATAGATTTTGAAAGTACCGATCTTGTCCTCAGGGAAGCCCTCGGCCAGCAGGGTTTCACGCGGCACGTTAACTTCCTTCTTGCAGCTGTTGCACAGCTTGCGCGCCAGGCGCTGAGCAATGATCAGGTTGACGGAGGTGGCGATGTTGAAGGATGGCACACCCATGTTGCGCAGGCGGGTCAGGGTTTCCGCGGCGCTGTTGGTGTGCAGGGTGGACATCACCATGTGGCCGGTTTGCGCGGCCTTGACCGCGATGGAGGCGGTGTCCAGATCTCGAATCTCACCGACCATGATGATATCCGGATCCTGGCGCAGGAAGGCGCGTAGTGCCTGGGTGAAATCCATGCCCTGCTTGGGATTGACGTTAACCTGGTTGATGCCTTCCAGGTTGATCTCCACGGGGTCTTCGGCCGTGGAGATATTCACATCCGGAGTGTTGAGGATATTCAGGCCGGTATAGAGCGAAACCGTTTTGCCTGAGCCGGTGGGTCCGGTGACCAGAATCATGCCCTGAGGTTGCTTCAAGGCTGCCAGATACAGCTCTTTCTGCTCCTCCTCGTAACCCAGAGCGTCGATGCCCATCTGTGCGCTGGTCGGATCGAGAATCCGCATCACGATCTTCTCACCCCACAGTGTGGGCAGGGTGTTGACGCGAAAGTCGATGGCTTTGGTCTTGGATATTTTCATCTTGATCCGGCCATCCTGCGGCTTGCGTCGCTCGGAAATATCCAGAGCGGCCATCACCTTTAGGCGTGCGGAAATGCGCGGAGCAAGCTGAATTGGCGGGCGCGCCACTTCGTGTAGCAGGCCGTCGGTACGAAAGCGTACCCGGTAGGCCTTCTCGTAGGGTTCGAAGTGCAGGTCGGATGAGCCCCCTTTGATGGCGTCGAGCAGCATTTTGTTGACGAAGCGTACGACTGGCGCGTCATCGGCATCGCCCCCCCCGCCGTCACCGGTTTGCCTATCGTCATCTACTGCTTCGACGTCCAGTCCGTCCAGGTCCACATCGGCCAGATCTTCCATGCCGCTATTGGCCGAGTCGAAGAACTTGTCGATGGCATCGCCCAGTTTGTCGTCCTCGACCAGAATTGCCTCGGTATTGAGGCCGGTGCTGAACTGCACATCCGTCACGGCCTGGTGATTGGTCGGATCAGAAAGTCCGACGAACAGCTTGTTGCCCCGGCGCCATAATGGGAGCACCCGATGCTGGCGTACCAATTTCTCGCTGATGAGGTCGCGGGGTTGACCGTCCTTGTCTATAGCGTTCAGGTCGAAAAAGGCGACGCCAAACTGTTCGGCGGCTAGCTCTGCCAGGGCACGACTTTTAACCAACTTGTTCTGTACCAGGTAAGTCACTAGCGAAAGCTTGTTTCGTTGCGCTTGTTGCTGGGCCTGTTGGGCGGCTTTCTCGTCCATTAGTTCGGCCAGCACCATCTGTTTGGCCAGGCCAGACAGGGAGATGTTCTCGTTCATCATGTGCTCCACAATCAATGCCTGCCTTATAACCTAGTCTCTTGCGGGCTGCCAGATGAGGTTGAGGGGTGTGACAAAAATTGGCAGTTATTGTCAGGTAGGGTTTTTCTTGATGCTGTCTGGCGCTGGCAGATCTGCGAAATTCACTGTTCGGGTGAATTGGCACAGGGTGTGCATTACTGAGCTTAGGTCACAGGACCTGTTCATTTCTAGGAGAGTTAACGAATGAAAGCTCAAGTTCAGAAGGGTTTTACCCTGATCGAATTGATGATCGTTGTAGCGATCATCGGTATTCTGGCCGCTGTAGCGCTGCCGGCTTATCAGGACTACACCGCACGCGCCAAGATTTCTGAAGTGATTCTGGCTGGTTCGGTTTGTAAGACTTCCATTCAGGAGTCTGCCGATAGCGGTCTGCGCGCTGTTAAGGCAGGTGATGACTGGGGTTGCGGCGAGGAAAATTCTGCTAACCCGGTTGAAACCCAGTACGTTGAGAAGATCAATACCGATGCTGATGGTGTGATCACCATCACTGCCCAGAACATCAAAGCTACCGATGTCGATGGCCAAACCGTCATTCTCACTCCCTATGCCGATACTGCTGGCAATACTCCCATGACCGCGAATGACTATGTGTCTCCGAACAACATCCCGGTCAAAGCCTGGATCTGTACCTTCAGCGGTGACGCTAAGTACATGCCGGCTAGCTGCCGCTAATTTTCGCTACGGGCGGGAGGGCTTAGACCTTTCTGCTGGTTGGTGTGAGCAAGAACGCCTCGTTTGACGAGGCGTTCTTGTTTTTGGCTTTCTGAGCGAATGGATGTTTTCGATGAGTTCCCGTTTTAAAGCCTTCTTCGTACATTTACTGTGCTCTATGGGTATCGCTCTGTGCAGTTTGTGCTGGGTGTTTGGAATATGGTTTCCCTCACCTTTGCATATAGCACTTGGTGTTACTTCAATTTTTATTATTTTAATATCGGTAGATGTGGTGATTGGGCCACTTCTAACTTTTTTGGTTTATAAAACAGGCAAGAAAACCTTGGTCTTCGATCTTGCAGTGATCGTGATCATGCAAATTACTGCTTTGGCTTATGGACTTTGGTCGGTGAGCCAGGGGCGTCCAGCATGGGTTGTGTTTAACTCGGATCGTTTTGATCTCGTGCAGGTACTCGATATTGATGAGCGAGGGCTGGCGGCGGCATCGCCGGAGTATGGCTCTGCGCCTTGGTTCGGGCCGCAGTGGGTCGGTGCCCGTAAACCGCATGATGCCCGCATTCAGCAGGAAATCATCTTTGAGAGCTTGGCTGGTGGCAGTGATTTGGCTCAGAGGCCCGAGTTTTATGTCCCGCTAAGTTCTCTCTCTGAGCAAATTACACAGCGCGCTCAACCTCTCGAACGGTTAAATGATTTCAACGACGAGGCTAGTGTGGCGCAAGTGCTAGCAGAGTGGCCTCAGGCTACCGCGTGGTTACCCCTTATGGCGCGTTTTGAACCGATGGTCGTGCTGCTGGGAGGGGACGGTAGCGAAGTGCTTGGAGTGGTAGCGCTTCACCCCTGGACTCTATGAGCTAAAGGGCTTTCGTATGTTGTGCTGGCGCTCTAAAGCGCCAGCCTCATCGACAAATCCACCGCCTTCACATCCTTGGTCAGCGTCCCCAGCGAGATGTAATCAACCCCAGTTTCGGCTACCGTGCGCAAGGTGCTGTCATTGATGCCGCCCGAAGCTTCGAGTTTGGCGCGACCGGCGGTGAGTCTTACGGCTTTGCGCATGTCTTCCAGTGACAGCTCATCGAGCATGACGATGTCCGCCCCCGCTTCCAGCGCTTCACGCAGTTCTTCCAGGCTTTCTACTTCCACCTCAACCGGTTTGCCGGGCGCGATCTGGTGGGCGGTGGATACTGCCTGGGCGATGCCGCCGCAGGCGGCGATGTGGTTTTCCTTTATTAGGAAGGCGTCGAACAGGCCGATACGGTGGTTGTGGCAGCCACCGCAGGTCACGGCGTACTTCTGCGCCAGGCGCAGACCCGGCAGGGTCTTGCGAGTATCCAGCAGTTTCACCTGAGTGCCTTCAACCAGGTCGGCGTAGTGGCGGCAGCGGGTGGCAACCGCAGACAGGGTCTGCAGGAAGTTCAGGGCGCTACGCTCGCCACTGAGCAGCGCGCGGGCTGGACCTTCGAGGGTGAACAGGGTCTGGTCTGCGTTAACACGGTCGCCATCCTGCACCTGCCAATGCACCGTTACACGCGGGTCGAGCTGACGGAAAACCGCATCCACCCACGCCGTGCCGCAGATAATCGCCTCTTCACGCGTGATCACCCTGGCACTGGCCAGACGCTCGGCAGGAATCAGCTGGGCGGTGATGTCACCGCTGCCGATGTCTTCAGCCAGGGCGCGACGGACATTGGCTTCGATTTCGCTGCCGAGTTCGGTGAGAGTCAGGTTGGGCATGGTCGGCTCCGGTTTAGGCGAGGGGCGATTATAGAGCCAGGTGAGGTTAGGGCAATGCTCTGGCCCGGCCCAGCCTTGCGAGTTATTGATCACTGACGGGCACTTTTCTAGCGGGGCGACGCTCTTATCGGGGGAGAGTACCCTGACCACCGGTGCAGCGTTATCTGCCTGCTGGCGTTAGGCTGTAGGTGCGATAGCGATCCATCGGCTACCGTCTGTAGGTGGTGCTCGGCTATCTGTGATCTGGATCATGTCTGTGGGAAAAATTGGCTTGGTATGGCGCGCAGCCTCCCTATAATGCCTTTACTTTTTACATTATTGACGCCAGGCCTTTGACGTTACGGATGACGCTCGGTTGACGCTGTGCAGACCAGGAAGCCCGGGCTCGGGCAGTCTGCGGGAGACTAGAATGAAGACCGACGCGAACGTGGTGCACCTTACCAAGGCCACCGCTGAGCTATCGCCAACTTCGCCGGTAGGAAGACTGCCCGTGGCGCTGATTCAGGTGCGTGACAAAGCCGCGCAACAGCTCAAGCAGAATCTGCAGAGCCTGTTCGATAACGCCGACGATACCCTCTTCGAGATGGCGGATCGGGCGACCAGCAATGCCGAGCAGAACGCCTTTTTCGAGGCCATGCGTGACTTGCGCCTGAAACGCAAGAACATCGAACGTGGTTTCCTGCAGAAGGTGTTCGAGTCCTTCTCCAATCTCAATCAGTATGAAATCGGCAAGCAGCAGCCGACGCTGGATGCAGTGTCGTTCGACAGTCTGAGCCTGGTACAGAACGACGAGCTTGAGGAGACCGTGGCGCTGGACGCCATGGTGGCCAAGGTCATGAGCCGTGATGCCGTGGCGCTCGGTCATCTCACCACGCGCCTCAATGCGGTCGTCAGCAAGAAACTCGACGACAAGAGCAACCCGCTCGGTCCGACCCTGCTCAGTGAATATTTCCTCGATGCCTGCAGCGGACTGGGCGTGGAGATCAAGGTCAAGCTGATCATCCTCAAGCTGTTCGAGAAATACGTGCTGGGCAGCTGCGACATTCTATATGCCGAGGCCAATCAGGCTCTGGTCAGCGCTGGGGTACTGCCGGAGCTGAAGTCCGCGCCGCCGCGCCGCCAGCAGCGTCCTGCGGCTTCTGCCTATACCCAGGCCCCGGACGAGGAAGGTATTCCCTTGCTCGAAGGTGCCGATCAGGGCGTTCAGGAAGTGTTCGGAGTGCTGCAGGATCTGCTCTCGCAGGTGCGTGGCTCCGCGATGCCGCGCCGCGCTCAGGTGGCCGATGCGCTACCGATCACCAGCAACGACCTGATGCGCCTGCTTTCGCACATGCAGCAGCGTGCCCCGGCGCAGGCCAGTGTCGAGGACTTCGATCTGCGTGATCAGCTCGAGCGTCTGCTCGAGCGTGCCAGTGCCAAGAGCGGCAAGGCGCGTGTGGTTGGTGAAGTCGATGAGGACGTGATCAACCTGGTGTCGATGCTGTTCGAATTCATTCTCGATGATCGCACCCTGCCGGATTCGCTCAAGGCACTGATCGGCCGCCTGCAGATCCCGATGCTCAAGGTCGCGGTGCTGGACAAGACCTTCTTCAGCCGCGGCAGCCACCCGGCTCGCCGTCTGCTCAACGAAATTGCTTCCGCGGCACTGGGCTGGGTCGATCAGGACGATGCGCAGCGTGACAGCCTGTATCAGAAGATCGAACAGGTGGTGCAGCGCCTGCTGAACGACTTCGTCGACGATCCGGCGATCTTTTCCGAGCTGCTGGCCGAGTTCATGGCATTCACCGGCGACGAACGCCGTCGCAGCGAACTGCTGGAGCAGCGTACCCGCGATGCCGAAGAGGGCAGCGCCAAAGCCGAACTGGCACGCCGTGAGGTGGAGCAAGCGCTGAACGAGCGGCTGCTGGGCAAGACCTTGCCGGAAGTGGTGGTGCGTCTGCTGCAGGAGGCCTGGAGCAAGGTGCTGATGCTCACCTGCCTCAAGCATGGTGTGGACTCGGACGAATGGCGCTCTGCTCTGCAGACCATGGATGATCTGGTCTGGAGCGTCACTCCGCATGAAGATCCCGAGGCGCGTCTGCGCCTGCTGGAGCTGGTGCCCGGTATGCTCAAGGCGCTGCGTGAGGGTATGGCCAGCGCGGCGTTCGATCCGTTCTCCACCAGCGAGTTCTTCAGTCAGCTGGAGGCACTGCATGTGCAGGCCTTCCAGCGTTTCAAGCGTGCCGCTCCCGAGCTGGGGGCCGCGCCGGACGAACCCGCGACTACCACAGACGCCGCACAGGCTGGTATTGAACTGCCGCTGCTGGAGTTGCCGACTGCGGAAGAAGTCGAAGATGCGCCGGCCATGGTCGAGGTGGTCGAGGAGATCGTCCTGTTGGCACCGGGGCAGACCCGCCCTGAGGAGCCGGACGTTGTCTTGCCGGACGACGATGAGGCGCTGCTGCAGGTCGATAGCCTGCGCGTGGGCAGCTGGGTCGAGTTCCAGGAAGATGACGAGCACAAGCTGCGCTGCAAACTGGCGGCGATCATCAAGCCCACCGGCAAGTACGTCTTCGTCAACCGTACCGGTATGAAGGTGCTGGAGAAGAGTCGTAATGCGCTGGCCGTGGAATTCCGTCGCAATACGATCCGCCTGCTTGACGATGCCCTGTTGTTCGATCGTGCCCTGGAGTCGGTGATCGGCAACCTGCGCAAGTTGAAGAACGCCTGATTCGTTGCCGGGGGGCGCCTGGCTCCCGGTAACGGAGGGCTTTTAGGTGCCTCACGGCGGCGACGTCTCCGGTCCCGCTTGATCGCTCCACCGTGCGTATTTTCCAAGCCGCAATCCCTTCGATTCATACACCCTGTTGCTGTCTCGCTCTTGGCCGTGCGGGTTGGCTGCTCTAGAGTGTGGGCACGCTCAGGAGTGCCACATGCAACTCGACCCCACGACCGGCTGGTTTCAGGGTGTTCATCACTGCCCCTCGCCGAATTTCAATGCTCGCCCCACGGGCGAGATCTCCCTGCTGGTGGTGCACAACATCAGCCTGCCGCCCGGGCAGTTCGGAACGGGCAAGGTGCTGGAATTCTTCCAGAACCGTCTGCCGACACACGAGCATCCCTTCTTTGCCGAGATTGCGACTCTGCAGGTTTCCGCGCATTTCTTCATCGAGCGTGATGGCAGGGTGACCCAGTTCGTCTCCTGCCTGGATCGCGCCTGGCACGCCGGGGTTTCCTGGTTCGAGGGGCGCGACAACTGCAACGACTTTTCATTGGGTGTGGAGCTGGAAGGGACGGATGATCTGCCCTACAGCGATGCGCAATACGCCCGACTCGCGGAGCTGACGCGGCAATTGCTGGATGCCTATCCGGCCTTGTCGACGCAGCGTATCCGTGGTCACTGCGACATCGCCCCCGGACGCAAGACCGATCCGGGCCCCGCGTTCGACTGGTCGCGTCTGCATGCCGAACTGAAGGAGAGGTAGCAATGAGTTTTCTGGTGATTCTGCTGGTGCTGTGGGCCGAGAAATTTTCCGCCTGGCGCCTGCGTATCCAGCAGGACGGTCCCTGGCTGAGGCAACTGCAACGCCTGCAACAGGGCGGGCTGCAGCAGGCTCCATGGTTGTGCCTGGCCGTTCTGGTTCTGTTGCCGGTGTTGGCGCTGGGACTGCTTCTGCTGCTGCTCAAGCCGCTGGCCTATGGTTGGCTGGCCTTGCCGGTGCATCTGCTGGTGCTGATCTACAGCCTGGGGCGTGGTGATCTGCTCGCGGCGCTGGGGCCGTTTCGTGATGCCTGGCGGCGCGGTGATGGTCAGGCTGCCTACCACGCGGCCGAACGTGACCTGAGATTGCAGCCGGAGGAGGGCACCGAGTTGCTGCCTCAGGTTCAGGGACATCTGCTATGGCAGGCCTATCAGAGCTTTTTCGCAGTGATCTTCTGGTATCTGATGCTGGGGCCGATGGCTGCGCTGGCCTATCGTCTGCTGGCGCTGAGTGCCGAACATGCTGAGCAGCCGGCCCTGCGTGAGCGCGCCGTGCAGCTGCGCCATGCCTTCGACTGGTTGCCGTCGCGGGTGCTGGCTTCGAGCTTTGCGCTGGTCGGCAACTTCGTCGCCGTCAGCCGCGCTGTGCTGCATGAGCTGCTGAGTTGGGACATTTCTGCCGCACAACTGGTGGCCAAGGCCGGGCGTGCAGCCGGCGAGATGCCGCCTCCGGTGATGGGCGAGGCCGGCGTCGATACGCTGGACCAGCTCTGGCAGTTGCTGATTCGTGCTGCGGTGGTCTGGTACGCCGGTTACGCGGTCTGGGTGCTGTTTTTCTAGTTGGGCGAGGAGCACAACATTCTTCTCAGGGCGGCGTAAGCCGCCCTGTGCATTTCTGGGTGGGTTATCGGCGTGCTTCATCAGCAGGCGCCGGCCCGGCATGCGTTTAACCTTAAGTTACAGAGAGGCGTGTCGATAACGGGTATAACGGGCTGCAGTCGATCCGGTTTGGTGATTTTCGTCACATTTATCTGCCTGCATTCGCCTCATGGATGGGCGCGCAAGAGATCGGTCGACATAGGACACTGTCACCAGCCCGCAAGAGGCTCAGCAGTGATCCAACGATACTTATAACAATAATGGCAACTGGAGACTTCTAGTGAAGACCGTGTTGTATCCGGCCATTGCGCTGATGAATCGCCTCAGCTTCGGTATGAAGTTCAGCCTGATCAGCGTTCTATTCTTCCTGCCCATGCTCGTCACCAACTTCTATCTGGTGCGAGATTCCTATCGTCAGTTTGTCGGCACCCAGACGGCTCTGGAAAGTCTCGAGCTGCTTGGCGCCAGCTTGCAACTGCGCCGTGACCTCGAGAGCCTCAACGATCTGGTGCAGATCAACGCGATGATTGGTCAGTCCGGTCAGGCGGGTGATCTGGAAGGCCGCATCGATCAGCTGCAGCGCTCGCTCAGTGCCGGGCTGCAAGCGTTGCAGCCGGTGACCAGTGATAGCGAACAGGCAGAGGAGTTCGTCGCCAAGCGTGACGAACTGCTGGCTGAGTTGAAAGGCGCAGAGGCCGAGACTTCGCTGCAGAGCAAGATGGTGATCGTCGAGAAACTGTTGGGATCGTCCCAGGTTTTCATCAAGCTGATCGCCAGTCAGGCTGGCCTGAGCCAAGATCCGCAGCGTCAGGTGCGCCAGCTCACCGAGCTGATCACCAACGTCACTCCGCAGATCAGCCAAGTTCTCAGTCAGGGCCGCGCCATCGGCTCCTATTCCCTGGGCCAGGGGTTTCTCAACTCTGCCGCCAGCACCAAGTTCGACGATCTGCTGCTGCAGTTGGAGAAACTGCATGCCGAGTACGGCCTGAATCTGCAGGAGGCCCTGTCTGGCAACGTCTCTGCACAGGGCGGTCTCGGCAGCCTGGCAGAGGCGAGCCGGCAGAGCCTGAAGGACAGTGGTGTGCTGTTCGAGGATCAGGTCATCGTTGCCGACAGCCTGGATACGCCCTGGGCGCAGTTCTATGAGCAGATCAGCCAGCAGATGGCCAGGACCTATGCTTTCAATGACGGCCTGCTGGCTTTCCTCGACAGCCAGTTGAGCGCGCGACTCGCTGAAAACCGTGCGCAGATGGTGCTGCTGGTGGTGGCGCTGGTGGTGGTTTTCCTGCTGATCGTTTACCTCTACAGCGGTTTCTACGTGTCCACCCGCACAACCCTGAAGAATCTCGGTCAGGTCATGGACAAGGTGGCTGCCGGTGACATGACGGTCAGCTTCCAGGCGCACAGCCGCGATGAGCTGGGTGAGCTGGGCCAGGTATTCAACCAGACCGTGAAACGCATTCATGACCTGATCGAGCGTGTCGGCCATACCGTGGGCGAGGTGGGTGGGCAGGCCGACCGGGTCGAAATGGTTTCGGGTGAGAGCAACCAGGCCGTGGCCAGCCAGCGCGCGCAGATCGAACAGGTGGCGACGGCGATGAATGAGATGTCCGCCACCGCCCAGGAAGTGGCGCGCAGCGCTGCCGCAGCAGTGGCCAGTGCGCAGGGCGTGAATCAGGAAACGGTCAGTGGCCGTGAGCTGGTCGAGCAACAGGTGGGCGCGATCCAGCGGCTGGCGGGCGAAATCGACCAGTCGGTAGCAGTGATCAACCAGCTGGCCAGCGACAGTGCGTCGATCAGCCAGGTGCTGGACGTGATCAAGGGGATTGCCGAGCAGACCAACCTGCTCGCGCTCAATGCCGCCATCGAGGCGGCGCGTGCGGGAGAGCAGGGCCGTGGTTTCGCCGTAGTGGCCGACGAGGTGCGCAACCTGGCCAAGCGTACCCAGCAGTCCACCGAGGAGATCGAGGCGATGATCGCCAGGCTGCAGGGCGGTGTCGCCGCTGCGGTCAAGGCAATGAATGCCAGTCACCAGACGGCCGATGGCACCATGAGCGAGTCGGGCAAGGTGCAGCAGGCACTGGAGAACATTCTTGGCGCCGTGGGCATGATCGTCGACCAGAACCAGCAGATCGCCGCCGCAGCCGAGCAGCAGACGGCGGTAGCGCACGACATCGATCAGAACATCGTCGAGATCAACCATGCCGGTGAGCGCACGGCTGCCGGCGCCAGCCAGACCGAACAGGCCAGTCGCGAACTGAGCGAACTGGTAGTACGGCTCAAGCAGTTGATCGGAGCATTCCGCGTCTGACCATTCGTGGGGGCTTCGGCGGCGACGCTTGTGCGGCGGTCGTGGCTGAGGCCTCTTCCACGGATGCGTTCGAACTAATCCCAGCCGAACAGCTCATGCGCATTGCGGCTGCTGGCAGCTGCCAGCTCTTCGGGCGTAACGCCGCGCAACGCTGCCAGCTCGGCGCAGATGTCCGCCAGGTATTCGGGGCTGTTGCGCTGGTGTGGGTGCATGGCCGGCGCCATGTCCGGAGCGTCGGTCTCCAGCACGATGGATTGCTCCGGTAGCTGCGCCACCACCTTGCGCAGGCGATTGGCCTGCGGCCAGGTAGCGGCGCCGCCGAGGCCTAGGCGAAAGCCCAGCTTGATATACTCACGCGCTTCTTCGTAGCTGCCGGCGAACGCATGGATGATGCCGCCGCGTTTCGGGCGAAAGCGCTTGAGCGTGGCGATGGTGGCGGCGTGCGCGCGGCGCACGTGTAGCAGTGCCGGCAACTGGAACTCGATTGCCAGTTCAAGCTGCGCTTCGAAGAGAGCTTGCTGGCGCTGCCGATCCAGTGCTTCCAGGTAGTAATCCAGGCCGAATTCACCGACGGCGCAGAGCTTGCGGTGGCCAGCCAGTCTGCTCAGCCAGTCGCGCAGTTCGTCGAGGTGCTGCGGCTGGTGATCATCCAGATACACCGGGTGCAAACCGAACGCGGCATGCAGGTCCTCGTTTGCCTCGACCAGATGCCACAGGCGCTGCCAGTTGGCCTGGTAGACCCCGAGTACCACCAGTCGCTGTACGCCCAGCGCACGGCTGCGTGCGAGTACCTCGGTGCGGTCAGCGTCGAAGTCGGGGAAGTCCAGGTGGGTGTGGGTGTCGATCAGGCGCATCGGTCGGCTCGCAAGCGGGCTTTCAGGGTCGGCTATTTTCGCTTCTCCTGCCAGTGCCGGGGAGCATTGGCCAGTCTTTTCAGTCGTATGGTTATGCACGAGTTTTATTCGGACCGTGAAATCAAGGAGGTCGCCGGGTGCGCCAGGTTCGCAAGCTGATGGGCGCGTTGTTCGCCACTTTTCTGCTGCTGGTGGCGGCGCTGATGCTGCTTCTGGTGCTGTTCGACTGGAATCGCGCGCGTCCGCTGATCAATGAGCAGGTTTCGGCGGCGCTGAATCGACCCTTCGCCATCGAAGGCGATCTGCGGGTGATCTGGCAGCGCGAAGCCGACCTTCAGGGGCCGAGCGGCTGGGTGCCATGGCCGAATTTCGCTGCCGAGCACCTGCGTCTGGGCAATCCGGACTGGGCGCAGGGCGACACTTTCGTCAGTCTCGACAGCGTGCGTTTGCGCCTGTCGCTCCTGCCACTGTTGTGGAAGACGGTGAGCATCCCGAGTATCGAACTCGGTGCGCCGATCGTCGATTTGCAGCGCCTGGCCGATGGGCGCGCCAACTGGGTGTTCGATCTGGGCCGCGAGCAGGAGGACGAACAGAGCAGTCCCTGGACGCTGGATATCGGCACCATCGCGTTCGACCAGGGCCAGGTGAAGCTGGATGACAAGGTCAGCGATACCCGCCTGGAGGTGGCGGTCCAGCCGCTTGGCGAGCCCATTCCTTTTGCCGATATCGTCGGCAAGGACGCTGCCGGGCGTCTGGCCGAGAGCAATGCCAGCGCGCAGGATTACGCCTTCGCCTGGCAGACCGAGGGTAGCTTTCGCGGCCAGCCGCTGACCGGGAGCGGCAAGGTCGGCGGCCTTCTGGCGCTGCATGATGCCTCGCGACCTTTCCCGTTACAGGCGGATGTGCGTATCGACGCTACTCGTATTCGTGTCGCCGGCAGCCTGAGCGACCCGCAGAGTCTGGGCGCGCTGGATCTTCGTCTGCAACTGTCCGGCGCCAGTCTGGGGCATCTCTATCCGCTTACCGGCGTCACCCTGCCGGATACGCCGGCCTACAGCACCGACGGTCACCTGCAGGCCGATCTGCGGGATGCCGACGGGGCGACCTTCCGCTATCTGGGCTTCAACGGGCGTATCGGCGACAGCGACATTCACGGCGATCTGACCTTCGTTGCGGGGCAGCCACGAGCGAAACTGTCCGGCAGCCTGACCTCTAGGCAGCTGCTGTTCAGCGATCTGGCGCCGCTGATCGGCGCGGATTCCAGCGCCGACAAGCGTGAGCGTGGTGAACGCGATACGCAGCCGGCGAACAAGGTCCTGCCGGTCGCGGAGTTCCGTACCGACCGCTGGCGTGCGATGGATGCCGACGTGCGCTTCGTCGGCCAGCGCATCGTGCACAGCGAGCAGCTGCCGATCAGCGATCTGGACACCCATGTGCTGCTCAACGACGGCGTGCTCAGTCTCGAGCCGCTGCGCTTCGGCATGGCCGGCGGCGCGCTCGATGCGCAGATTCACCTCGATGGCGCGACCACGCCGTTGCAGGGGCAGATGCGCCTGCGCGCGCGCGATCTCGGGCTCAAGCAGCTGTTCCCCACCTTTGCGCCGATGCAGACCAGCCTTGGCAAGTTGAACGGCGATGCGCGCATCAGCGGTCGCGGCAACTCGGTGGCAGCCCTGCTCGGCAGTGCCGATGGTGAGCTGAACATGCTGATCAACGATGGCGCGGTCAGTCGCGGGCTGATGGAGATCGCCGGGCTGAATGTCGGCAACTACCTGGTGGGTCGGCTGTTCGGCGACGAGGATGTGAAGATCCACTGCGCGGCAGCCGATCTCGGCATCAAGGGTGGGCTGATGAGCACGCGGCTGTTCGTCATCGATACCGACAACGCGGTGATCAAGGTCGACGGTAGCGCCAACTTCGCCAGCGAGCGGCTGGATTTCACCATCACACCGTCGACCAAGGGCTTCCGCATCTTTTCCCTGCGCTCGCCGCTCTACGTACGCGGCACGTTCAAGGCGCCGTCGCCGGGGGTACAGGCGACACCGCTGGCGTTGCGCGGTGCCGGGCTGGTGGCATTGGGTGTAGCCGTGGCGCCGGCAGCCGGTTTGCTGGCCTTGGTGGCGCCCAGTGCGGGAGACGAGCCTAGCCAGTGCGAGCCGTTGTTGAAGCAGATCCGCGGCGGCTAGGGACGCTGGTCGCCCTCCGGGGGCTCGAAACGCTGATCAAACAGCCGGGGCGGGGTAGGCGCACACCGCTGTAGCTCGGTTACACTGGACCGAGCAGCGCCTGGGACGTAGGAGCCAGTTACATTATTCAGCGTCGATGCGCACGCTGACCATGGCCGGTTCCTTGGCGCAGTCCCCTCACAAACAAAGGATCTTTTGTAGATGACTCAAGCTATCGCGCATCGCTGGCGCTTCTTCCGTGCCGGCGGCTTCGATCAGGTGCAACTGGAAACGCCCGCCGACCTCGCCGCCCTGCGCAGCCTGGACCAGAAACTCTGGGCCAGTCTGGCCTGCCCGGTGAACAACCTGGAGCTGGATCGGCGCATGTTGCAGTACATCGATCTGAACGCTGATGGTCGTATCCGCGCCCCGGAAATTCTCGACGTGGTGGACTGGACCCTGGCGCGCCTGCGCGACCCGGACGTGCTGTTCCAGGACGGCCCGCTGCAACTGTCCTCGTTGACCGACGATGCCGTGGGCGCGCGCCTGCGCCTGGCGGCCCAACGCCTGCTCGGCGTGCTCGGGCGGCCCGATGGCGACAGCCTGACGCCGGCCGATACCGCTGACCTGGCGCAGCTGTTCCCGCCGCATCAGCCCAATGGCGACGGCCTGGTGCCGGCGACCTTGACCGACGATGCCGAGCTCAAGGCTGCCATCGCCGACATCATCGCCTGCCTCGATGCACAGACCGACCGCAGCGGCGAGCCGGCCATCGGTGTCGAGCAGATCACCGCCTTCTTCGATCAGGCGCGTCAGCTGCACGCCTGGCACGCGCGCGCTGCCGAGCAGGGGCTGGATGCCTTCGGTGAAGGTACCGTGGCGGCGGTCGAGGCGCTGAGCGCCGTGCGCGACAAGATCGACGACTATTTCACCCGCGTGGCCATGGCCGAGTTCGATCCGCGCGCCGCGGCCCTGATGAACGCCCAGGAAGAAGAGCTGGTGCGCCTGGCCTCGCTGTCCCTGGCTGACGCCGGCGAGGTGGCCGGCCTGCCTCTGGCGGTGGTGCAGCATGGCGACGAGCTGCCGCTGAACAAGGGGCTCAACCCGGCCTGGCAGCAAGCCATCGATGCGTTCCGTATGCGTGTGGTGGTGCCTGTCTACGGTGAGCAGGACAGCCTGTCGCGCGAACAGTGGCAGCATCTGGTCGCGCTGTGCAGCAACTACCTGGCCTGGCGTGCCGAGACGCCGCAAGTGGCGATCGCCGAGGTTCTCGAGCGCGGGCGCATTCTCGAACTGGTGGAACAGGGCACCGAGGCGCGTCTGCTGGCGCTGGTGGAAGAGGACAAGACCGTAGCCGAAGCGGCGGATGGCCTGGTCGAGCTGGACAAGCTGATTCGCCTGCGTCATGGCCTGGTCACGTTGCTGCGCAACTTCGTCTCCTTCCAGGCCTTCTATTCGCGTCACGAGAAGGCGGTGTTCCAGGCCGGCGTGCTGTATATCGACGGCAAGAGCTGTGAGCTGGCGGTGGAAGTCGAAGACGTCGAAGCTCACGCCAAGGTTGCGTCGGCCAGTGACTGCTTCCTGCTTTACTGCGCCTGTACTCGCCGCGGTGAGCCGGTACGCGGCAAGGAGACGCTGAACATCGTCGTGGCGGTAACGGCTGGCAGCGAGGGCGACCTGCAGGCGGGGCGCCATGGCCTGTTCTACGATCGCGACGGCAACGACTGGGATGCTACCGTGGTCAAGGTGGTGCAGAACGCGATCAGCATTCGCGAGGCGTTCTGGTCGCCGTATCGCCGCATTTCCAAGCTGGTTTCCGATCAGGTGCAGAAACTGGCCGCCAGTCGCGATGCCGACATGGTCAGCAAGACTGCGGCAACGGTCAGCGAAACCGGCGCTGCGCCGGCGGCGACTCCCGCCCCGGCGTTCGACATCGCCAAGTTCGCCGGTATCTTCGCAGCCATCGGCCTGGCGGTCGGGGCGCTGGGCACGGCGCTGGCGGCGGTGGTCACCGGAATCCTGTCGCTGGCCTGGTGGCAGGTGCCGCTGTTGTTGCTCGGCGTGCTGCTGGCCATTTCCGGTCCGGCCATGCTGCTGGCCTGGTTCAAGCTGCGCCGCCGCAGCCTTGGTCCGATTCTCGACGGCAACGGTTGGGCGGTGAATGCCCAGGCGCGCATCAGCATCCCGTTCGGCACTGCGCTGACGCAGATGGCGGCGTTGCCCAAGGGTAGCGACCGGGCACTGCGTGACCCCTATGCCAACAAGCCGGTGCTGTGGCCCTGGGTCATCGCGCTGCTGCTGGCGCTGGGAGTGGGTTACTACGCCTGGAGCAACGGCGTATTCAGTCCGGAGCCCGAGGTGCCGGCCGAAGCAGCGGTGCCAGCTCAGGACGCCGCCGGCTAAGGGTACTGCCGGGCATTGGGCCCTTGCAGGAGTGGTTTCAGCCACGAAAGCCGTTCGCGGCTGAAGCGCTCCTGCGGGTTGGAATGCTTGGTCGGTCAGCCATTTGCGTATTGGCGGTTTTCACCCGCCTGCGTTCTCTCTCAGCTACTCAACAGTTCCGCCACCCAGCGGGGCAGCTGTTCGCTGGCCGGGCCGTAGCGTTTCTCGTCGAACAGTGAGTGACCCAGGCTCGGCTCCAGGTTGATCTCCAGGGTATGCGCGCCGGCCTGGCGCGCCTGTTCGACGAAACCCGCCGCCGGGTACACATGACCCGAGGTGCCGATGCTGACGAACAGCTCGCACTGCTCCAGCGCGTCATAGATGCGCTCCATGTGATAGGGCATCTCGCCGAACCAGACGATATCCGGACGCAGGGTGCCGACCAGGCCGCAGCAGGCGCACGCCTGGCTGACAGGCATATCGTCGAAGAGCGGAAAACGCTGTTGACTGTTGCTGCACAGCATCGACTGCAATTCGCCATGCATGTGCAGCAGGCGCCTGGAGCCGGCGCGTTCGTGCAGGTTGTCGACGTTCTGCGTGACCAGCAGGAATTCACCCTGCCAGCGCGCCTCCAGCTCTGCCAGGGCCAGATGTCCGGCATTCGGTGCAATGGCCGGATCGCGTAGCTGGGCACGACGCATGTCGTAGAAACGCTGCACCAGCGCCGGGTCGCGGGCGAAGCCTTCGGGGGTGGCTACCTCTTCGATACGGTGTTCTTCCCAGAGTCCGTCAGCGGCGCGGAAGGTACGGATGCCGCTCTCGGCGGAGATACCGGCGCCGGTCAGAATGACGATGTTCGGGTGGGCCATCGGTGCTCCAGGGCAGCTCGGGTTCAGGCGTCACTGTATGCCAACACTGACGACGCGGGGAGGACGCTGCTGCGCAGATTGTCGCGCATGCTGCCGCAGAATCGCTGAACTCTTACCTTCAGTTCGCATCCACCGTCCACGGCTTCTATCTTTGAGTGGCAGTGTTTCGGGGAGCGAGCAATGACCGAGAGCAACTACGCGCAGCCCCTGCGCATCACACTGACGGCCTGGGCGGCTATCGTTCTGGGCGCGCTGCTGGGGCTTGGTGGCGCATATCTGCTGTGGCTGGGCGGGTCCTGCTACTACCTGCTGGCGGGTATTGGCCTGCTGCTGGTGGGCGTGCTGATTCGTCGTCGCCAGCGTGCGGCGCTGTGGTTGTATGCCCTGGTGCTGCTGGCGAGCCTGGTCTGGACAATTTACGAGGTGCGTTTCGACTGGTGGCAAATGGCGCCGCGCATCGACCTGTGGTGCGTGCTCGGCCTGTGGCTGCTGCTGCCCTGGGTAAACCGGCACATCGCGCCTGGGCAGCCCTGGCGTGACGGTGCCAGCGTGCTGCTGGGTATCGGCCTGCTGCTGGGCGCGGGCATGGCGGTCTATTCACTGACGCAGGATTACCATCGTCTGCCCGGTTACTTCGACGAGTCGCGCATGGCCGCTGCGGGAACAGCCAGTCGCTCCGCCAGCCAATGGACTGCTTACGGCGGCTCGTCGCGAGGCGAGCGCTACACCAGCGCCGAACAGATCACCACGGCCAATGTCGGACGGCTGAAGAAGGCCTGGGAGTTTCACACGGGGGACCTGCCGGGTGAGGGCGACCCAGGCGAGATTACCAACCAGGTGACGCCGCTGAAGGTCGGTGACAACCTGTTCGTCTGTACGCCGCACAGCATCGCCATCGCCGTGGACGCCGACACCGGCGAGGAGCGTTGGCGCTTCGATCCGGCGATCAATCGTAAGGCCGAGTATTACCAGCACATGACCTGCCGTGGCCTGGCTTACCACGACGGCAGTCCGATGAATGCGGTTCAGGATGGCGAGGCGCCGCAATCGTCATCAGCGGCGGCGCCGCGCTGTACTCAGCGGCTTTTCCTGCCGACCAACGATGCCACGCTCTACGCGCTCGATGTGCATGACGGCAAGCCCTGCGAGGACTTCGGTGCGGCCGGCATGGTCGATCTCAAGGTGGGCCTGGGCGACGATGCCCTGGGCGTCTACCTGCCCACCTCGCCGCCGGTGGTGACCGAGAAGCTGGTGATAGTCGGCGGTTCGGTGACCGACAACGGCTCGGTGGATTCGCCGGGCGGGGTGATCCGCGCCTATGACGTACGCAGTGGTGAACTGGTGTGGAACTTCGATCCTGGCCGCCCCGAGGCCACCGAGCCTCTGCCGGCTGGCGAGACCTATGTGCGCAGCACACCGAACTCCTGGACCATCGCCACGGCGGATGAGGCGCTGGGCCTGGTCTACATTCCCATGGGCAACCAGACACCCGATCAATGGGGCGTGCCGCGAAGCCCCGAGGCCGAGCGTTTCACCGCGGCGCTGGTGGCGCTGGAGCTGGAAACCGGGCGGGTTCGCTGGGAATTCCGTACCGTGCATCACGATCTGTGGGACCGTGACCTGCCGTCCCAGCCCACCCTGGTGGATATCGACGGCCCCGATGGAGCGGTGCCGGCGATCATCCAGCCGACCAAGCGCGGCGACCTGTATGTGCTGGACCGGCGCAGCGGCGAGCCCGTGGTGCCGGTCAACGAGCTGCTGGTGCCGCAGGGGGCCGTTGAAGGCGACTTCACCGCACCGACCCAGCCGGCATCGAAACTCACCTATGCCCCGGATGAACCACTGCATGAGCGCGACATGTGGGGCGGAACGCCATTCGATCAGCTGATCTGCCGCATCCAGTTCCACCAGCTGCGGTATGAGGGTGACTTCACTCCGCCGTCGGAGCAGGGCTCGCTGATCTATCCGGGCAACGTCGGCGTGTTCAACTGGCCCTCGGTGGCAGTCGATCCGCAGCGGCAGATCCTCTTTGGGGCCCCCAACTACCTGGCGTTCGTGTCGCGGCTGGTCAAGCGCAAGGCGGGTGACGAGCGTCCCGGATCCGGGGGCAGTGAACGTGGTTTGCAACCCAACCTCGGTGCGCCTTACATGGTCAGCCTGGAGCCTTTCCTGTCGCCGCTGGGGCTGCCTTGCCAGGCGCCGCCATGGGGTTCTGTCACGGCGGTCGACCTGCGCAGCATGGAAAAGGTCTGGCAGCGCAAGAACGGCACCAGCCGTGACAGTGCTCCGCTCGGCATTCCTCTGACGGTGGGCGTACCGGCGCTCGGCGGGCCGCTGGTCACCGCCAGTGGCCTGGGCTTTCTCAGCGGTACGCTGGACTACTACCTGCGTGCCTACGACCTGCGCACCGGCGAAGAGCTGTGGAAGGACAGATTGCCGGCAGGTGGCCAGGCGACGCCGATGAGCTACGTCTCGGAAAAGACCGGCAAGCAGTATGTGGTGGTGATGGCCGGCGGGCACGGCTCGTTCGGCACGCGCCTGGGCGATTCACTGGTGGCCTGGACGCTGGAGGAGGAGTAGAGACAACAAGGCCCGCAGAGCGGGCCTTGTTCGAAGCGTCAGTGATGTTCGCGGGTGGCGCGGAACCTGATATCAGGCCAGCGCTCTTCCATCAGGCTGAGATTGACGCGGGTCGGAGCCAGGTAGGTGAGGTGGCCGCCGCCGTCGATGGCGAGGTTCTCGTAGGCCTTGTCCTTGAACTCCTTGAGTTTCTTCTCGTCGCTGCATTCGATCCAGCGCGCCGACCAGACGTTGATCGCCTCGTAGGCGCACTCGACCTTGTATTCCTCCTTGAGACGGCTGGCGACCACGTCGAACTGCAGCACACCGACCGCGCCGAGGATGATGTCGTTGTTGCGCTCGGGGAAGAACACCTGGGTGGCGCCTTCCTCGGCCAGCTCCTGCAGACCCTGACGCAGCTGCTTGGATTTGAGCGGGTCCTTCAGGCGCACGCGGCGGAACAGCTCCGGGGCGAAGTGCGGGATGCCGGTGAAACCGAGGTTCTCGCCTTCGGTGAAGGTATCGCCGATCTGGATGGTGCCGTGGTTGTGCAGGCCGATGATGTCGCCGGCATAGGCTTCTTCCAGGTGCTCGCGCTCGCTGGAGAAGAAGGTCAGTGCGTCGCCGACGCGCACGTCCTTGCCCAGGCGGGCGTGGCGCATCTTCATGCCCTGGCTGTACTTGCCCGAGCAGATGCGCATGAAGGCGATGCGGTCGCGGTGCTTAGGGTCCATGTTCGCCTGGATCTTGAACACGAAGCCGGTGAACTTCTCCTCGGTCGGCTCCACGCTGCGCTCGTTGGCGGCACGTGGCAGCGGGCGCGGCGCCCAGTCGACCACTGCATCGAGCACATGGTCGACGCCGAAGTTGCCCAGCGCGGTACCGAAGAACACCGGGGTCATTTCACCCTTGAGGAAGGCTTCGGGCTCGAACTCGTGGCAGGCGCCCTGTACCAGTTCAAGCTCTTCGACGAAGCGCTCGTACATGTCACCGAGGTGGGCGCGGGCCTCGTCGGAGTCCAGTTTCTGGATGATCTTGGCTTCGGTGCGCTCGTGACCGTGGCCCGGGGTGTAGACGACGACGTAGTCGCCGGTCAGGTGATAGACACCCTTGAAGTCCTTGTAGCAGCCGATCGGCCAGGTGATCGGCGCGGCCTTGATCTTCAGCACTGCCTCGATCTCGTCGAGCAGTTCGATGGGGTCGCGGATGTCGCGGTCGAGCTTGTTGATGAAGCTGACGATCGGCGTATCACGCAGGCGGCACACATCCATCAGGGCGATGGTACGCGGCTCGACGCCCTTACCGCCGTCGAGCACCATCAGGGCACTGTCCACCGCGGTCAGGGTGCGGTAGGTATCCTCGGAGAAGTCTTCGTGACCGGGGGTGTCGAGCAGGTTGATGATGTGCTCGCGGTAGGGGAACTGCATTACCGAGGTGGTGATGGAGATACCGCGCTGCTTCTCCATCTCCATCCAGTCGGAGGTGGCATGACGGTCGGATTTACGCGACTTCACGGTACCGGCCACTTCGATGGCCTTGCCCATCAGCAGCAGCTTCTCGGTGATGGTGGTCTTACCGGCGTCCGGGTGGGAAATGATGGCGAAGGTACGGCGCTTGGCGACTTCGGCGGCCTGGGTGGTCATGAATGTGTGCCTGGATTGAATCGTTGAGGGCGCCCTGGCCCGAAAAGCTGGCGATTATACCGATAACTGGCGACGCTGGCGGAGGCACGCCTATCGGGTTTGCAGTCAGGCTTTCAGGTGGCGCGCTGGTGGGTCAGATAATGCGTAAATATCTCGTAAAGGAATGGTTATGAAAATTATTCCCATATAGAGTGGCCGCCCGTGGTAGTGGGTCAGGGTAAGGGTGGCTCCGTCGTGTTCAAGAAAATCATCTTCCAGTTGCATTGGTTCTTTGGCATCAGCGCCGGTCTGGTGCTGGCCGTCATGGGTATTACCGGTGCTCTCTACAGCTTCGAGGGCGAGATCATTCGGGCGCTCAACACCGAGCGCTGGCAGATCCAGCCAGGCGAGCAGGGCCACCTTCCGCCGGGTGAACTGGTTGCGCGGATCGAAGCCGCCACCGCTGATCGCGTTACCGGACTGGGGGTCGACAGTCGACACGAGGGGCCGGGCATGGCCTTTCTCGCCCCGCCGCCAGGCGAACGACGCGGGCCGCGTGTCGTCTTCGATCCCTACACCGGTGAGGTGCTGGCCGAACCCGCTGGCCAGGACTTCTTTCACCTGATGCTGATGCTGCACCGCTTCCTGTCCATGGGCGAAGTGGGCAAGCAGATCACCGCGGCCAGCACCCTGGCACTGATCTTCTTCTGCCTGTCCGGCCTGTATCTGCGCTGGCCGCGCAAGGTGCTGAACTGGCGTACCTGGCTGACCTTCGACTGGAAGAAGAAAGGCCGCAGCTTCAACTGGGACCTGCATGCCGTTGCCGGCACCTGGGCGTTGCTGTTCTACCTCTGTGCCGGACTCACCGGCTTGTATTGGTCCTATGACTGGTACCGTGAGGGGCTGACGCGCATGCTCTCCGATTCACCGCAGGAAAAGCGCGAAGGCCGTGGTCGCGGTGGTCGTGAGGCGCCCAGAGGTCCGGCCCCCGAAGTCGACTACGACGCTGTGTGGCAGAGCATCCAGCAGACCGCGGGGCCCAAGCTGGTGGCCTGGAACCTGCGTCTGCCGCCGGTGGCCGGACAACCTGCCAGCGTCTTCTACATGCTCGAAGGGGCTGACCATGTACGTGCCTTCAACCAGTTCCAGGTCGATCCGCAAAGCGGCGCGATCAGCCGCCACGAGCGCTACGCCGACAAGAGCTTCAAGGCGCAGTTGCTGACCAGCATCTACGCGCTGCACGTCGGTGAGTACTTCGGCATGCCGGGGCGCATTCTGATGATGCTGGCCACCGGAGCGATGCCGCTGTTCTTCGTGACAGGCTGGCTGCTGTACCTGGATCGTCGGCGCAAGAAGCGCGCAGCACTGGCCGCGCGCCGTTCGATCAAGGATGAAGATGCGGCAGGCGGCTGGTTGGTCGGCTTTGCCAGTCAGAGCGGCTTTGCCGAACAACTGGCCTGGCAGAGCGCCGGGCAGTTGCAGGCGGCCGGTATTCCGGTGCGGGTCGAACCGCTGTCACGTCTCGACGCCGACAGCCTGCGGCAGACGCGCAAGGCGCTGTTCGTGGTCAGTACCTTCGGTGACGGCGAGGCGCCGGACGCCGCGCAGGGCTTCGAGCGTAAGGTGCTCGGTGGCGCCGTGCCGCTCGGTCAGCTGAGCTACGCCGTGCTGGCACTGGGCGACCGGCAGTACCAGCACTTCTGCGGTTTCGCCCGGCGTGTCAGCGACTGGCTGGGTTTGCAGGGCGCGCAGCGTCTGTTCGACAGCGTCGAGGTGGATGGAGCCGACCAGGCCGCACTGCAACGCTGGCAGCAGCACTTGAGCGAGCTGACCGGCGCCGCTCCGGCACGTTTCGAGCAGGCGCCCTGGCAGAGCTGGACGTTGATCGAGCGGCGCCTGCTCAACCCTGGCAGCCAGGGCGCGCCGGCGTTCCTGCTTGGTCTGACGCCTGCAGCGCGGAACGCCTGGCAAGCCGGCGACATCCTCGAGGTTCGTCCGCGCCATGCCCCGGCCACTGTGCAGGGCTGGCTGCAGCATTCCGCTTTCGAGGGCTTCGAGCCGGTGACGCTCGATGGCCAGGCGACCAGCCTGCGCGAAGCCCTGGCTGAACGTCAGTTGCCGGACAGCTTCGCTCATCTGGTCGGGCTGCACGCCCAGGCGCTGGTCGACGCGCTGGTGCCGCTGGATACGCGTGAGTATTCCATCGCTTCCGTAGCCGCCGATGGCGTGCTGCAGCTGATCGTTCGTCAGGCGGTGCAGGCCGATGGCAGCCTGGGTTTGGGCTCCGGCTGGCTGACCGAGTATCTGCCCGAAGGCGGCCAGCTTGTGGCGCGGGTGCGCCGCAACAGTGCCTTCCATCTGCCGGAGGATGATCGCCCATTGATTCTGATCGGCAACGGCACGGGGCTGGCCGGGCTGCGTTCGCTGTTGCGGGCACGCTCGCTGGCGGGGCAGGGGCGCAACTGGCTGCTGTTCGGTGAGCGCAATCGCGCCTGTGATTTCTTCTGTGGCGACGAGCTGCAGGCGGCACTGGAGACCGGTGAACTGCAGCATCTGGATCTGGCGTTCTCCCGCGATCAGGCCGACAAGCGCTACGTGCAGGACCTGCTGCGCGAGCAGCGCGAGCGCCTGCATGCGTGGCTGGCCGAGGGCGCGGCAATCTATGTCTGCGGCAGCCTGCACGGCATGGCCGGTGGCGTCGATGCAGCCCTGCGCGAGCTGCTTGGCGACGAGACGGTGCAGGATCTGGTCGAGGAAGGTCGCTATCGCCGCGACGTCTATTGAGGGGTGTGGGCGAGCGGTGCAGGCCGCTCGCCCGAGGTGCTGCAACGGCACTGAAAAGAGGCTGCGCCAGATTGGCTGTAAGCCCCGCCTGTTCAGCATTTCAGAACGTTTTGTGTGATATCCGGAACGAGCCGAAATTAGCAGGAATTTCCGGTTGATCTGACGGGCGCATGGTCTTAAAGTCCGCGCCCGAACGTCCATGCTGGAAACGATCCATCCGGCTCAAGTACTGACGACGAGAGATCGCTGGTGGCCCACCGCGATCAGCGATGCTCGGCGACATGCCTTGGGAAGTAGGCGAACCAAAGTGGGGAAACTGTCAGACGTTCAGGCTTGCGCGTTGCGCGGCCACCCCCGACACGCAGCGGAACCTGTCAGGTGTTTCGCTGCCCGAATCCATGTGTTCCCGGTTTTGCCATTGGAGTCCCCAGCATGTCGATCAAGGTCGAAGACTACTACGCACCCGCTACTTTCCAACGCATGAAGGCATTTGCCGATCAGCACGAAACCCCCTTCGTGGTGATCGACCGGCAGATCATCGCCGACGCCTACGACCAGCTGGGCAACTGCTTCCCGTTCGCCAAGATCTATTACGCGGTCAAGGCCAACCCGGCGGTCGAGATCATCGAGCTGCTGCGCGACAAGGGCTCGAACTTCGACATCGCCTCGATCTACGAGCTGGACAAGGTGATGGCCACTGGCGTCGGCCCGGAGCGCATCAGCTACGGCAACACCATCAAGAAGTCCCGTGACATCCGCTATTTCTACGAGAAAGGCGTGCGCCTGTTCGCCACCGACTCCGAAGCCGATCTGCGCAACATCGCCAAGGCTGCGCCGGGCTCGAAGATCTACGTGCGCATCCTCACCGAAGGCTCCACAAGTGCCGACTGGCCGCTGTCGCGCAAGTTCGGCTGCCAGCCGGACATGGCGCTGGACCTGCTGATACTGGCCAAGCAACTGGGTCTGGTGCCCTATGGCATTTCCTTCCACGTCGGTTCGCAGCAGCGTGATATCGATGTATGGGATGCGGCCATCGCCAAGGTCAAGGTGATCTTCGAGCGCCTGAAGGAAGAAGACGGCATCAGCCTGCAGATGATCAACATGGGTGGCGGCTTCCCGGCCAACTACATCCAGCGCACCAACGACCTGGAGACCTACGCCGAGGAAATCACCCGCTTCCTCCGCGAGGATTTCGGTGATGATCTGCCGGAAATCATCCTCGAACCGGGCCGTTCGCTGATCGCCAACGCTGGTGTGCTGGTCTCGGAAGTCGTGCTGGTTGCGCGCAAGTCGCGTACCGCCGTCGAACGCTGGGTCTATGCCGATGTGGGCAAGTTCAGTGGCCTGATCGAAACCATGGACGAGTCGATCAAGTTCCCCATCTGGACCGAGAAGAAGGGCGAGATGGAAGAGGTGGTGATCGCCGGCCCAACCTGCGACAGCGCCGACATCATGTATGAGCACTACAAGTACGGTCTGCCGCTCAACCTGGCCAGCGGCGACCGCCTGTACTGGCTCTCCACCGGTGCCTACACCACCAGCTACAGCGCGGTGGAGTTCAACGGTTTCCCACCGCTGAAGTCCTATTACCTGTAAGGACGCCTCGATAAAAAACCCGCCTTTCGGCGGGTTTTTGCATTTGGGGCCGGCTTTTTCGCGGTTGTACAGCAGCCTCTGTGATGCGACATCAATTTGGTTTTGGATGAGTCTCGCCCGCTCTATCTCAGGCATTTTCAGGTGGCCTTTTTTGTAGATGCAGATGGACATCGGGAACTGCGGCTGAAACATGTAAATGCATGTGTATTGCCAATGCATTTAAGAGTGATTAGCATTCGTGCCGCTTAGTTCAGCATTTGTTACTTCCTGTTGCGTTATCTCTTGCAACGCCAGGAAAGCGGCCTTTCCAACCTGGGGATATCCATGACAATCCGTAGTCGCAAGCACCATCACGTCAATCACCTCGCTGCACTGATCGCGGCAACTCTGCCGGCGCTGGCGGCTGCCCAGACCAGTGATGGTGAATCCAGTGTGGATCTGCCCGAAATGGTGGTGACCTCCAAGGCGGAAGTGCCTTACAAGGCTGACAAGAGCGCCAACACCAAGCTGACTCAGCCGTTGCTGGATACGCCCAAGACCGTGCAGGTGATCAAGAAGGAGATGCTGCGCGAGCAGGGCGCCAACAGCCTGATGGAAGCGCTGCGCAATACGCCCGGCATCACCATGCAGCTCGGCGAGAACGGCAACACCTCCGCTGGCGACACTTTCATGATGCGCGGTTTTTCCACCCAGCAATCGACTTTCGTGGACGGCGTGCGTGATCTCGGTGCGGTCAGTCGTGACGTGTTCAACCTCGAGCAGGTGGAGGTGGTCAAGGGCGCCGCCGGCTCCGACATCGGCCGTGGCGCGTCCTCCGGCTATATCAATCTGATTTCCAAGTTGCCAACCCTGAACGACGAAACTTTCGTCACCCTCGGCTACGGTACCGCCGACAAGAGCAATCTCACCGTCGACATCAACCGCCAACTGGGTGAGAGCTCGGCTTTACGCCTGAATCTGATGCGCCGCGCCGGTGACGTGGACGGTCGCGATTACGTGGACAACAGCAGCTATGGCGTGGCGCCGTCGATTGCCTTCGGCCTGGATACTGACACCCGTGTGTACCTGTATTCCCAGCATGTACGTCAGGACAACACACCCGACGGCGGCATCCCGACCATCGGCATGAGCGGCTTCTATAACGCCAACGCGGCCCTGAACGCGGGCGGCAAGGTCGATCGCGAAAACTATTACGGGGCCAAGGGCGATTACGAGCGCATCGATGGCGACATGTTCACCCTCAAGGTCGAGCACGACGTCAACGAGGCTCTGACCCTGCGCAACCTCTCCCGCTGGGGGCGCAGCAACAACGACCGCATTCTCACCGGCATCAACGCGCTGAATGCCAATGGCTCTACCAACCCGGCGGACTGGACTGTGGCGCGCAGCCGTCAGGTGGTCGATCAGGAGAACGAGATTCTCGCGAACCAGACCAGCATGAATGCTCAGTTCGATACCTTCGGCCTGCGCAATGAGCTGGCTGCAGGCCTTGAGTTGATGCGCGAGAAACAGCTCAATCGCAGTTACGCCACCTCCGCTCAGACCATCGATGGTGTGGCCTATCCGGCGGTGCCGCTGCCACCGGGGAATCTGTATGACCCGAACGCCCATGATGCCCTTGGCGATCCCTACAAGACCGGCGCCTATACCGACGGCGAGACCAAGACCGCAGCGCTCTATGTCTTCGACACCCTGCACCTGAATGAGCAGTGGGCGCTCAACGGCGGTGTACGCTTCGAGCATTTCCGCACGGAAACCGATAGCGTCGCAATCGCCTCGAACGCCCGTGTACCGGGCAGCGGCTATGAGTCGGGTGACCTGACCAGCTGGAACGCCGGCGTGGTGTTCAAGCCGCAGGAGAATGGCAGCATCTATCTGTCGTTCGCCAATTCGATGACCCCGCCTGGCAGCGGCAACTTTGCTTTGGTGGCCGATTCGGCGGCTTCCTCGTCCAATGAGCAGGTCGGTCTGGAGCCACAGGAAACCCGGCATGTGGAAGTCGGTACCAAGTGGGACCTGCTGGATCAGCGCCTGGCGGTGACCCTGGCAGCCTACCGCACGGAGAACGAGAATCAGGTCAGCTATGACTCCTTCGCTGCCCGTTACTTCCAGGAAGGCAAGACCCGCGTCGAAGGCGTGGAGTTGGGTGTGGTCGGTCAGCTCACCAACTTCTGGCAAGTGTCCGCGGGTGTTGCCCAGATGAACACCAAGCAGCTCGACCAAGCCAGCTTCAGCGCCAACAACAACACGGTGAGCCAGAACACCGGAGTGCGTTGGTCGCCGGATCTGACCGCGACGCTGTGGACGTCCTATACACTGGGGGACCTGACCCTGGGCGGTGGCGCCCGCTACGTGTCCGAGCAGGATCGGGTCATTGCCTCCGGTGTCGATACGAGCACGCAGAACATGCCGGTGATTCCGTCCTTTTGGGTCGCGGATGCCATGGCCGCGTACCGTTTAAACAAGAACGTCAACCTGCGTCTGAATGTGTATAACCTGTTCGACAAGGAGTACATCGAGTCGTTGAACAACAGTGGTGCCCGTGCCCGCCTCGGTACACCACGCTCGGCGATGTTCACCACCGAACTGACCTTCTAATCTGAGCTGTACCGCATGAGGCCTGCGCAATGCGCGGGCTTCTTGCGTTCAAAGCAGGAGACCGCCCGATGTTGCTGCATATTCCGCAGGTATTGAGCAAACAGGAGGTTGCTGCGCTGCGTGCCGAGTTGGTGGCCCATGACTGGGACGACGGTGGGCGCAGCTCCGGCGCCCAGGCTGCGGCGCTCAAGAGCAATCAGCAGTTCCCGGCGGAATCTCCGGCCTTCGCCGGACTTTCGCAGATCATCGCTATCGCCTTGCAGCGGCATCCGTTGTTCGTCTCGGCAGTGCTGCCTCGGCACATGCTGCCGCCGATGTTCAATCGTTACAGTGGCGGTGGGCTCTACGGTAATCATGTCGACAACGCCCTGCAGCGTGACCGTTTCAGCGGTCTGCAGGTTCGCACCGACGTCTCCACCACGGTATTTCTCAGCGAGCCTGAAGAGTACGAAGGCGGTGAGCTGATCGTCGAGGATACCTACGGTGAGCACGAGGTGAAGCTGGCTGCTGGCGATGCCATCGTCTATCCGGCGACCAGCCTGCACCGTGTCGAGCCGGTAACCAGCGGCGCGCGCATTGCCTCGTTTCTCTGGACGCAGAGCTGGGTGCGCGATGCCTGGCAGCGCAAGCTGCTGTTCGAACTGGACATGAGCATTCTCAAGCTGCGTGCGCAACTGGGTGACAGCCCGGAGGTGCTAGGCCTGACCAGCACCTATCACAACCTGTTGCGCCAATGGAGCGAGTGAGCATGAACCGCCTGCCGCCGCTGAGCGAAATTCCCGCCGACCTGGTATCGGCGAGCGATTACGAGCGTTACGCCCTAGAGCGACTGGATGCCAACGCGCAGGCTTACCTGCTGGGCGGGGCCGGTGACGAACTAACCTGTCAGGCGAATCTGCAGGCCTGGCAGGAATGGGCACTGCTGCCGCGCATGTTGCGCGATCTGCGCGGTGGTCATACGCGCTGCCAGTTGCTTGGCGATTCTCTGCTGCATCCCATCGTGCTGGCGCCGATTGCCTATCAGCATCTGTTCCATAGCGAAGGCGAACGTGCCAGCGCGCTGGCTGCCGGGGTCATGGGCGGAGCCGCGGTGCTCAGCTCCTTTGCCTCCACCCGCTTGGAGGATGTGGCCGAGGTCGCGAAGAGGGCGCTGTGGTTCCAGCTCTACTGGCAGGGTAGCGCGGAGGCGACCCTGGCCCTGGCGCAGCGTGCCGAGGCAGCTGGTTATCGGGCGCTGGTGCTGACGGTGGACGCGCCGGTTTCCGGGGTGCGCAACCGTGAACAGCGTGCCGGCTTTCGCTTGCCGCCGGATGTACGTGCGGTGAATCTCGAGCAGACGGTGCAGCTGCCCGAACTGCCGGAAGATGGTAGCGCCGTATTCGATGGACTGATGGCAGTGGCTCCCGGCTGGCAGGATGTCGCCTCGCTGTGCCGGCACAGTCGCCTGCCTGTGCTGCTCAAGGGCATTCTGCACGCTGAAGACGCGCGCCTGGCGGTGGAGGCTGGAGCCGCCGGAGTGATCGTCTCCAACCATGGTGGCCGGGTGCTGGATTCGCAGTGGCCGGCGTTGCGTTCACTGACATCTATTCGCGCTGAACTTGGTGCAGGTGTGCCGGTGCTGGTGGACGGTGGTATCCGCCGTGGCAGCGACATTTTCAAAGCCCTGGCGCTGGGGGCCGATGCGGTGCTGATCGGCCGTTCCTACGTGTATGCCTTGGCCACTGCTGGAGCTCTGGGGGTGGCCCATCTGCTTAGGCTGCTGCGGGAAGAGCTAGAGGTGACCATGGCGCTTTGTGGGTGCCGTCAGTTGAGCGACATCACGCGGGATATGGTGGAGCGGGTATAAGCCGGCTGATCCGTCATGCCGTTCCGCTCATTTATTCGTTTTTGTAGCGTCGCCTTTGCAATGGTGGCGGTCCTTCATATCGGACAATGCGTGGGCGCAGGTGAACGCCGGTCGCTGTGTAAAGCCGGACTTTACCCGCCCTTTACCCTTTGCCGTCTTTAGTCCTGACAGGCGAGTCACTAGCATCACGGCCATTCCCGAGAAACCTTCAGTCATCCGGATGCGCCTGCCTATGTCTCTGATCCGATCCCTGTTTTCACGCCGCACGCTGCTTGCCGGCGGGCTGCTGTCAGTGTCTGTCGCGGCCGGCTGGTGGTGGCTGGGCGACGAGGCCGCCGGCGGCGCCGCGCCGGCTACCGCCACGGTGGTGCGGGCTTCCATCGAGGACACCATCACCGCGCTCGGTACGCTGCAGCCGTTCGACTACGTCGACGTCGGTGCGCAGGTCTCCGGTCAGCTGCTCAAGCTGCACGTGGCACTGGGCGACACAGTGGAAGAGGGCCAGTTGCTGGCCGAGATCGATCCGCGGGTGCTGCAGGCCAAGGTGCTGGCCAGCGAAGCGCAGTTGACCAATCAGCGTGCCCAGCTCAAGCAGTACCAGGCGCAGCTGGGACTGTCGCAAACCCAGCTAAACCGCCAGCAGGCGCTGTACGAGGAACGTGCCACCAGCCTGGAGCTGCTGCAGACGGCGCAGGCTGATGTGAAGGTCAAACGGGCGCAGATCGAAGCGCTGCAGGCGCAGATCAAGCAGACCGAGGCGGGCCTGGAAGAGGATCGCACCAATCTCGAGTACACCAAGATCTACGCACCGATGAGCGGCACCGTGGTGTCGCAATCTGCCAAGCAGGGCCAGACCCTAAACGCCAATCAGCAGGCACCGGTGCTGGTGCAGATTGCCAACCTGTCGCGCATGACCGTCGACACCCAGGTCTCGGAGGCCGATATCGGCAAGCTGCGTGAGGGCATGCCGGCGTACTTCACCACGCTGGGGCAGGATCGCCGCTGGGAGGCGAACCTGCGGCAGATCCTGCCGACACCGACAGTGACCAACAACGTGGTGCTGTACAACGCGCAGTTCGACGTGGACAACCCGGATGGCCGGCTGATGACACAGATGACTGCGCAGGTGTTCTTCATCAATGCCCAGGCCGACGATGTGCTGACCATTCCGCTGGCCGTGCTGCAAGGGCGTCCGGGACGGCCGCTGGAGAAGGGCCAGGGCTATCGCCTGCAGGTGCTGGAGAAGGGTAAGGCGGTCGAGCGCAGCGTGGTCATCGGCCTGCGTGACCGGGTCAACGCCGAGGTTCTCGAAGGCCTCAGCGAGGGTGACGTGGTGCTGATGAGCGCCGCCCCGCGTGCTGCGGCGAACCGGCCGAACCAGCAAGGCCAGCAAGGCGGCCGGCGTATGGGAGCGGGCGGCGGCCCGCGGATCTAGGGGGCGAGCCATGAGTGCACTGATCAGTCTGCGTGACATCACCCGACGCTTTACCAGCGGCGAGATAGAGGTCCAGGTACTGCACGGCATCAGCCTGGAGATCGGCCGAGGCGAGTTCGTAGCCATCATGGGGGCTTCGGGCTCGGGTAAAAGTACCCTGATGAACATCCTCGGTTGCTTGGACAAGCCCTCCGGTGGCGAGTACCTGTTCGCCGGCCATCGGGTGGCGGATCTCGATACCGACGGCCTGGCGGCGCTGCGCCGTGAGGCATTCGGCTTCGTGTTCCAGAGCTATCACCTGATTCCTTCGGCCAACGCGCTGGAGAACGTCGAGATACCGGCCATCTACGCCGGCCTGCCTGCCGCGCAACGGCACCAGCGTGCCAGCGAGCTTCTCACCCGTCTGGGACTGGCCGACCGCTTGCGCAATCGCCCCAGCCAGTTGTCCGGTGGGCAGCAGCAGAGGGTGTCGATTGCCCGCGCGTTGATGAACGACGCCGAAGTGATCCTGGCCGACGAGCCCACCGGTGCGCTGGACAGCAAGTCCGGTCAGGAAGTGCTGGCCCTGCTCAAGGAGCTGTCGGCGCAGGGCAAGACGGTGATCATTATCACTCACGACCGCGAAGTGGCGGCGCATGCCGACCGCCAGATCGAGATCCGCGACGGGCTTATCGTAGCCGACAGTGGCAGTCGTGAGCGCAATGGTGCCGCGCCTGTTCAGCTGGCGATCAACACCACGCCCGCTGGCGCCAGCAGCGCCGATGTCGGCGAGGCGGTGCGCATGGCCGGGCGCGCGCTGAAGGCCAACCTGTTTCGCACCGTTCTGACGCTGCTGGGCATCGTCATCGGCGTCGCCTCGGTGGTCGCCATGCTCGCCGTCGGCAATGGTGCCCGGCAGAGCGTGGTGGACCGGATCAGCGCCATGGGCACCAATCTGCTGTCGATTCGCCCGGGGGCGCCGAATATGCCGCGTTCCGCCGATGGCGTGACCGCGACCCTGACCGCTGAGGACGCCAAAGCCGTCGGCGCTCTGCCCAATGTGCGTGACGCGCTCGGTGAACTGCAGGGCAATGCCACGCTGCGTTCGGGCAATATCGACTACAAGACCCAGATCACCGCCACCAATGCCTCGATGCCGGAGGTGCGCGAGTGGCCGCTGACGTCTGGCGCCTTCTTCAGCGAGAACGATGAGCGCGCCTATGCCGCGGTGACCGTGCTAGGCCAGACCGTGGCAGAAAACCTGTTCCCGGGACAGGATCCGGTCGGCCAGTACCTGCTGATCAGCAACGTGCCGTTCCAGGTGGTCGGCGTGATGTCGGCCAAGGGGGCGACGCCCTGGGGGCAGGACCAGGACGACGTGGCGCTGGTGCCGTTCTCCACTGGCAGCCTGCGCCTGTTCGGGCAGCGCTACGTGCAGAGCATCACCGCCTATATCGATGACATCGGTGCCATCGCCGACACCGAGGAAGCGATCCGCCAGGAACTGCTCAAGCGTCACAACGGCGTCGAGGATTTCCAGATCCGCAACACCGCTTCGCTGCTCGAAGCGGTGACCGCGACCCAGGACACGCTCACCGTGCTGCTCGGCTCGATCGCCGCGATTTCACTGCTGGTCGGCGGCATCGGGGTGATGAACATCATGCTGGTCAACGTGACCGAGCGCACCCGTGAAATCGGCATACGCATGGCCACCGGAGCGCGTACCGGCAACATCCTCCAGCAGTTCATCACCGAGGCACTGGTGGTTTCGGCCATCGGCGGGGTGATCGGCGTGCTGGCAGGTCTGGGGGCGGCATGGGTGATTCAGGCATTGGGCACGGCGGTGCAGTTCACTTTGGCTCCGGTGTTACTGGCGTTCGGTTGTGCGTTCGCCACCGGTCTCGTTTTCGGCCTGATGCCGGCCCGCAAGGCCGCGCATCTGGATCCCGTTCAGGCATTGGCTTCGGATTGACTATGAAACGATTGAGAGTGGCCCCGCTGGTTTGCGCAATGCTGATGGCCGGTTGCAACCTGGCGCCGACCTACGAACGCCCGGAGCAGGATTTGCCGGCGTATTACCAACACGGCTCTGGCGCTGCGTCAGTGTCGCCGGACTGGTGGCGTGCATTTGACAGCGATGAGCTGAGCGCCTTCGTGGCACGCGCCGCGCAAGGCAACCAGGAACTGGCCGGAGCGATCAGTCGGGTGCGCCAGGCTGACATCCAGGCCCGTATCGCTGGGGCACCACTGTTGCCAAGCATCAGCGGCAACGCCGGCGGCAACCGCAATTTCCTGGCCGACAATGCCGGCGGCGGTGTGCGCGAGTCCTTGTCCGCTGGCCTGTCGATCAGTTACGAGATTGATCTCTGGGGCAAGAACCGCAACAACCTTGAGGCCATCGAACAGGGCGCGCGCGCCAGCGCGTTCGAACGTGACACGGTGGCGCTGACCGTAACCGCGGCAACCGCCACCAGCTATTTCAAGGTACTGGAGTTGCGCGAGCGGGAGCGCATCGCCCTGGAGAACCTGGCCAACGCCGAGGAAGTGTTGCGCGTGACCGAGGCCAAGTCGCGCTTCGGCTCGATCAGTGATCTGGATCTGCTCCAGCAGCAGACCTTCGTCGAGCAGCGCCGTGCCGCTATTCCGGGTATTCGTCAGCAGCGTCAGACGGCTGAGAACGCTCTGGCCATTCTTCTCGGTGAAGTGCCGCAAGACTTTGCCCGGCAGGTACAGGCCGATTCGCTGGCCAACCTTCTGCTGGCACCGCAACAGGCGGCAGGCCTGCCGTCAGAGCTGTTGCTGCGCCGGCCGGATATTCGTGCCCAGGAGGCACGCCTGCTGGCGGCCAACGCCAATATCGGCGCTGCTCGTGCGGCGCTGTTCCCCAGCTTGAGCCTGACCGGCTCGACCGGTTACAGCGCCGATGCGCTGCAGCAGCTGTTCAACGGCGGCAATCTGGCCAGCAGCTTGGGCGCGTCGCTGCTGCAGCCGATATTTCGTGGGGGGGCGCTGCGGGGTGCGGTCGAAGTCTCGCAGGAACGCTATGTAGAACTGGCCAGCAGCTATCGGCAGACCGTGCTTACGGCACTTAAAGAAGTCGAAGACGCGCTGGTGGCATTGCGCGAAGGGCAGGCCCAATACCTCAGCCAGCAACGCGTGCTGGAGCGCGCCGAGCGCACCTTCCGTCTGGCCGAATTGCAGTATCGCGAGGGTGCCACCGATATCCTCACCGTACTCAGCGCGCAGCAGAGTTTCTTCTCTGCACGCGACAACCTGCTGCAGAACCAGTCCGCCCAGCTGCAGAACCAGGTGCAGCTGTACAAAGTGCTGGGTGGGGGCTATGGCGGCGAGGCGATCTGAGTCGGGCTCGGGCTCCACGGCCACCTTCACATGATCTGCCTTATGCGATGCGTCAGGCATTTCTGGAGGAGATCACTGGGTAGACCCGCTACCGCAACCGCGGCGAGACGGCACCGATAAAAAAGCCGCCAGCGCTTTCGCGGTGGCGGCTGTTGTGCAGCGGATTCGATCAGAAGTCGAAGGTCGCCGATACCCACAAGCGACGGCCTTCCTGCACGGTGCCGGTAGTGGACTGACCGAAGTTGGCATAGTCGGTGCCGTAGGCGGTGCCGGTGGTCAGCACACCGCTGTTGTTGTACGAGTAGGTGGTGTACGCCTTGCCCTTGTTGAACTCCTTGTCCAACAGGTTGTAGATGGTGGCATTCAAGGTCAGATTTTCCGTGGCCTTGAACGAGCCCCCCAGGTGCAGCAGGGTATACGCCTCGGTGTTGCGCCCCAGGGTGTCCCAGATCGACTGGTTGGTGGAGTAGCGACCGTTGTCGTCCAGATTCTCGTATTTGGAGGTGAAACGCGCTCGTTCGCCGCGATATTCAGCCTTCAGCCACAGGTTCAGCGTGTCTGTGGTCTGCCAGTTCAGCTTGGCATTGGCCAGGTGGGCCGGTGTATTGGTAAGCGGAGCCCCCTTGTCGTTACCGCTCTTCTGCTCGCTGTCGGTATAGGTGTAGTTACCGCTCAGTGTCCACGCCGGGGCGAAGTTCCAGCTGGCGGCCAGTTCCAGACCTCGAGTGACCGCCTCATCGACGTTGATATTTTGCGAGCAGGTGCCGTTGCTGTTGCCGGCGCACAGCGGGTCGCTCACCGGATCGCCAGCGGCGATCTTGTCCTTGAACTTGTTATGGAACAGGGTTGCGTTGGCATTGAAACCGGCCAGGTTGTCAAAGTAGACGCCGAACTCGGTAGTGGTGCTGGTTTCAGGCTTCAGGTCAGGGTTACCGATGGTCACTGTGCTGCCCTGACCGGAGACGCCGTTGATGCCACCGTGCAGGTCGTTGAGATCGGGAGCCTTGTAGCCACGGCTGACGCCGCCCTTGAGCGTCCAGTTGTCGGTGGTATTCCAGACCAGGTACGCGCGTGGGCTGAAGTTGCCGCCGAATGCCTCGTGATCGTCGTAACGTCCGCCCAGTGTAAGAGCCAGATCGTCACGAATGCGCCACTCGTTTTCAGCAAATACCGCTTTGGTAGTCTGTTCGAAGTCCTCGCCAGCGAGGCTGTCGGTCATCTTCGCTTTCCACCATTGCACACCGACGGTCGTGATGTTGGAGTCACCGATTGGGGCCGTCAGCTTGCTGTCGAACACCGTGTTGGTGGTCTTCAATTCGCGGTCGTCACCCACGATGATCGATGGGAAGCCTGCATAGGGGGAGCCGATGGGCAGGAATCCGGGGCGGCCCAGTGTGCCTCCGGGGATCGTGCGGCCCAGGGTCTCGGTAGTGTTGCGCATCAGGCTGCTGTCAAGCGTACCAAAACCGAAACGGCCGGTATGACTGAGAGCGTACTGATCCCGCTCGAAGCGCAGCTTGTCGGAGTAACCGTTGGCCTGCGTCGGTTGCACGGTTTGACAACCCGTATCGGCAGGACCGCTGCCCCAGCCGTCGAGTGTGCCCAGTTGGCAATTGTCGTTCTCGTAGTACTGGCGGCCGCGATCGAAGTCGAGCGAGAAGTCATGGTCCGCATGCGGCGTCAGCGTCAGACGAGCGCCGATATTGTGGTTGCCACCCTCTACCGCAGAGCCGCCTCGGCGACTCATCGGCACACCTGGCGCGAACTCCAGATTGGATTCGTCCCGGTCGAACAGGCTGCCGCGAACCTGTAGACCCAGCAGTTCATCAATCAGCGGGCCGCTGGCGTACAGGCTGGTAGAGCGGGTATCGCCGTAATCACGGTCTTCCTGATAGGTGTAGTCCTGAGTGAAGGAGCCCGCCCATTCTTTGCCCACTTTGCGGGTGATGATGTTGATCACGCCACCCATGGCATCGGAACCGTAAAGGGTCGACATCGGGCCACGGATCACCTCGATACGTTCGATGGCTGACAGTGGAGGCATGAAGCTTGTGGAAGTCTCGCCGAAGCCGTTCGGGGTGATGTTGCCGGCAGCGTTCTGGCGACGGCCGTCAATCAGGATCAGCGTGTACTTGCTCTCCATGCCACGGATGCTGATGTTCAGCCCACCGGTCTTGCCGGTGCCCTGGCCAATGTCGATACCTTCAACGTCACCCAGCGCCTGCGCCAGGTTGTTGTAGCGCTTCTGCTGCAATTCCTCGCGGTTGATCACGCTGATGCTGGCGGGTGCCTCGGTGATCTTCTGCTCGAAGCCGGAGGCACTGACGACCACGTCACCCAGGGTGATGGGCTCGCTGGCCTGAGCGCCGAAACTGGCGGCCAGAGCAATGGCGCTAGCCAAGGCGGTGCGGGAATTGAGGGCGGACATCGATCTACTCCTGGCGATAAGAGGGTGCAGTCGGAACGGTTATGAACGGCCGGGATGATAGTGATTTGCATATAAGGATCAATCGCGCACGATACCGGTGGCTGTTGAAGATGGCTGGAGAGGCCGCGGTGACTGGGCTGAAGGCAGATGTAAATTTTGTAAATGAGATTGGTTATCGAATCTTCGGCGAGCTTTACGCCTGTCGTCATGACCCTCTAAGCTGCCGACATGAACCGTATTCTTCTCAACTGCGACATGGGCGAAGGCTTCGGCGCCTGGTGCATGGGCGATGATCAACTGGCGATGCCGCTGATCGACCAAGCCAACCTGGCCTGCGGCTTCCATGCAGGTGATCCGCTGATCATGGCGCGAAGCGTCGAGCTGGCCGTGGCGCACGGTGTGAGCATCGGAGCGCATCCGTCCTATCCCGACCTGCAAGGCTTTGGCCGGCGTCATCTGCAATGTTCGCCGGAGGAGGTGCGTGCGCTGGTGCTTTATCAGCTCGGCGCACTCGATGCCTTCTGCCGCTCGGCTGGCTGCCAGGTGGCGTACGTCAAACCCCATGGCGCGCTGTACAACGATCTGGTTCGTGATGACGCGCTTCTGATGGCGGTGCTGGATGCCTGTGCCAGCTACCGCCAAGGGCTACCACTGATGGTGTTGGCACTGGCCGATAATGGTCGCGAGCTGCGCCTGGCTGACAAGGCCGGCGTACCGATGATGTTCGAGGCGTTTGCTGACCGTGCCTATTTGTCGGATGGGCAACTTGCACCGCGCCGGCTCAGTGGCGCAGTGCACCAGGAGCCTGAGCGCATCCTGAGTCAGGCCCTGGCTATCGCCCAGGGCGAGCCTTTCGCCGATATCGATGGCAAGCCCCTGCGTCTGCGGGCCGACAGCCTGTGCGTTCACGGCGACAACCCCGAATCGCTGGCGGTGCTGCGCCGACTGCGCGCCAGCCTGGACGCGCTCTGAGGAATAGTTCGGGCTGCTGCGGGGCTGTTCACGGACGCTCAGGCTGTTCATCACCCGCCCGGCTCGGGCTCGCGAGCTTTGATCAGGGTGTCTGCTGTGCGACGATGGTCGGCAATTACTCTCTCCGTCAGAAAGGATCCGTGTTCCACACCGATGAAGACGCCCAAACGTATTGAACCCCTGGTCGAGGATGGCCTGGTGGACGAGGTGCTGCGACCGCTGATGAGTGGCAAGGAAGCAGCGGTGTATGTGGTGCGCTGTGGCGACGAGCTGCGCTGTGCCAAGGTCTACAAGGAAGCCAACAAACGCAGCTTCCGCCAGGCATCCGAGTATCAGGAAGGGCGCAAGGTGCGTGGCAGCCGGCAGGCGCGAGCCATGGCCAAGGGCAGCAAGTACGGGCGCAAGGAGCAGGAGCAGGCCTGGCAGAATGCCGAAGTCGCTGCTCTCTTCCGCCTGGCCAATGCCGGCGTACGGGTGCCCAAACCCTATGACTTTCTCGATGGCGTATTGCTGATGGAGCTGGTGGGTGACGGTGAGGGTGACGTTGCGCCACGACTCAATGACGTCGACCTGCACCCTGACGATGCTCGCGAATTTCACGCCTTCATGATCCAGGAGATCGTCAAGATGCTCTGCGCCGGCTTGGTGCATGGCGACCTGTCGGAATTCAACGTGCTGCTTGGACCCGAAGGCCCGGTGATCATTGACCTGCCGCAGGCGGTGGATGCCGCCGCCAACAACCACGCCTTCAGCATGCTGGAGCGTGATGTGCGCAACATGGCCGAGTACTTCGGCCAGTTTGCCCCGGAGCTGAAGTACACCAAGTACGCCAAGGAAATGTGGGCGCTCTACGAGGCCGGCAAACTGCAGCCAGATACACAGTTGACCGGTGAGTTCGCCGAGCCCGAGGACGCTGCCGATATCGACGCGGTGATGCGCGAGATCAAGGCCGCCCTGGCCGAGGAAGCGAAGAAGCAGGCCCTGCTCAACGCCGAAGACGAACCCAGGGACGCTGAGCCGATACCGCCCTGGATGCGCTGAACGGCTCTACTCCGTAGGGTACGCCGCGCGCACCTGGCGTTGTGGGCCTAACCACGTCCTGTAGCGACGTTGGCATGCCCCCGATTGCATCCGGGCTACCAGGGTCTCCATACGCGCATAAATCGTAGCCCGGATAAAATCCGGGGTGTTTTGGCAGCTTCCCCGGATTACATCCGGGCTACTTGGTGCCTCCATGCACGCAGTTGGAGGTGCTACAGCCCACACCCTGTTCGATGCCCTTCAGGATCGGGCAGTCCGGCCGGTCGTTACCCTGGCAACTGTTCGCCAGCTCCACCAGCGTATCGCGCAAGGCGCTCATCTCGGTGATCTTGCGCTCCAACTCGGCGATATGCTCCTCGGCCAGCGCCTTTACATCGGCACTGGCGCGCCGCTTGTCCTGCCACAGGGCCAGCAGTTTGCCAACCTCCTCGAGAGAAAATCCCAGATCCCGTGCGCGCTTGATGAAGGCCAGGCGATGCAGGTCGTCTGCGTTGTACTGCCGATAGCCACTCTCCGACCGCCCGGCATGGGGCAGCAGTCCGATGGACTCGTAGTAGCGAATCATCTTGGCGCTCAGGCCGGTGTGTTTGGCGGCTTCGCCGATGTTCATATGAAAACTCTAGCCATTGAGTCGTTGCGCAGGATAACGCTAAACGACTATGTCGGAACTCGTTGGCTCCAAATCAACCAGCCGGCTGGTTGGGCCATCTGCCCGTAGGCGCTCACGGATTATTTGAGGCCACTGGCTACGCGAGCGGCGTTTGGCCATGGCGTAGGGGGTTCTACCCCATTTCCTTGGGCGATTGGCCGGTGGGGATATGCGGCGGGGCCAGGTAGTCGTCACGGGAGAACAGGCCTTTGCGGCTGCTACCGGCTGCGGGTTGGCTCATGCGGTAGCTTGCTCGCTTGCCAGCTCAGCCTCGCGCTCTGCAATGGCGCGCTCCAATTCCGGGGAGCGCTTGGCCCATTGTTCTGGCGGCAAGGGTTGTGACCATTCGACGATAGCTGGGTCGGTCAGGTCGGGAGGGGGGGAGAGTTTTTTCCGTTCGATCAAATCTATAAGCAATGTATTGAATACAACCAAACCGCAAAAACCTTCCCACAGCAATGCTAGAAACCAGCCTTTGCGCCGAGCTGCTTCGACCAGGTCATCAATGTAGGTGGCCCAGATGCCCTTGCTGCGTCTGAGGCGATAGGTATTGTCGGACACCGCTTCCGGGCCAATCTCCATATAGCTGCGCATACACTCCCATAAGCGCATGGCGGTGGTGCCACCTCCACAACTGAACCCCAGGCTGAAATGCTTATCCTCATCCCTGGCATTCGGGTCGGGGTTGGTGAAGCCAACCACCAGTAGAGCCTGGGTGGTCTTGCCATGCTGGCCAACCGAGGAAACGGCAGTGGCGGCAGCGGTTACCTGTTCCCAGGGAACGATCCAATAGCTGCCATCCTTTTGCGGCACGCAGACTTCGCGGCGTTGGCGGTTGAAGCGCACTGGGGGCGGTACAGGCTGGGTCAGGCTATGCAGCAAGATCAGGATGGGGATACCAAGCATTATGGAAAAGAGTATCGTCAAGCCAGTATTTCGCCCGACAAACCCTCCCGTATTCCATAGAATCAGAACTGCAAGCAATAGCGCTGGCCATATCACCATTACCGCCGAGCCAATGCTGTACGAGCCGATATCGAGAAACACCTCGTTCTTGCGCCAGATGGTATTGAGCACATCCTTGGGAGGTTGACCGGTTGGGATATGCGGCGGGGCCAGGTAGTCGTCACGGGAAAACAGGCCTTTGCGGCTGCTGCCGGCTGCGGGTTGGCTCATACGGTGTCCTTGGGTTGCAGATAGACGGTGCCGTCCAGGCGGTGGGACGTGGCGCGATCCAGCTCCGTGGTCGGGTCGTCGGCGCGCAGTTCGATCACCTCACCATCACTCAGCAGCCCGCTGGGGCCAAGGGTGTAGGCAAGCCCGCGCGGGCCACCGATCACGTTCTCCAGCCCTGCCACCTATGCCTGGCCTTGCTCCATATCTACCAGTCGACTGGTGGGGCCGTCGGCACGCAGGCGTTCGCGAATCATCTGCGGCCACTGGCTACGCGAACGGCGTTTGGCCATGGCGTAGGTGAAGTTCTGCAGGATACGCACGGGCAGTAGCATCATGCTGCCGAACAGCAACATGAAGTCGGCATAGCTGAGAAAGTTGCGGCCCTTGTTGGCTTTGTATTCCTCTTTGATCAGCCCCCAGTACAGGCGCACCGACTGTCCCTTGCTGTTACGCACTTCCTGAAAAGCCTGTAGATGTTCAGGCGAGTCACTGTGTCGTCCTTGCTCATCGAACCAGGGGCCATTGTCCATATAGGCGCGCAGATACTCCCAGAATCCCAATTGCATCTCCAGGCTCTTGCCTATAGGCGAGCCTAGGTTGATCACCACCTGATCCTGAGGATGACCATAGCGGTGCAGCAAGGCTTCGAGTGCGGCATGGCGCATGCCGGCCGTATAGGGGCCGACCGTGCCATAGGCATAGGTGGCTGCGGCGATACCGTCCCAAGGAGTGTGGTAAATCTCGCCTTCTTGCTCGAAGTACAGCTCGCGGGTGCGGCGATTGAGCAGGATGGGGAGTGGCATGGGGCGTAGGACTTCCCAAATGAATGGCACCGTAAAGAAAGCAAGTCCGACCAATAAAGTGGTTAGCGCTTGTTCAGGTCGATGATCTAGATAGAGGGCTAGGGAAAAAACTCCCCAAAAAAAACCGGCCACCCCCCCCAAGGCACCAGTCCACATCCCTCGATCAGCACTATCACCATGCTCAATGGCCAGATAGTGCTCCGTCTGTTCTTCCACTTCCGGCATGCACATCAACGCAGCGCCGGTAGGTTGATCGGCACGGAGCAGGCGGCTGTCCGGTAACTGGGCCAAGCGTTGGGCAAAAGGGTGGTCGGTAGCAGTGGTCATGATCAGCTCAGGTCGATATCGATAGGCGCCAGGTACAGCCCTTCGATGGGTTGGTAGGTCAGGCTGCCACGGATGGCGATGAGTTTCTCGACGTCCTCGTGGTAGGCGCGGCGCAGGCGTACGCTGCCATCGGCTTCGGGTTGTACGCGGGTGCCGACGTCCAGATCGAGTGGAATAGGGTCATCTTCACCCCAGACCAGGGGGACGCAACGTTTGACAGAACTAGTGAGATCAGTGGAACGTTGCCACTCTTCGTAGCCGTCGAAGCTGACCACGCTTTGCCGCCTAGGCCTGGCCTTGCTCCAGATCCACCAGCCGACTGGTGGGGCCGTCGCCACGCAGGCGCTCACGAATCATCTGCGGCCACTGGCTACGCGAACGGCGTTTGGCCACAGCGTAGGTGACGTTCTGGATGGCGTTGAGAGGTGCCAAAAAGAGGCTACCGACCAACAGCACGAAGTCAGAGCCACTCAGGAAGTTACGGCCACCATTGGCTTGATACTGCTCCTTGATGTCACGCCATTGCAGGCGCGTCCAGTGGCCACGGCGCTTGCGTACGGCCAGCAGGCTCTGGTTGAACTCAGGCGAGTCACTGGGTTGCCCTTGCTCATCGAACCAGGGGCCGTTGTCCATATACGCACGCAGGTATTCCCAAAACCCCAACTGCATCTCCAGGCTCTTTCCAGTGGGCGAGCTTAGGTTGATCACCACCTGCTCCTGAGGGTGGCCATAGCGATGCAGCAGAGCTTCGAGTGCGGCATGGCGCATGCCAGCCGTGTAGGGGCCTACTGTGCCATAGGCGTAGGTGGCAGCGGCAATGCCATCCCAGGGAGTGTGGTAAATATCACCTTCTTGCTCGAAGTACAGCTCACGGGTGCGGCGATTGAGCAAGATGGGGAGTGGTATGGGGCGCAGGACTTCCCATACGAATGGAAAGATAAAAGCTGCGAGACTGATAACTAGACTGTAAATAACCCATTCAGTATCTCGATCCAAATAGGCGGAAAATCCTGTAAATATACAGGTCAAGCCGATTCCCCACCCCAGAGCCCCCGTCAGCATTCCTCTATCTGCACTATCTCCATGCTCGATGGCCAGATAGTGCTCCGTCTGTTCTTCCACTTCCGGCATGCACATCAACGGAGCGCCGGTAGGTTGATCAGCACGGAGTAGACGACTATCCGGTAACTGGGCCAGGCGTTGGGCAAAAGGGTGGTCGGTAGCAGTGATCATGATCAGCTCAGGTCGATATCGATAGGCGCCAGGTACAGCCCTTCGATGGGTTGGTAGGTCAGGCTGCCACGGATGGCGACAAGATCCTCGACGTCCTCGTGGTAGGCGCGGCGCAGGCGCACACTGCCATCGGCTTCGGGCTGCACGCGGGAGCCAACGTCGGGGTCGAGTGGAATGGGGTCGTCCTCACCCCAGACCAGCGGTATGCAACGTTTGGCAGAGCTCGTTAGACCGGTGGAGCGTTGCCACTCCTCATAACCGTCGAAGCTGACCATGCCTTGCCGGTACTCACGCTGACCAGGCAGGCGCAGCACCAGGCGCAGTTCATTGATCAGGCCCGAGCGCGGGTTGATGTCGTTCCAGCGTTCGAGCTTGAGGCTGACCGGCAAGACGATGCGGTAGAACTCGCGCATGCTCTGGTTGAAGTCGCCAGACCAGTCCGCCGGGCGCGTGCCGAAGCGGGTCTTTTTGAGCCACTGTTCCAGCGGCGTATCTTCGGTGTAGATCAGCGAGATCAGCCCGATAAAGATGGTGATGGTCAGCCCTACCAGGCTCAGGCGCAGTGGCAGGGAGAGCACGCGAATACCCGTGGCCAGCGCTTCTGCCTCGCCTGCGAGGGCAGCGCTACGGGCAACGCGCATGGCACGCATGGCCTGGAGCGATATACGGGCGTAGCCCAGTTGAGCACCGGCCAGGCTGGTGCTGACAACCGCCGTATCCAGATCCCCGTTTCGATAGGCGTCCAGCGCATGCCAGCCATAATAGAACACGTCGATGCCAGCGGTGATGGACTGCAAAAGCATGGCGGCAGCGCCTAGCCCCAGCGCCCTTGCCAAATACTCTTGGGCTTTGCCATCAAGATGACTCGCCTGGGCGACATGATGTTCCCAGTTGGAGTCTGCAAGTTGTTGCAACGCTGCTGTACCGGCTGTCAGCGTTGCCATCGATGCACTTGTGATAGCGATAAAGTTCTTCGCTGACCTTGCGTCGTTCCATGTGCTCACAGTGCTTGCAGTGTTCCAAATAGCCACCGCCGTAATCAGCGCCTTTAGCGGCGCCTCATCCAGCAAATCACGGATATTGCGCGGCAGTTGCATTTGGGCCTCTTCGCCGCTCAAGGGCGGTAAGGCCGTTGCCGGCTTGCTCGGCGCCGGGTGTGGCACATCGCTGCCATACCCCGGCTGAGGATGTGCGGGCGCAGGCTGCGCAGCGGGGATGACGCGCAGATGCGGGATGGCTTCCTCGACCTGAACGGCAGTGGGGCTTTTCGCTGGCGCCGATGTGCCCGCCGTACGGGCCGCACGGGCCTCCTCGCGCTCCAGTTGTGCGATACGGTTCTTGAGGCTACGCACTTGTCCTTTGTTATGCCCCTGTTCCATCTGTGCCGTCAGCCAGCGGCGAGCATCGGCGGGGCTCAGCTCGACCAGTTCCAACTGTTGCTGGGAGCGAGCCAGCATGGCGGTGATCAGGTTATAGGCCTGTTGGTTGATTTGCTGGGCCAGGCTCAAGCGCAGATTGCCCATGAGAATGGGGGAAAGCGCCGCGTACAAGGCCTCGCCACCGCCTGCGAGGGAAAGACCCCGCAGCCGTTCTGCCCCCAGGTTGAGGGCAAGGGTCAATGCTGTAGCGCGGGAAAGGCTGGCGGCGGCGGCGCTGACATCGGCAGCGGCTTCGACGCCTTCCTGAATATGCAGCAGTTGCTTGAGGTTACCTGGCTCGATCTTTCTGTTCACTCCGAGCAGGGCCAACAGCAGCCAGAGGTCACCTCTGGGGCTCTGCAGGCTCATCGCCTCTTCGATCGCCTTGACGCCAGGCGGCGTAGCCGCTGGCCCCAGGCAGGCCGCTGCGAAGCTGGCTTCCAGCATGTCGCGCTGGGCGAGTTGGCCGAGGTCGAAGTGGTTGCAGGCTGACTCCAGGTCGGCAGGTGTGCTGCCCCCCAGGGTGGTGAACCAGGCCGCCCACAGCTCGGCGAGTCGCCGTCGGTCCTGATCCAGCGAGGCCTGCTCGCGCTCTTGCTCCTGCAATACCCGCTGCACGCGCGCAACGTCGATGATCGAAGCAAGGCGCGGGCGTATGTCCTGGTCGCCCTCGCCGATGGATTTGACCGCAGCGGCCATCGACCATTCGTCATAGCGGTGCTTGTTGAGTTTGTCGAACGCCTGATTGCGGGCACGCAGTAGGCAGGCAATGTCGAGTAGCACGCCCCATGGATCATCAACCAGGGCGATGTGCTGTTGCTCGCAACGGCCCATGGGTTTTAGCGGTGGCTCTTCCAGCAGCCAATACTTTGGCTCTCTGGCGCAGCTCCAGCGGTAGTTCTCCGGCTTCACATCGCCGATCTGCGCATGCAGTGGCTTGATCGTGGCGCTGAAAGGCGAAGCGCCAGGGATGATCGTGCGCATCAGTCGCTCACGCCGCGCAGCCTGTTGCTTGACCTCTGTATAGATTTCAGCACTCCACTCCACTGGCGACCAGCTCAGGGCAACCGGAACACCGGCTGCCAGCATCAGATAAGGTCTGGCGGTTTTATCCCGTGCCTGGCCGCCACGTGCCGTAGGTGTGAGCACGGACGCTTCGACTCGGTATTCGTTCAGCTCCTGCAGGCCGCCATCCCAGACATACAGCCAGCCATCACGGAGCATGCGTGGCACATAACCAAGCGGGCGTTCATGCAGTTGAGGATGATCCGGCCCCAAATCTGGAAACAGTCCCTCGATAGCGGGCAAGCCCAGGCTGGCAGCGTCCAGGCTGGACGGGTGGCGCGGATCAATGGGGCCGATGGCATAGCGAACTGGCAGTACCGCTGCCAGCAGCGTGCAAGCCGTAGGCTGAAGACGATCAGGTTGGGCGACGGTTTGGTTCATGCGGGTGCATCCTGCAAGTGCGGTTCGTGTTGCGCCAAGGCTTCCAGCAATGGCCAGTCCAGGGTGATCTGGGCGTCAAGCGTGTTCTGTGGGCGGGTGGTGTCCAGTTCGGGATAGACGTTGCTCCAGGCCAACACGGGGGCGTCATGATCACGTAGCCAGACTTGCTGCACGCCGTGCCAGAACCCATTAGGCCAGTGGGTATGGACCCGCCAAGCGTTCAAGAGCGGCCGGCCATCCGCCAATCGCAACCAGAACTCCCGGCCATCAGGGGAAAAGATGCGCAGGCGACGCTGCAGAGCATTACGCAAGTCAGGCAGGGCGAAGTCGCTCTTTAGCCAAACAGCGTTGAGCAGCTCTTCACGGCCCTGGCTCCAGGCATCATGCAGTGCGCTCCCCACATCCGCTTCCAGTAGGATGGGGCCAAGCTCCGCCAAAGCTTCATATGCGGTGCCTTGTAGCAAAGGGCGCGGGCTGTGCTCCGGGAAGGTCTGGCACAGCCATGCCAATGCCTGCTTGTGTGAGGCGCCATCGAAGAGCAGAAATCCTCTACCGATCATTTCGCCTCCTTGGCTTGCTTGGCGGCTTCACACACCTCGCAGACACCACTGGTGGCCTGCAAGAACGCGCGACGTTGCTTGGCTAGCGCTTCCAGGGGCATACCGGCCTTGTCGGCATCTGCCGGTTTCACCTGTCCTGGCAGAATCGGCTTGGCACCGGAGCCACTACCCGGCGCCCCTCCCGTGTTCATCTTGATGGTCGCGCCGCTGATGGTTACGCCGCTGGGGTCAAGTTTGACGAAGCTGCCGCCGCCTGCGGCGGTGAGTTCCATGCCAGCGTCGATCACCACCTTGCTGCCGGCGTTGTAGTGAATCTCGTTGCCGGCTTCGATGAACAGGCCAGTTCCGATCTTGTTGTGCTGAGTAATGCCGACGGTGAGGTGGTCGTTGGCGCGCACTTCCACCTTGCGATCGAGGTCGGTGGTGCGGTGTTCTTCGGCCTTGAGTTCGGTGTAGGTGTTGGCCTCGACGGTGTCGTGGCGTTCGTTACCGACGCGGATCTTCTGGTTGTTTTCGATGTTCTCGTCCCAGTCACGCTGGGCGTGAACATAGATCTGCTCGGCGCCCTTGCGGTCTTCGATGCGTAACTCGTTGTAGCCGCCACCGCCCGGACTGCTCAGTGTCTTGAACAGGCTGCGGGTCTTGTTCGCCGGCAGATCGTAGGGCACCACGTGCTCGGCGTGGTAGAGGCAGCCGGTGATCAGGGGCTGGTCGGGGTCGCCTTCGAGAAAGGTGACCAGCACCTCCATGCCCACTCGGGGAATGACTACACCGCCGTAAGCATCGCCCGCCCAGTTGGAGGCCACGCGCAGCCAGCAACTGGTGGTGTCGTTGCCCAGGCCTTCGCGGTCCCAGTGGAACTGCACTTTCACCCGGCCGTACTGGTCGCAGTGGATTTCCTCTCCGGCCGGGCCGGTGACGACGGCGGTCTGGCTGCCGAGCACCTTGGGTTTGCGGTGTTCAAGTGCGGGGCGGTAGGGGATGTCCCAGGGCGTGGCGGTAAAGCGGTTGCGGTAGCCCTGCTGGAAGCCATCATCGGGCTGGGTGTTGCTGGTCACCGATTCTTCCAGCACCTGCGGCTGTTTGCCTTCGTGGATGACTTCATGGAGTAGCCAGAGGTCATTCCACTGCTCACGCGGGTGCCCGGCCAGGGCGAGGAAGTGGCCGCAGATCAGGTAGGCGTCGCTCTGGCCCTCGGCCAGTTCGTAGTCGCTGCGCAGACGCTCCAGGCTGCGCTTGGCCAGGTGCTTGCCACGCGTACGGTCGGTGAAGCGGCCGGGGTAGTCGTACACCTCCAGCGCCGGGGTGAATTCGCTGCTGTAGTCCGCTTCCATCTGCAGCTTGGGCTGCTCGAAGTCGTAGTCGCGCCAGGAGGCCTGGGTGCTGCGAGTTTCCAGGCGCACGCCGAAGGCGCGTACCACTTCGTGATCGGCGGAAAGGCCGCTGCCCTGTTGATAGTTGAGCGGGGCGAGTTTGGGGAAGACGCTGGCGTCATCGCCAAATACCAGGCGATGGCTGTCCTCACCGTGCTGGAAGTGGAAGCTGATGCCTTCTTCCTCGCACAGGCGCTGAATGAAGTGCAGGTCGCTTTCGTCGTACTGCACGCAGTAGTCGCGCTCGGGGTAGATGTAACCGAGCTGGAACTGGTAGGCATCGCTCTGGATGCCGTGGTCCTCGAGAATCTGAGCGATGATCTGCGGCACCGTCAGGTGCTGGAATATCCGCTGGTTGTAACGGTGGGCCAGGTAGGCGAGTTGCGGTCGCAGGCTGATGCGGTAGCGCGTCAGGCGCTTGCCGGAGTCGCCTTGCTCTATGGCGTAGATCACACCGTGCACGCCCTTGCCGGAGGGACCGAAGGCCAGGTAGGCGGTCTGGTTGATCAGCGCGTCGAGGTCGAGGCTGGCGTTCTGGCTAACCAGTTCGACATCGAAGCGGTAGGGCTTGTTGAGCGATTCGCGCCCCTCGAAGCTCAGAACCTGCAGGTCGTTTTCGACAGCGGGAATGGCGAGGGTGATATGCGCCTGGTTGGCATCCATCATGCCTTGGCCTCCATCCATGAGTTGGGCGAGGCCTGAAGGGTGCCGGACACGGGGCTCTGGTTCAATGATGGCATTCCCGTACCATGCGCCGGTTCAAGAAAATGCCGGCTACGACCCCTTCGGCTTCCAGCGATTGAGCAGCAACGCGTTGCTCACCACGCTGACGCTGGACAGGGCCATGGCGGCGCCGGCGAGCATCGGGTTGAGCAGGCCAGCGGCGGCCAGCGGGATGCCGATCAGGTTGTAGATAAAGGCCCAGAACAGGTTCTGGCGAATCTTCGCGTAGGTGCGCCGGCTGATGTCCAGCGCCGCTGGGACCAGGCGTGGATCGCCGCGCATCAGGGTGATACCGGCGGCATGCATGGCAGCGTCGGTGCCGCCGCCCATGGCGATGCCAACGTCCGCTGCGGCCAGTGCCGGGGCGTCGTTGATGCCGTCGCCGACCATGGCCACTGTGGCGTGCTGGTGCAGCTCGCCGATCAGGCGCGCCTTGTCCGCCGGCAGTACCTGAGCGTGCGGCTCGTCGATACCCAGCACACTGGCGACCGCCGCCACGCTGCCCTGGTTGTCGCCGCTGATCAGGTGGCTGGTGATGCCCAGTGCGCGCAGTTCGGCGATGGCGTCGGCAGCCCCGTCCTTGAGTTGATCGCCGAAGGCCAGCAGACCGAGCAGGCGAGGGGAGTTGCCGGTTTCGATCAGCCAGGACAGGGTGCGCCCTTCAGCCTCCCAGGCACGTGCGGAGTCGGCCAGCATGCCAGCCTGCAGATGGTTTTCCTGCAGCAGGCGGCTGCTGCCCAGTTGCAGGGAGTGGCCTTCGACCTTGCCGGCGATACCACGCCCGGCCAGCGCACGACTCTCACTCAGCGTCGGCAGGGTGATGTGCCGTTCGGCGCAGCGCTGCAGTACGGCCTTGGCCAGCGGGTGTTCGCTTCCCTGTTGCAGGCCACCGGCCAGGCGCAGCAGTTCCTCTTCGCCGACCTCGCCCAGCCCCAGGTGGACGATTTGCGGCTTGCCTTCGGTGAGCGTGCCGGTCTTGTCGAAGGCAACGTGGCGGACGGCGTGCGCCACTTCCAGTGCTTCGGCGTCCTTGATCAGAATGCCGTGCCGCGCGGCGACGCCGGTGCCGGCCATGATCGCGGTCGGGGTGGCCAGACCGAGGGCGCAGGGACAGGCGATCACCAACACGGCGACGGCATTGAGCAGGGCGTCTTCCAGCGGCGCGCCGAACGCCAGCCAGCCCAGTAGCGTGGCCAGAGCTATCAGTAGCACGGCGGGGACGAACACCTGGCTGACCTTGTCCACCAGCTTCTGGATGGGGGCCTTGGCTGCCTGGGCATCCTCGACCAGGCGGATGATGCGTGACAGTACGGTCTCTGCGCCCAGGGCAGTGGTCTCCACCAGCAGGCGACCTTCGCCATTGATGGCGCCGGCCGTGACCTTGTCGCCCGGCTGCTTGGCTACCGGAAGGCTTTCGCCGCTGATCAACGCTTCGTCCGCATGGCTATGGCCTTCCACGACCTCACCGTCGACCGGGAAGCGTTCACCAGGCTTGACCAGAATGCGGTCGCCCAGTGCCAGCGACTCGATGCCGACGCGCTCCTCGCGCCCGTCCACCAGGCGTACTGCATGTTCCGGGCGCAGTGCCTGCAATGCGCGAATGGCACTGGTTGTCTGGCGCTTGGCGCGGCTCTCCAGGTACTTGCCGAGAAGGATCAGGCTGATGATCACCGCCGACGCCTCGAAGTACAGGTGCGGCATATGTCCGGCCGGTGTCACGGCCCACTGATACAGGCTGAGACCGTAGCCGGCGCTGGTGCCGATGGCGACCAGTTGATCCATGTTGCCGGCGCGAGCCTTCAGTGCCTGCCAGGCTGCGCGATAGAAGCGTGCGCCGAAAATGAACTGCACCGGTGTGGCCAGCAGGAACTGCACCCAGGCCGGCAGCATCCAGTGCAGGCCGAACGGCTCGACCAGCATCGGCAGCACCAGCGGCAGGGCCAGGGCGATAGCGGCCAGCAAGGTCAGACGCTCACGGCGCAAACGGCGCTGGGCCTGATCGGTAGCCGGACGTTCTGCGTGCAGCTGCGCGCTATATCCGGCGGCAGCTACAGCCTTCAGCGCCAACTGTGGGTCGAAACCGGCGAGCACCTGCAGGCGCGCTTTCTCGTCGGCAAGATTGACAGAGACCTGGCTGACACCCGGCAGCTTGCCAAGGGCGCGTTCGATACGGCCGACGCAACTGGCGCAGGTCATGCCTTCGACGCTCAGTTCCAGTGGCTGGCTGGGCACGCTGTAACCGGCGCCCTCGATGGCGGCGATCAGCTGCGGCAGGCTGTCGGCCGGCGCTTCGATACGCGCCTGCTCGCTGGCCAGATTGACGCTGGCGTTACTCACCTCCGGCAGTTTGCGCAATGCGCGCTCGACACGGCCGGCGCAGCTGGCGCAGGTCATGCCCTGGATCGGCAGGTCGAAGGTGGTCATGGTTCGGCTCCCTGTAACATCGTGGCTACAGGATCAACCTTGACCCCATGGCAAGGTCAAGCATTCAGTTCAGTGCAGGCGCGGCATGCAGTCGCAGGCCGTCGCTACTCATGGCGATGCGGTAGCGACGTACTTCGCCGGCTTGCAGTTCCAGCGATTGCCCGCTCAGCTGGGTGACGCCGTCCCGGCACGGGCCGGAGCCGGTCAGGCCCAGACGCAGCGAAACCATGCCCGGTGGCAGGTTGAAGGACACCGACTGGCCCTGATGCAGGCGTGCAGCCATCTGGTCATGCACATACAGTGCGACCTCGCAGGTAGTCGCCACTTCCAGGCGTTCGCGCGAGACGATCAGTACTGCGTACCCCTCGCCCTGTGTCGTGGAAGGCAGCGGTGCCAGGGGTTCGGCCAGAGCCAGAGGCGTCAGCAGCACGGCGAAGGCAGGGAAGGGCAGGCGCATGGTGGTGGTCCTCATGCAGAAACCGGGGTCGATCGGATAAGGCCGGGCTTGACCTTGCCATCGTGGCAAGGTCGAGACTACACCCATCGTTCATTGCTTGAAGGAGTCAGCAGATGCAGCAATTCAAGGTTAGCGGAATGTCGTGCGGCCATTGCGTGCGGGCCGTCACCCAGGCGATCCAGGCGCTGGAGCAGACGGCCAGGGTCGAGGTCGATCTGGCCGCAGGGATGGTGCGTGTGGAAAGCGACCTGGATGCCACGCAGATTCAGGCTGCCATTCGTGACGAGGGTTACGAGGTCGAGCCTGCGTAGAACCAGAGGCGGCTACGGCCACTGCCGCAGCAGGCCGCGAAAGCAGCTGTCGATCATCGCCGGGGTATCTGTCTGCGCATCGAACAGGTTGGGATCGCGCAGCCAGTCGCTGAACAGGCCGACAATCAGCGCATGCAGGGTACGTGAGGCCAGGCGCGGGGTGATGCCCGGCTGCAGATGCGTTTGCACTGCCGGCAGGGCGAACTGCTGTTCGCACAAGGCGATGAACTGGTTGATGAAGGTCTCGTGACGTTCTTCGGCCTCGCGCAGTTCCTCGGTGAACTCGCAGCGGCGCAGCAGTACGGTGAGGATGCGTCGGCGCTGTTGATCCAGCACCAGGTTGGCCATGGCCTCGATGCACAGATCGCGCAGCAGTTGCAGGGATGACAGACCATCGACTGTAGCCAGCTGCTCGGCCAGGGGCTCCAGCGGTAGACGTACCTGATTGAGCATTTCGTGGAACAGATGCGCCTTGTTCTGGAAGTGCCAGTAGACCGCCCCGCGTGTCACCCCTGCGTGCCGTGCGATCTGCTCCAGGCTGGTGTGGGCCACCCCGCGCTCGAGGAACAACTGTTCCGCCGCCGCGAGGATGGCGCTACGGGTCTTCTCCGCGTCTTCTTTGGTTTTACGCATGGCGATCCGGGCAATTGGAGCTAGGCTCAGTGGGTGTCGAGTTTACCGATTTTGCCCCGCCTGCTGGTGGCATGCTTCGTCGTATTGCTTCTGCTTTGCGTATCGCCATGGAGAGGATGCCTCATGCCGTTTGTTCGTCTGGATCGATTCTGCCTGACTGCAACATTCATCTTCGCGCTGGGGGTGCATGCCGCAGACGCCCCACCCGCGGCGGTGACGGTCGAACAGGTCAAGGTCGGCGAGCTGCCCGTCGTGCTGGAGTATCCCGCAAGAACCACCGGTTATCGCGAAGTGCAGGTCAGGGCTCAGGTTGGCGGCATCCTGCAGGAGCGTACCTATCAGGAGGGTAGCCGGGTCCAGAAGGACCAGGTGCTGTTTCGCATCGATGCGCGCCCCTACGAAGCTGCCCTGGCGCGCGCCAAGGGGGCGCTGGCGCAGGAGCAGGCGCGCTATCGCCAGACCGATCGTGACCTCAAGCGCATTCGCGAGCTGCAGAAGAAGGGCTTCGCCAGCGAGAGCGAGCTGGACAACGCCATTTCCAACTTCGAGCAGAGCAAGGCCAATATCGAGGCGGCCCAGGCCGAAGTGCAGTCACGGCAGATCGACCTCGACTACACCACGGTGAGGGCACCGATCACCGGCATCACCAGCAAGGAAAGCGTCTCCGAAGGCAGCCTGATCGTCGCCGGCGACCCCAGTGCCAGCCTGCTGACGCAGATCACTCAGCTCGATCCCATCTTCGTCAACTTCGCCTACCCGGACGCCGAGGCCGAGCGCCTGCGTCGCGATCTGTCCGCTGGCAATCTGGTGCCGCCGAGCAGCGGCAAGCTCAGTGTCGAAGTGCATTTCGGTGATGGATCGACCTATCCGACGGCGGGTGAGGTGGATTTCACCGACAGCCTGATCGACCGCGGCACCGGTACCGTCAGCGCCCGTGGCGTGGTGCCGAACCCGGAGCAGAAATTGCTGCCCGGCCAGTTCGTGCGGGTGCAGGTCAAGGGCCTGACCCGCCCTAACGCCATCACCGTGCCGGAACGCGCCGTCGCTCAGGGGCCGCGCGGGACTTTCGTCTACGTGGTGGACGAGCAGAACATCGCGCGCATGCGCCAGGTCACCACGGGCGACACCGCCGGAGGGCGCTGGTTGATCCTCTCCGGCATCAATGATGGAGATCGGGTGATAGTCGACGGCCTGCCCAAGGTGCGGCCGGACACCCCGGTCAAGGTCGAGGAGGCGAAGGCAGCCGCGCCAGCAAGTGTGGCGCAGGAGTAACGGCCATGATCTCGCGCTTCTTCATCGACCGTCCGGTATTCGCCACCGTCATCTCCATCGTCATCGTCCTTGCCGGTCTGGCCGCGATGCGCTCGCTGCCCATTGCCCAGTATCCGGAAATCCTGCCGCCGCAGGTGTCGGTGACCGCCGCCTACCCCGGTGCCAGCTCACAGGTCATCGCCGAAACCGTGGCCGCGCCGCTGGAGCAGGAGATCAACGGCGTCGAGAACATGATCTACCAGCTGTCCAACTCATCCAGCAGTGGGGCGATGAGCCTGACGGTGTATTTCGAGGTCGGCACCGACCCGGACCAGGCCACCATCAACGTCAACAACAAGGTGCAGGCGGCGCTGGCCAAGTTGCCGGAGGAGGTGCGCCGCCAGGGCGTGAAGGTGGAGAAGAAATCCTCCGACATCCTCCAGGTGATCACCCTTTACTCGCCGGATGGCTCGCGCGATCCGATCTTCATCAGCAACTACGCGCTGATCAACGTCATCGATGAACTCAAGCGTCTTCAAGGCGTGGGCGATGCCAGCCAGTTCGGCTCCAAGGACTATTCCATGCGCATCTGGCTGCGCCCGGACAAGCTGGCGCAGTACAACCTCACGCCCACCGACGTGGTCAACGCCATCCGCGAGCAGAACTCGCAGTTCGCTGCCGGCAGCTTCGGCCAGCAGCCACTGAAGGAGCCGCAGGACTTCACCTACACCGTCACCACCCAGGGCCGTTTCACTGACCCGAAGGAGTTCGAGAGCGTCATCCTGCGCACCGGCGATACCGGCGCCAGCCTGCTGCTCAAGGATGTGGCGCGGGTCGAACTGGGGGCGCAGGACTATTCGCTGGTCACCACCCTCAACGGCCAGCAGAACGCCGCCTTCGGCATCTACCTGCAGCCTGGCGCCAACGCGCTGGATACTGCCGAAGCGGTCGAGCGCACCATGGAGCGGCTGAGCAAGCGCTTCCCCGAAGGCATCGCCTACAAGATCCCCTACGACACCACCAAATTCGTCCAGGTCTCCATCGAGGAGGTGATCCACACCTTCTTCGAGGCCCTGCTGCTGGTGGTGCTGGTGGTCTTCGTGTTTCTGCAGAACTGGCGTGCCACGCTGATTCCCGTGCTGGCGATTCCGGTGTCGCTGGTCGGCACATTCGCCGGCATGTACCTGCTGGGCTTTTCCATCAACCTGCTGACCCTGTTCGGCATGGTGCTGGCCATCGGCATCGTGGTGGACGATGCCATCGTGGTAATCGAGAACGTCGAACGGGTCATGCGTACCCAGGGGCTGAACGCCCGCGAGGCATCGATCAAGGCGATGGAGGAGGTCACCGGACCGATCATCGCCATCGTCCTGGTGCTCTGCGCGGTGTTCGTGCCGGTGGGCTTTCTCGGCGGCCTGGCGGGGCAGATGTACAAGCAGTTCGCGATCACCATCGCAGTATCGGTGGTGATTTCCGGCATCGTCGCCCTGACCCTGTCGCCTGCGCTCTGTGCTCTGTTGCTCAAGCCCGGCCACCACGAGCCGGCCGCGCCGTTTCGCGTCTTCAACCGCTTCTTCGACAAGGCCACCGAAGGCTATGGCGCCGGCGTGCGCTTCTTCCTCAAGCGTTCGGTGGTCGGCCTGCTGCTGTTTGGCGGGATGATCGCGCTGGTCCTGCTGCTGTTCGCGCGGGTGCCCGGTTCGCTGGTACCCGACGAGGACCAGGGCTATGTGATCAATGCCTACTACCTGCCGCCGGCCGCGTCGCTCAATCGCACCGAAGCCCTGACCGGGGCGGTGAGCCAGCAACTGATGGAGCACCCGGCTGTGCAGGATGTGGTGACCTTCGCCGGTTTCGACGTGCTCACCTTCGGCGTGCGCAGCAATGCCGGGGTGTCCTTCGTGCCGCTCAAGGACTGGAGCGAGCGCACCACCGACGAGCTCGATGCGCGCAACCTGACGCGGACGTTCATGGGCATGGGCGCCGCGCAGAAGGATGGTCTGGTGCTGTCGTTCAACCCGCCGCCGATCACCGGCATGAGCACCACCGGTGGTTTCGAGTCCTATATTCAGGACCGCTCCGGCGGCAGCGTCGAGAAACTCGGCGAGAAGGTGCAGGCCTTCGTCGAAGCTGCCGGCAAGAGGCCGGAGCTGGCCGGGGTGCAGAGCACCTTCAGCGCCAACGTGCCGCAGTACTACATCGACCTGGACCGCACCAAGACCCGCGCGCTGGGCGTCAGCGTCAGCGACGTGTTCACTGCCATGCAGGCGACCTTCGGCAGCTACTACGTCAACGACTTCACCCTCTACGGGCGTACCTGGCAGGTCAGCTTGCAGTCCGAGTCGCAGTTCCGCCGCAAGCCGGAGGATCTCGGTCAGGTCTATGTGCGCTCCAGCAGTGGCGATCTGGTGCCGCTGTCGACCTTGCTGCGGGTGCGGCGCATTCTCGGGCCGGATTCCTACGACCGCTTCAACGTCTATCCGTCGGCCAAGGTGCTCGGTGGTCCGGCACCGGGCTACAGCTCCGGGCAGGCGCTGGCGGCGATGCAGGAAGTGGCCGACGAGGTGCTGGGCGAGGACTACAGCCTGGGCTGGATCGGCTCGGCCTATCAGGAGCTGGCGACCCAGGGCTCGGGTGCGCAGGCCTTCGTCTTCGGCCTGATTCTGGTGTTTCTGATCCTGGCGGCGCAGTACGAGCGCTGGACGTTGCCGCTGGCCGTGGTCACCGCCGTACCTTTCGCGGTGTTCGGGGCGATTCTCGCGGTGTGGCTGCGCGGTATCCAGAACGACGTGTACTTCCAGGTCGGCCTGGTCACCCTGATCGGCCTGGCGGCGAAGAACGCCATTCTCATCGTCGAGTTTGCCGTGCTGTTGCGCGCCGAGGGCAAGGGCATCTTCGAGTCGGCGCTGGAGGCGGCCAAGCTGCGCTTCCGCCCCATCGTGATGACCTCACTGGCCTTCATTCTCGGTTGCGTGCCGCTGGCCATCAGCACCGGCGCCGGCTCTGCCAGTCGCCATTCCATCGGCACCGGGGTGATCGGAGGCATGCTCGCAGCCACCTTGCTGGCTACCTTCTTCATTCCGATGTTCTACCTGCTGGTGGAGTCGGCGGCGCAGCGCATGAGCCGACGCGGCAAGACCGGGCAGACTGAGTCGCACTGAGCCACGGGGTCGTCGCAAGGCGACCCGCGCTTTCGCCAGCGGCCGGGTCGGTGAGATGATTAGCCGGCTAATAAAAAACCGGACTATTCATGAATCTGCGAACACTTCTGATTCTGGGCGCGCTGAGCGCCTTCGGACCCCTGGCCATCGATTTCTACCTGCCGAGCTTTCCCACCCTGGCTCGGCAGTTCGGCACCGATGTCGAACATGTACAGCTGTCGCTTGCGGCCTATTTCGTCGGTATCTCCATTGGTCAGCTGTTCTACGGGCCATTGGCGGACCGTTTCGGTCGCCGTGTGCCGCTGCTGGTCGGGGTGGCCCTGTTCACCGTGGCATCGCTGGCCTGCGCCCTGGCGCCGAACCTGGAATGGCTGGTGACCGCCCGTTTCGTGCAGGCCCTCGGCGGTTGTGCCGGCATGGTCATTACCCGCGCGGTGGTGCGTGACCTGTGCGACCCGCTGGCTTCGGCCAAGGTGTTCTCGCAACTGGTGCTGGTGATGGGGCTGGCGCCGATTCTCGCTCCACTGGGGGGCGGGTTGTTGCTCAACACCCTGGGCTGGCCATCGATCTTCCACAGCCTGGCGGTCTTCGCCGGGTTGTGTCTGCTCGCTGTGCTGCTGTGGCTGCCGGAGACGCGCCCGCAGAATCTGCAACCGGCGCCTTTGAGCGGGGCGTTCGGCCAGTACCGCGCGTTGCTGGGCAATGCGCCGTTCATGGGCTACAGCCTGGCCGGAGGTGTCGCCATGGCCGGCATGTTCGCCTATATCGCCGGCTCGCCTTTCATTTTCATCGAGCTTTACGGGGTGCCGGCCGAGCACTACGGCTGGTTGTTCGGCAGCAATGCCGCGGGTTTCGTGATCATGGCGCAGGTCAATGCACGCCTGGTGCGTAGCGGCGGGCCGGCGCTGTGGCTGCGGCGCATGGTGCTGGTATACCTGATCAGTGGTCTGTGCCTGCTGGCGCTGGCGTTGTGGCAACCGACGCAACTGTGGCCGCTGATGATTCCGCTGTTCATCTGCGTCGCCAGCCTTGGCTGCGTGCTGCCCAATGCCACGGCCTGTGCCATGGCCGGGCAGGGCCGTCATGCCGGCAGCGCGTCCGGGTTGCTCGGCAGCATGCAGTTCAGTGTGGCGGCCAGCGCGTCGGCACTGGTGGCCTTCCTGCACGATGGCTCGGCCATGCCCATGGCACTGGTGATCGCCCTGTGCGGTGCTGTCGCCTGTGGCTTCGCCTGGTGGAGCAAGCGCTTCGTGGTTTGAGCCGCGCGTTACAGACGGGTCGCCTTGAATGTGTCGCAGCGCCCCGGCTGACCGCTCTCGAAGCCGGTGCTGAACCAGCGCACACGCTGCTGCGAGGTGCCGTGGGTGAAGGCGTCCGGCACTACCTGGCCGCGTGCCTGCTTCTGCAGGCGGTCATCGCCGATGGCGCTGGCGGCATTCAGTGCCTCTTCCAGGTCGCCTGCCTCCAGCCAGTCATGCCGGCGCTGCGCGTGGTGCGCCCAGACGCCCGCCAGGCAGTCGGCCTGCAGCTCCTGACGTACCAGCAGGCCGCCGTCGCCCTCGACACGTTCGCCGCGCTGGCGCGCCGCGTTGACCTTGGCCGAAACACCTAGCAGCGTCTGCACGTGGTGGCCGACCTCATGGGCGATCACGTAGGCCTGGGCGAAGTCGCCGGCAGCGGAGAAGCGCTGTTCCATTTCGCGGAAGAACGCCATGTCCAGATACACGCGCTGATCGCCTGGGCAGTAGAAGGGGCCGACCGCCGAGCTGGCGAAGCCGCAGGCCGAATTGACGCCGCCGGAGAACAGCACCAGCTGCGGGTCGCGATACTGCTGGCCGGCCTGCTGGAACAGCGCGCGCCAGGTGTCTTCCGTATCGCCCAGAATGGCGCGGACGAACTCGCTCTGTTGGTCGTTGGCCGGCGGTGCGCTTTGGGTCTGGGCGACCTGCGGCTGGGTGGCCTGGCCGGCGATCTGGCCGAGAATCTGCAGCGGATCCTGGCCCGTCAGCAGGCCAACGATAACGATCAGCGCCACGCCGCCCAGGCTCAGTCCTCCGCCCATGCGCGTGCCGGAACGGCCGCGTGCGTCCACCACGTTGTCACTGCGTCTACCGCGTTGCCAGCGCATGGCCGCTCTCCCTGATTGATTATTTGCGCAGTTTAGCCGGGTCCGGCTCAGTTGGTCGGATAGTCGCTGAGCAACTGATCATTGCGTTCCCGATCCAGGCCGATGACCTGATAGGCGTCGACACGGTCACCATATTCCATGCCCGGCGAGCCCATGGGCATGCCGGGTACGGCGGCGCCGATCAGGTCTGCACGCTCGCGCAGCTTGAGAATGTCGGCGGCCGGCACATGGCCTTCGACGAACTTGCCGTCGATCACTCCGGTGTGGCAGGACGCCAGACGTGGCGGTACGCCGAGGCGCTGCTTAACGGTGCTCATATCGGCCTCGACGTGGTCGTTGACGGTGAAACCATTGTCCTGCAGATGGCTGATCCAGGCCTTGCAGCAGCCGCAGTTGGCGTCGCGGTGCACATCGATGCTCAGAGACTCACTGGCATGCGCCAGACCGGTGACGAGGAAGAGGGCGAGCAGGGAACGACGCATGGCAGGGCTCCGGATAAACGAGGGCTCAGCATAGCGCCGCGGCAGGCATGGCCCAAGTGATTGCGACCATGCGTCGCGACGGGTGGCAGCCATGCCTGGAGGCGTTGCGACTTGCCGCGGAAAGAGGCCATGCCCTGGTGCTGTCGCCCACTGGCTAAACCATCGCCTTGCCGGACGACTCGCAGGCGGCCTGATTCTCAGCGCCTTTCCAGCAACACACCCGCTTCCATGTGGTGGGTGTAGGGGAACTGGTCGAACAGCGCGCAGCGCGTCACCTTGTGCGTGTCGTTGAGCTGGGCGATGTTGGCGGCCAGGGTCTCCGGGTTGCAGGAGATGTACAGGATGCGCTGGAAGCGGCGGGTCAGTTCGCAGGTGTCCGGATCCATGCCGGCGCGCGGCGGGTCGACGAAGACGCTGCCGAACTCGTAGCTCTTCAGGTCGATACCGGCCAGGCGGCGGAACGGGCGCACCTCGTTCAGGGCCTGGGTCAGTTCCTCGGCGGACAGACGCACCAGCTCGACGTTATCCACGCCGTTGTCGGCCAGGTTGGCCAGGGCCGCGTTCACCGAGGTCTTGCTGATCTCGGTGGCCAGCACGCGGCGCACGCGGGTGGCCAGCGGCAGGGTGAAGTTGCCGTTGCCGCAGTACAGTTCCAGCAGATCGTCGTCGCGCTGGCCGAGCACGTCGTATGCCCAGCCCAGCATCTTCTCGCATACCCGGCCGTTGGGCTGGGTGAAGGCGCCTTCCGGCTGGCGGTACCGATAGCTGCGTCCGGCCACGTTCAGTTCTTCTTCCACGTAGTCACGACCGATCACCAGGCGCTGGCCGCGGGAGCGGCCGACCAGGCTGACGTTCAGTTCGCCGGCCAGTTTTTCTGCTGCGGCCTGCCAGGCTTCGTCCAGCGGACGGTGGTAAGCCAGGGTGATCAGCGCATCGCCGGCCAGGGTGGTGAGGAACTCGACCTGGAACAGCTTGAACGACAGCGCCTCACTGGCCTGCCAGGCGGCGCGCAGACGCGGCATCAGTTCGTTGATGCGCAGGCTGGCGATGGGGAAGTCGTCGAGCAGGATGGGCGTGTGCTTGTCGCCTGGAGCGAACATCGCGTAGTGGCGCTGGCCATCTTCGCGCCACAGGCGGAACTCGGCGCGCAGGCGGTAGTGCTCGCGCGGCGAATCGAACACCTGTGGCTCCGGTGCGGCGAAAGGGCCGAGCAGTTCGACCAGGCGGGCCTTCTTCTCGGCGAGTTGGGCGTCGTAGGTGGCGGGGTCGAATGCGGGGCGGCTCATTGGTCACTCATGGACAGGAAAACGGGGCGCCATTGTAACGGAGCCGGTGCCGCCGTGCCTTGAGTTGCTTGTCGGTGTGCTGCCCCGACGGGCACTGCTGGCTGGAGGTAGGGTGGATGACGCTCTGCTCATCCACCATGAGCCGGCAAACTGGGGCGGCCATGACGGCGCGCCCCACTTCGATCAGAACAGCGCCAGCTTGATTGCGCAGAACACCGCCAGCGCCACCAGCATGCCGTTCAGCTCGCGAGCGCGACCGGCCAGGGTCTTGGCAGCGACCCAGGTGATAAAGCCGAAGGCGATACCGGTGGCGATCGAATAGGTCAGCGGCATTGCCAGCGCGGTAACCACCACGGGGGCGGCGACGGTGATGTCGTCCCAGTCGATCTCGGCCATGCCCGAGGCCATCAGCACGGCGACGAACAGCAGCGCCGGGGCGGTGGCGAAGGCCGGCACGCTACCGGCCAGCGGGGCGAAGAACAGGGCAAAGAGGAACAGGATGGCCACCACGATGGCGGTCAGGCCGGTGCGCCCGCCGGCACTGACGCCGGCTGCCGATTCGATATAGCTGGTGGTGGTGCTGGTACCCAGCAGCGAGCCGCCGAGCGCCGCGGTGCTGTCGGCGATCAGGGCGCGGCCCATCTTCGGCAGATGGCCGTCCTTGCGCATCAGGCCGGCCTTCTTGGCCACGGCGATGAGGGTGCCGGAGTTGTCGAACAGGTCGACGAAGAGGAAGGCGAAGATCACGCTGATCAGGGCCACGTCCAGCGCGCCGAGGATGTCCAGCTGCAGGAAGGTGGGGGCCAGCGACGGTGGCATCGAGACGATGCCGCCGAACTCGCTGACACCGAGCAGGATGCTCAGGCCGGTGACCACCAGGATGCTGATCAGCACCGCGCCAGTCACGCGCATGGCCTCCAGGCCGATGATCAGGAAGAAGCCGAGGATCGCCAGCAGCGCCTGCGGCGAGCCCATGTCGCCCATGCCGACCATGGTGGCCGGGTTGGCGACGACGATGCCGGCGTTCTGCAGGGCGATCAGCGCGAGGAACAGGCCGATACCGGCGGCGATGGCCGAGCGCAGTTCCAGCGGGATGCTGTTGATGATCCACTCGCGGATCTTGAAGATCGACAGCAGGAAGAACAGGCACGCCGAGAGGAACACCGCGCCGAGGGCCACCTGCCAGGTGTGGCCCATGCCCAGCACCACGGTGTAGGTGAAGAAGGCGTTCAGGCCCATGCCGGGGGCCAGGGCGATCGGGTAGTTGGCGATCATGCCCATGACCGCTGAGCCGAACGCGGCGGCCAGGCAGGTGGCGACGAACACCGCGCCCTTGTCCATGCCGGTCTCGCCGAGGATGCTCGGGTTGACGAACAGGATATAGGCCATGGTCAGAAAGGTGGTGACACCGGCGAGCACTTCGGTGCGCACGTTGGTGTTGTGGGCTTGGAGTTGGAACAGTCTTTCCAGCATGGTGGCTCCCCGAGGCGCGAACGCGCCGAAATTGGTCTGCAGACAGCAAAGCACATTCGTCCGTACGGGCCGGAAAATTGCTCGGTCTCGCAAAAGCCGCGCATCATACCAGCAAGGTTTTTCCGGGTGAATTTATGGTCTTTTCGGCCTTTTCATGACCGGCCGGACAGTTTCGTTCTGTGCCTGAAGGAGTTGAAAAATGAGCAAGCGAGCACTGATTGCCGTCGCCGATGGTGTCGAGGATCTGGAATGCGTGACCCTGATCGACGTGCTGCGCCGCGCCGATGTGGAGGTGCTGGTGGCGAGCATCGAAGAGCGGCGGATGATCACCTGCGCCCGTGGCACGCGTCTGACGGCCGACGCCATGCTGGTCGACGTGCTGGCCCAGGATTTCGACCTGATCGTCCTGCCCGGTGGCATGCCTGGCGCGCAGCGCCTGGCCGAGTTCGAACCGCTGGCCGAGCGCGTGCGCAGGCAGGCCAAGGCCGGTGAGCTGTTCGCCGCCATCTGCGCCGCACCGGCGTTGGCGTTGCAGAATTACGGCGTGCTCAGGCAGCGGCGCATGACCTGCTACCCGGCGTTCAGTGATCGTCTCAGCGGTTGCACCTTCGTCGACGAGGCCGTGGTGGTCGACGGCAACTGCATCACCAGCCAGGGGCCGGGAACCGCGCTGGCCTTTGCGCTGACCCTGGTCGAGCGTCTGGTCGGGCGTGGCACGCGCAGCGAGGTGGCCAAGGCGATGCTGGTGTAGAGGACGCGACCTGACTCTGTGGCCCGGATGAAATCCGGGGCGCTGGCCATGATGTTCCCCGGATTGCATCCGGGTTACGCAACGCGCGGTCCAGGACTGGTGGGCTGAAGCCCACCCTACGAGCTGAAGCCCACCCTGCGAGTTGAAGCGCCCGCACGGGCTATGTCTCCTGGCTTTCCTGCTCTAGCAGTTGGCGCTTGCGCTGCAGCCCCCAGCGGTAGCCGCTGAGGCTGCCATCGCCGGCCACCACGCGGTGGCACGGTAGCAGCAGGCCGATGGCGTTGCTGGCGCAGGCACGGGCAACCGCACGGGGGTGACTGTCGAGTTGCCCGGCCAGCTCGGTGTAGCTGCGGGTTTCGCCGCGAGGAATGTCCTGCAGCGCCTGCCAGACGCGCTGCTGAAAGGCCGTGCCGCGAATGTCCAGCGGCAGGCGGGCGGCGCGCTCGGGCTCCTCCAACTGCGCCAGGATCTGCTGCAGCCAGTTGCGCAGGCCTGTCTCATCCTCTTCCAGTTGCGCCGCGGCAAAGCGTTGCTGCAGCTCTTCGCGCAGGGCCATGGGCTCGTCGCCGAACAGCAGCGCACAGACGCCCTTGTCGCTGGTGGCCAGCAGCACCTGGCCAAGCGGGCAGGGGGCGATGCTGTAACGCAGGCGCTCGCCGGCCCCTCGTTGGCGGCGTTGCGCGGGCGTCAGGGCCTGAGGTTTTTCATACAGGGCGCGAGTGCCGGAGTAACCGGCGGCCAGGGCCGCATCGAGCACGCTGCCCGCCTCGGGTAGCCGGGCCTCCAGACGCTGCCGGCGCTGCGCCGCCGCCCAGGCATTGGGCGTCATCCCGGTGCGCGCCTTGAATGCGCGGGCCAGGTGCGATGGCGACAGGCCGATACGTGCGGCCAGTTGCGCCAGTGTCAGGCGCTGTTCGCCACGTAGCAGTTCGCAGGCGGCCGTGACCAGCGCGTCGAGCTGTTGTGCCGGGCTTTGGCCTTGTGGCGAGCAGCGCTTGCAGGGGCGAAAGCCAGCCGCTTCGGCTCTCGCTGAATTTTCATGAAAACTGACATTGTCACGCCGCGGTCGCCGCGCCGGACAGTTCGGCCGGCAATAGATGCCGGTGCTGCGTACGGCGAAGACGAAGCGACCGTCGAACGCCTCGTCACGCTCGCAGACAGCCCGCCAGCAGCGTTCCTGATCGAGCATGGGGCAGCCCTTTTCGTAAGTGATCTGGCGACGATTGTCGGCTGGCACCCGGGTGCTGCCAATCCGTATCGCACTTTCAAAAGCCATGTGCGGTCATTTGTATGACGGCCTGAGCGCAAATACAGCCCAGCGTCTTTAATGAAGGTAGGCGGATGCCAAAGGAGGTCGCCATGCGCGGGATGCTCGATAGGCCGGAACAGGAACTGATTCTCGTGGTGGACGATGCCGTCGAGGCGCGCCAGCGACTCGGCGCGCTGCTGGTCGACCGCTATCAGGTGAGACTGGTGGGTAATGAGGAAGCGCTGGCGGCGGCCAGGTCGCGGCCGCAACCGGACCTGATCCTGCTCAACTGGCAGGACGACTACACGCTGTGCCGCGAACTCAAGCGCGACCCGCAGATACGTTACATCCCGCTGATTCTGGTGACGGCCAGAAGCGATGCCGCCGACGAGCAGCTGGGTTTCGACCTCGGCGCCGCCGACTACATCACCAAGCCGGTCAGCCCGCCCATCGTGCTTGCTCGCGTGCGGGCGCAGCTGCAACTCAAGGCAGCCACCGACTACCTGCGCGACAAGAGCGAGTACCTGGAGCTCGAGGTCAAACGGCGTACGCGCGATATTCAGCGCTTGCAGGACGTCACCATCGAGGCCATGGCCAGTGTCGCGGTGATGCGCGACAACCCGCGCAGCCGTCGCCTGGAGCGTATCGAGCGCTACATGATCGGCCTGGCCACCGCCCTGGCGCGGCAGCAGCCGGCCCTGTCCGAAACGTTGAACGAGGAGCGCATCGCTCAGCTGGGCAAGTCGGCCATGCTGCATGTGATCGACCGGCTGACCCTGCCCGATCGCGTACTACTCAACCATGGCGAGCCGGACGAGAGTGATCTGCGCCTTTTGAGCGAGGGCGTGATCGCCGGGCGTGAAGCGCTGGAGCGAGCCGAGCGCAAGCTGGGCAGCATCACCGACTTTCTCTCCGACGCCAAGGATATCGTTTACGGCCAGCACGAGCGCTGGGATGGCAAGGGCTATCCGCAGGGCCTGTTTGGTGAGCAGATCCCGCTGTCGGCGCGGCTGATGGCGCTGGTGGGGCATTTCGAAGAGCTGACCTGCCAGCATGCCTACCTGCCGCCTGTCAGCCCGGAGCAGGCGGTATCGCAGATCTGCGCGGCCAGCGGTACGCGCTTCGATCCGATGGTAGTGCTGGCCTTCGTCGAGGCGACCCCGGAGTTCCTGCATATCGCCCAGAGCCTGGCCGACGACGCCGCTGCAGTCGGCGTCGAGCTGCAGCGCCTGGAAGATTCGCTGGCAGAAAGCATCGAGCTGACCATGCCGCCGGCGTCCTGACGTAGTGGCGGCTCGTGCAGGATGCGCTATGCGCACCGCTGCACCGCGTCTGCCGTGCACCACCGACTCGGCCCACGGCACCCCAGTGTCGCGACACGGATGATCGGTCGCTGCCTTGAACCGTGGGAGGGGCTTCAGCCGCGAGCGACTTTGAATGCGCTAAAAGCGTCGCGGCTAAAGCCCTTCCCAGGAAGCCGGGCGCCGAACCGATACTCCATGGTTGAAGAGACACTAGGTTCTGTACGAAAAGTCGTCGAGCGAAGGTCAGGCGAGGCAAAAACAGGTGAGGAACGGACTGGGCTCGCATTCGAGTTTACGAGCTGTAAATGAGCATTCCGAACCTGTTTTTAACGAAGCATCACCGAGCGCAGGCAGTTTTCGTACAGAACCTAGCGACCTGCGTGGCCATCGCAAGTGTCAATCGACGATCCGCTCCACGTGATGGCAGGCCACCTGCCGCGCATCGATCAGGCGCAGCTCCGGGCGCTCGACACGGCAGCGTTCGTCGGCATGCGGGCAGCGCTTGTGGAAGGCGCAGCCGGAAGGCGGATTCAGCGGATTGGGCAATTCACCGCTGATCTTCATCCTGGGCTTGTCCGGGTCGGGATGGATGGCCGGCGTCGCCGACAGTAGCGCACGGGTGTAGGGATGCAGCGGGCGGCTGTAGAGCAATTCCGATGCGCCCATTTCCGCCGGGCGGCCGAGGTACATCACCAGCACGTCGTCGGCGACATGGCGCACCACCGCCAGGTTGTGCGAGATGAACACGTAGCCGGTGTCGAACTCTTCCTGCAGGTCCATGAACAGATTGAGCACCTGCGCCTGGATCGAAACGTCCAGCGCCGAGGTCGGTTCATCCGCCACCAGCACCTTGGGCTGCAGCATCATGGCGCGGGCCAGGGCGATGCGCTGGCGCTGACCACCGGAGAACATGTGCGGGTAGCGCTGGTAGTGCTCGGGGCGCAGCCCCACCTGCTGCATCATCGCCTGGACCCGCTCGCGGCGCTCGGCTCGCGACAGGTCAGTGTTGATCAGCAGCGGCTCGGCCAATTGATCGCCGACCTTCTGCCTGGGATTGAGCGAGGCATAGGGGTTCTGGAACACCATCTGCACGTCGCGGCGCAGCTGCTTGCGCTCGGCCTTGCTGGCGCCGGCCACCTCGCGCCCGGCGATCTGCAGGGAGCCGGCGCTGGGTTCCTCGATCAGGGTCAGGGCACGAGCCAGGGTGGACTTGCCGCAGCCGGATTCACCGACCACCGCCAGGGTCCTGCCGGCCTCCAGCGCGAACGACACGCCGTTGAGCGCCTGCACCGTTGCCGCCGGTTTGAACAGGCCGAGCGAGACGCTGTAATGACGGGTCAGCTCATGGGCTTTGAGTACGGAGCTCATCAGGCTACCTCCGCCGCTGGTTCAAGAGGGAAGAAGCAGCGCGCGGCGCCGCGGGAATGTTCCTCCAGGCTGGGGCGCTGCTGGTGGCAGCGCTCCTGCACGTAGGGGCAGCGCGGTGACAGCAGGCAGCCCTGCGGCCGGTCGTAGCGACCGGGCACGATGCCGGGCAGGGTGGCCAGGCGGCTGGCACCGGCGCTGTGTTCGGGGATGGCCTTGAGCAATGCCTCGGTGTAGGGGTGGCTGGGGGCATCGAACAGGGTCGGTACCTGGCCCAGCTCCACCGCCTGGCCGGCGTACATCACGCAGACGCGCTGGGCAGTTTCGGCCACTACCGCCAGGTCATGAGTGATCAGCACCAGCGCCATGCCCTGGTCACGCTGCAGGTTCAGCAGCAGCTCCATGATCTGCGCCTGGATGGTTACATCCAGAGCGGTGGTCGGCTCGTCGGCGATCAGCAGCTTGGGCTCGGCGGCAATGGCCATGGCGATGGCCACACGCTGGCTCATGCCACCGGAAAGCTGATGCGGATAGGCATCGAGACGGCTGGCGGCGGCAGGAATCTCAACTCTTTCCAGCAGTTCCAGCGCCCGTGCGCGCGCGGCCTTGCCCTTCAGCCCGAGGTGCTGGCGCAGCACTTCCTCGATCTGGAAACCCACGGTGTAGCTGGGGTTGAGGGCGGTCATCGGGTCCTGAAAGATCATCGACAGATCCTTGCCGACGATATGCCGTCGCTGACGGCCCTTCAGGCGCAGCATGTCGGTGCCGTCGAATTGCAGGCAGTCGGCCTGGACGATGCCGGGAGCGTCGATCAGGCCCATCAGCGCCATCATGGTCACCGACTTGCCGGAGCCGGACTCGCCGACGATGGCCAGTACCTCGCCCTTGTCCACACTGAGGTCGAGACCGTCGACCACCGGTATGGCGGAGCCGAAACGTACGGACAGGTTGCGGAGGTTCAGCAGACTCATTCCAGGCTCCTTACTGCGCGTTCTTCAGTTTCGGGTCGAGCGCATCGCGCAAGCCGTCACCTATCAGGTTGATGGCCAGGACACTGAGCAGGATCGCCAGGCCGGGCAGCGTCACCACCCACCAGGCACGCTCGATGTAGTCGCGCGCCGAGGCCAGCATGGTGCCCCACTCGGGGGTTGGCGGCTGCACGCCGAGGCCGAGAAAGCCCAGCGCGGCAGCATCGAGAATCGCCGAGGAAAAGCTCAAAGTGGCCTGCACGATCAGCGGTGCCATGCAGTTGGGCAATACGGTGACGAACATCAGCCGTGGCAGGCCGGCACCGGCCAGTTGCGCGGCAGTGACGTAGTCGCGGTTCAACTCGCCCATCACCGCCGCACGGGTCAGGCGCACGTAGGAGGGCAGCGAGACGATGGCGATGGCGAAGATGGTGTTGATCAGCCCGGGGCCGAGGATGGCGACGATGGCCACCGCCAGCAGCAGCGACGGCAACGCCAGCATGATGTCCATCAGACGCATGATGCCGGGGCCGAGCAGGCGCGGGAAAAAGCCCGCGGCCAGGCCCAGCAGGATGCCCGGGATCAGTGACAGCACCACCGAGGCCAGGCCGATCACCAGCGACAGGCGGGCACCATGGATCAGGCGCGAGAGCAGGTCGCGGCCCAGTTCGTCGGTGCCGAGCAGAAACTGCCATTGCCCGCCTTCCAGCCATACCGGCGGGGTGAGCAGAAAGTCGCGGTACTGCTCGCTGGGATCATGCGGCGCAACCCAGGGGGCGAACAGGGCGCAGAACACCATCAGCAGCATGAATGCCAGGCCGGCGAGAGAACCCTTGTTGTGGCTGAAGGCCTGCCAGAACTCCCTGAGCGGCGAGGGATAGAGCAGGCTCTGATCGAGGCTGGCGGCGGTCATCGGCAAACCTCCACGGCAGTAGCTGTGTGCACCGTTCTTCTGCACTTGGTATTTGTGCGCATGGTGCCCTCTTGGAATTTGGTAGCTTTGTTCTTCATTGCGCCTTCCCTACTTCTGATGGCGAATGCGTGGATTGGCCAGGCCATAGAGGAGATCCACGGTGAAGTTGACCAGGATCACCAGGCAGGCGATCAGCAGGATGCCGTTCTGCACCACCGGGTAGTCGCGCGCGCCAATGGCCTCGATCAGCCATTTGCCGATACCGGGCCAGGAAAAGATGGTTTCGGTGAGTACCGCGCCGGCCAGCAGGGTGCCGACCTGCAGACCGAACACGGTCAGTACCGGGATCAGTGCATTGCGCAGGCCGTGCACGAACACCACCCGCGCTGGCGACAGGCCCTTGGCCCGCGCCGTGCGGATATAGTCCTCGCGCAGCACTTCGAGCATCGCCGAGCGGGTCATCCGCGCGATCACCGCCAGCGGAATGGTGCCGAGCACGATGGCCGGCAGGATCAGATGGCGCAGCGCATCGCCGAAGGCGCCTTCCTCGTCGGACAGCAGGGTGTCGATCAGCATGAAGCCGGTGACCGGCTCGATGTCGTAGAGCAGGTCGATGCGTCCTGAGACCGGTGTCCAGCCGAGGCCCACCGAGAAGAACATGATCAGCAGCAGACCCCACCAGAAGATCGGCATCGAGTAGCCGGTCAGGGCGATGCCCATCACGCCGTGGTCCAGCGGCGAGCCACGCTTGAGCGCCGCGACCACTCCGGCGATCAGGCCCAGGGTGCCGGCGAACAGCAGGGCTGCCAGCGCCAGCTCGACGGTGGCGGGAAACAGGGTGAGAAACTCGCTCCACACGCTTTCCCGCGAGCGCAGCGACTCGCCCAGGTTGCCGCTGGCGAGCTGGCCGATGTAGTCCAGATACTGGGCGTACAGCGGTTTGTTCAGCCCCAGGCGTTCCATGGCCTGGGCGTGCATTTCGGGGTCGACGCGGCGTTCGCCCATCATCACTTCCACCGGGTCACCGGGGATCAGACGGATCAGCGCGAAGGTCAGCAGGGTGACGCCGAAGAAAGTGGGGATCAGAAGTCCCAGGCGTCTGGCGATGAATGACAACATCAGGCGGTTCTACTCCTTGGCGGGATAAGCGCACCGGACTACATGGCCCGGCGCTTTTTTGATTCTGTCGTGACCCGGATGTGCTCCGGAACTCGGGTGAGGGTGGCGATAGGTACGTTTATGGCTGTTCATTCCAGCTTCACCCGGGCGAAGTTGTTCGAGCCCATCGGGCTGAGCACGAAGCCTTCGACACCCCTGCGCATTGCGGCGAACTGCTTGGGGTGGGCCAGGGCGATCCACGGCGCCTGCTCATGGAAGATCGCCAGCGCCTGGCGATACAGCGCGGCGCGTTCGTTCTGCTCGGGCTCGCGACGGGCCTGGGTGATCAGCGCATCGAAGGTCTTGTTGCACCAGCCGGCCTGATTCTCGCCGCTCTCGGCAGCCGCGCAGGACAGATTGGGGGTGAGGAAGTTGTCCGGGTCGCCGTTGTCGCCGGCCCAGCCCATGAATACCAGGTCGTGCTCGCCGTTCTTGGCACGCTTGATCAGTTCACCCCACTCGAACACGCGAATTTCGCTGCGGATACCGATGGCAGCGAGATCGGCCTGCAGCATCTGCGCGCCGATACCGGGGTTGGGGTTGGTCGGCCCGCCACCTGGGCGGGTCCAGATCGACAAGGCGAAACCGTCGGCGTGGCCGGCCTCGGCCAGCAACTGGCGGGCCCGTTCGGGATCGTGCGGCCAGTCCTGCAGTCTCTCGTCATGCCCCCACAGCGTGGCCGGGTAGGGCGCCACGGCGGGCGTGGCATTGTCCTCGCCATACTGCGCGCGAATGTAGGCGGCCTTGTCGAACGCCAGGTTCAGTGCCTGGCGTACGCGTACGTCGTCCAGCGGCGGGTGACGGGTATTGATGCCGATATAGGCGGTCAGTAGCGAATCGAGCTCCAGTACCTGCAGTTTCGGCTCGGCCTTGAGCGCCGGGATATCCACTGGTCGGGGGTAGAGGGCGATCTGGCAGTCGCCGGCCTTGAGGCGTTGCTGGCGCACGTTGGGCTCGGGGGTGATGGCCAGCACCAGGCGTTTGATCGCGGGTGCGCCGCCCCAGTATTCCGGGTTGCCGCGAAAGCGTACCTGGGCGTCCTTGGCGTAGCGCTCGAAAACGAAGGGGCCGGTGCCGATGGGGGCGTTGTTCAGCCGTTCGGGTTTACCGACGGCCAGCAACTGCTCGGCGTATTCGGCCGAATAGATCGAGGCGAAGCCCATGGCCAGGTTGGCCAGGAAGGGCGCCTCCGGATGTTTGAGAACGAAACGCACACGATGCTCGTCGAGCTTTTCGATGCGCTCGATCAGCTGCGCCAGGCCCATGGCTTCTGCATAGGGAAAACCACGTAGCGACAGCTTGTGCCAGGGATGCGTCGGGTCGAGCTGACGCTGGAAACTCCACAGCACGTCATCGGCGTTGAATGCACGGCCTGGCGTGAAGTCCTTGTTGGCGTGAAATTTCACGCCCTGACGCAGGGTGAAGGTGTAGTTCAGGCCGTCGCCGCTGATGTCCCAGCTCTGCGCCAGTGAAGGAACGATCTCTGTGCTGCCGGGGGCGAAGTCCACCAGACGTTCGAACAGGGTTTCCGCGCTGGCATCGGCGGTGGTCGCCGCGGTGTACTGGACGATATCGAAACCTTCCGGACTGGCCTCACTGCAGACCACCAGGTCGCTCGCCGCCTGCACCTGCACGCACAGCAAGGCGATGAGCAGCAGGCTGCCGCGCTTAACGGGCATGGAAGACATGGGCACTCCTATCCAGGTGGAAACGGCGCACCGCGAGGTGCGCCGTCCTTCATCACTTGCCGATGCTTACACCATAGAAGGAGTTGATGCCGAACGGGCTGATGCGGAAGTCCTGCACTTCCTTGCGCATCGGCTGGTACACGGTGGAGTGCGCCAGCGGGGTGATCGGCACCTCGCGCTTGAGGATCACCTGTGCCTGCTTGTACAGCTCGGTGCGTTCGGCCACATCGGTGGTGCGCTTGGCGGCCTTGACCAGTTTGTCGTAGTCCTCGAAGCACCATTTGGAGAAGTTGTTGCCGTCCACCGCATCGCAACCATAGAGGGTGCCGAGCCAGTTGTCCGGGTCACCGTTGTCACCGCTCCAGCCGATCAGCATGGCATCGTGCTCGCCGGCCTTGGCGCGCTTGAGGTACTCGCCCCACTCGTAGCTGACGATGCGTGCCTTGATGCCGATCTTGGCCCAGTCGGCCTGCAGCATTTCGGCGATCTGCTTGGCGTTGGGGTTGTACGGACGCTGCACCGGCATGGCCCACAGGGTGATTTCGGTGCCTTCCTTGACCCCGGCGGCGTTGAGCAGCTCCCTGGCCTTCTCCGGATCGAAGGCCGGGTCCTTGATCTCCTCGTTATAGGACCACTGGGTCGGCGGCATGCCGTTCACGGCCAGCTGACCGGCGTTCTGGTATACGGCGTCGAGAATGGCCTGCTTGTTCACCGCCATGTCCAGCGCCTGGCGCACTTCCAGCTTGTCGAACGGCGGGTGGGTGACGTTGTAGGCGATGTAGCCGACGTTGAAGCCGGCCTGCTCGGGCATCTGCAGCTTGGCGTCCTTCTGCAGCGACTCGATGTCGGCCGGCCGCGGGAACAGAGTCACGTGGCATTCACCGGCCTTGAGCTTCTGCATGCGTACCGACGAATCCGTGTTGATGGCGAAGATCAGGTTGTCGATCTTCACATCGTCCGGTTTCCAGTAGTCCTTGTTGCCCTTGTAACGGATCACCGCGTCCTTCTGGTAACGGCTGAACACGAAGGGGCCGGTGCCGACGGGCTTCTGGTTGATGTCGGCGGCCTTGCCGGCCTTGAGCAACTGGTCGGCATATTCGGCGGACTGGATCGAGGCAAAGCTCATCGCCAGGTTCTGCACGAAGGCGGCGTCCACTTCGTTGAGGGTGAAGCGCACGGTATGGTCGTCCAGCTTCTCCAGCTTGGCGATATTGCTGTCCATGCCCATGTCGGTGAAATAGGGGAATTCGGTGGGGTACGCCTTGCGGAAGGGGTGGTTCTTGTCGAGCATGCGTTCGAAGGTGAACAGCACGTCGTCGGCGTTGAACTCGCGGCTGGGCTTGAAGTACTCGGTGGTGTGGAATTTCACCCCGGAGCGCAGCTTGAAGGTGTAGATCAGGCCGTCCTCGGACACGTCCCAGCTTTCCGCCAGACCTGGCTCGACCTTGGTGCCGCCGCGCTCGAACTGGGTCAGGCGGTTGAACACGGTTTCGGCTGCGGCGTCGAAATCGGTGCCGGTGGTGTACAGGCCGGGATCGAAGCCGGCGGGGCTGCCCTCGGAGCAGAACACCAGGTTGGCGGCGCTGGCGAGGGGGGCGCTGGCGATCAGCCCAGCGGTAAGCAAAGCCTGGATAATGGCGTTCTTGCGCATCTTGACCTCATCGTTGTTGTGGTTGTGATCCTTGAGGAGCCTCTTATGGAGACCACCAGCGAAACTATGCAGGCCTTGTGCCCGAGGCAAGCGCTACGTGGCGCGGAAAATGGTTAGCGCTACAGCGGTGTAACTTGCTGTCGCATTTCTGAAATTTGGTCGGGAAAAGATGGCGAAACGCCGTTATCTGCCGATAACGGCGTGGCTTCGTTGCGGGGCAGGGATCAGGGCATCTGCACTTCGATGACGCCATCGGCGCTGACCGTGACCTGGCTGGTGCCGGCTTCGATCTGCGGCGTGGGCGCTGCGTCCATCATCGCCATGCCCTTGGCTTCGAAGCTGCGCATGGCCATCGGCGGCTGGAATCCGCCGGTGTTGAGATTCAGGCTGACCAGCTTGTAGCCCTTGCCGCCCAGTGCTTCGGTGGCCAGCTGGGCGCGCGCCTTGAACGCGTTGACGGCATCCTTGAGCATGGCGTCCTCGCGGGTCTTGCGGGTGTCGGTGGCGATGCTGAAATCCATGCCGCCCATCTTCATCTTCTGCAGCAGGTCGCCGGTCAGTGCGGACAGGCGGGCGAAGTCGGCGCTTTCCAGGCGTACTTCGGCGCGTTCGCGCCAGGCGGTGATCTTCTGCCCCTTGTCGTCGTACACCGGGTAGCTGTGGCGGCTGCCCAGCTTGACCGAAACGCCGCGAACCTTGCGTACCTGCTCCAGGGTCTGGTTCAGGGTGTTGGTGATTTCCGCAGCCAGCTTGGCCGGGTCGGCATTCTGCGCTTCGGTATACAGGGTGACGTGCATCAGGTCGTGGGCGACCTCCTGGTTCACCTCGGCGCGCAGGGCGATCTGGTTGTAGCGTGCCTCGTCGGCCAGCAGGCCGGTGCTGGCCAGGCTGGCGATGGTCAGGGCGAGGGCGGAGGCGATACGGGGCATGGTGCGCATGAGCAGTTCCTTTTTCAGTGGCCTCGATGGCCGTTTCCCGAGGTTAGACGAACGCGCGTGCGCATTCGGGTTAAGCAGCTTTGATTTTTTTCCATGCGCTGAGGCAAGAACCCTGTGCGTCCGGTTGCCGCAGCGGCGGAAGGCCGCGCCAGGCTTGGTTATACTCGCTGCCATCAATTGGAGTCGCCATGCTCGAACCCGTGCAGTTACTCTCTGCCAGCCGCCAGAATCTCTGGCGCCTGACCCTCATCCGCATGCTGGTGCTGGCCGCTCAGGCCGGCTCGGTCGGGCTTGCCTACAAGTCGGGCATGATACCGCTGCCCTGGTTGCAGCTCTCGGTCACCCTTGGCGTTTCTCTGCTGTTGTGCCTGGGCACGGCGCTGCGTCTGCGCGGTCCCTGGCCCGTGACCGAAGTCGAGTACGCGGTGCAGCTGGGCTGCGACCTGATCATTCACAGTGTGCTGCTGTATTACTCGGGCGGTTCGACCAACCCATTCGTTTCCTATTATCTGGTGCCGCTGACCATCGCCGCGGCAACGCTGCCCTGGCTGTTCACCATCGTGCTGTCCGGCCTGGCGCTGGCGGGGTACACCCTGCTGCTGGTGTGGACGCATCCGCTCGAACTGCCCGCCGCCCGCGAGAGCCTGCTGGTCTACGGCATGTGGCTGAGCTTCGCCCTGGCGGCGGCGCTAATCACCTTCTTCGTTGCCAAGATGGCCGAGGAACTGCGCCGTCAGGACGAGCTGCGTGCCGAGCGGCGCGAGGAAAGCCTGCGCGATCAGCAGTTGCTGGCCGTGGCTACCCAAGCTGCCGGCGCTGCGCACGAGCTGGGCACGCCGCTGGGCACCATGAGCGTGCTGCTCAAGGAACTGCGCCAGGAATACCGCGACACGCCCGCGCTGCAGGACGATCTGGCGCTGCTGCAGGAGCAGGTCAAGCTGTGCAAGTACACCCTGCAGCAACTGGTGCGCGCTGCCGAGAACGACCGGCGTCAGGCGGTCATCGAGCAGTCCTGCGTGGAGTGGCTGGAAACCACCCTCAATCGCTGGCATCTGATGCGCCCCGAGGCCAGCTACCGCTACCAGTGTCTGGGGCGTGGCACGCCGCCGCGCGTGATGCCGCCGGCCGACCTCACCCAGGCGCTGCTCAACCTGCTCAACAACGCTGCCGATGCCTGTCCGGACAAACTCGACATCCGCCTGGACTGGGACCACCAGTGGCTGCGTCTGAGCATTCGCGATCATGGCGTCGGCGTGCCGCTGGCGATCGCCGAGCAGCTGGGACGGCCTTTCTTCACTACCAAGGGCAAGGGCTTCGGTCTGGGACTGTTCCTCAGCCAGGCCAGCGTGACCCGTGCCGGTGGCACGGTTAAGTTGTATAACCATGAAGAGGGCGGCACCCTCACCGAACTGAAGTTGCCGCGAGCCTATGGCGTGGCCTGATTAGGAAACCAAGCATGAGCGAAGAATCCCTGTTCGAAGGCGAAGAGCAGCCGCATCTGCTGCTTGTGGACGACGATCCTACCTTCACTCGCGTGATGGCGCGTGCCATGAGTCGCCGCGGCCTGCGCGTGTCTACCGCATCCAGCGCCGAAGAAGGCCTGGCCCTGGCCAAGGATGATCTGCCGGATTACGCCGTGGTCGATCTGAAGATGGAAGGCGACTCCGGCCTGGTGCTGTTGCCCAAGCTGCTCGAGCTGGACGCCGAGATGCGCGTGGTGATCCTCACCGGCTATTCCAGCATCGCCACCGCGGTTGAAGCCATCAAGCGCGGCGCGGCCAACTACCTGTGCAAGCCGGCCGATGCCGACGACGTGCTCACCGCACTGCTTTCCGAGCACGCCGATCTCGACAGCCTGGTTCCGGAGAACCCGATGTCGGTGGATCGCCTGCAATGGGAGCACATCCAGCGCGTACTGGCCGAGCACGAGGGCAACATCTCCGCCACTGCACGTGCGCTGGGCATGCACCGTCGCACCTTGCAGCGCAAGCTGCAGAAGCGTCCGGTTCGACGCTGAAATACCGGAGCGGGCTCGGGCCGGGATGGCCAAAGCCCGTTCTTTCACGCTGAACCTGTTTTGCCCATGGCGGATAAATGCTTAGCCAGCTAACATAGGTCGTCATACAACCTGCTGGTTTGGTCATGTTCGCCATCGCTGCACAAACCCTCGCCATCACTGCGCCCGTGTTCGCCATGCTGTTTCTCGGCGTGGTACTCAAGCGTGTACGCTGGATCGACACGCCCTTCATCGATACAGCCTCCAGCCTGGTGTTTCGCGGCACCATGCCCGCCCTGCTGTTTCTTGGCGTGGTCAAGGCGGACCTGGACGCGGCCCTGCAGCCGCAGCTGCTGACCTACTTCTTCCTCGCCACCGTGGCCTCGTTCTTCGTGGCCTGGGCCTGGGCGATCTGGCGGGTGCCATTCGAAGATCGTGGCATCTATACCCAGGGCGCCTTTCGTGGCAATAACGGCATTATTGGTCTGGCACTCGCCACCAGCATGTACGGTGATTACGGCCTGTCGGTCGGTTCGCTGCTCGCTGCGCTGGTCATCCTCTGCTACAACGCGCTCTCGGCTGTGGTGCTGGCCATCTACAGCCCTGGTGCCAAGCCCGGTGCCAAAGCCATTGCACGCAGCATCGTGAGCAATCCGATGATCATCGGTGTGTTGCTGGCGGTTCCTTTCGCCTACTGGAAGATTCCGCTGCCGCAGTGGTTTCTGACCTCGGCCGAGTATTTCGCGCAGATGACCCTGCCGCTGGCGCTGATCTGCATCGGTGGCACCCTGAGCCTGGCGTCGCTGCATCGCAGCAGCGGTACCGCCGTCGGCTCGGGCATGATGAAAATGGTCTGGCTGCCTTTGCTGAGCACTGTCGGTGCCTGGCTGTGCGGCTTTCGCGGCGCGGACCTGGCGATCCTCTTTTTGTACTTCGCCAGCCCGACGGCGGCGGCGAGCTTCGTCATGGCCCGTGCGGTGGGCGCCAATCACGAGCTGGCGGCGGCCATTATCGTCATCACCACGCTGGCTGCGGTGGTGACTACCAATGTCGGCCTGCTGCTGTTGCAGTGGGGCGGTTGGATCTGACTCCTGAATAGCCTGCCGCGGGATATACGTCGGCAGGCTCAGGCGCCTCAGCTGTTGCGCTGATAATCCTCGATCACTTCCTGCGCTGCGCGAAAGGCATCGATGCAGGCTGGCACGCCTGCATACACGGCGCAGTGCAGCAGGGTTTCGCGGATTTCCTCGACGGTGCAGCCATTGTTCAACGCGCCGCGCACGTGACCCTTGAGTTCCTGCGGGCATTTCAGCGCGGTCAATGTGGCGAGGGTGATCAGACTGCGGGTCGCGCGTGGCAGGCCACTGCGTGTCCACACACCGCCCCAGGCGTGCTCGTTGACGAAGTCCTGGAGCGGCTGGGTGAACTCGGTCGCGTTGCCCAGTGCCCGGTCGACGAAGGCATCGCCCATCACCTCACGGCGTACCTGCAGGCCACGGTCGTGGTTCTCGTTCATGTTTATACCTCTTGGCCGCGTTGTTTTTGCCAGGCACGCCCGGCGATGACCACCAGGGTGATGGCGGTGAGCGGCAGAGCATAGCCGATCATGGCGGTGCCGAAGATCTCGGCCTGTGGCCGGCCGGTGCTGAACAGCACCAGATAAAGGGTGTAGGCCACGTAGTAGGCGAGAAACAGCAGGCCCTCCCAGCGGTTGATGCGATAGCCGCTGAAGAAGATCGGCAGGCAGGCAACCGCCACAGCGATCATTACCGGGAAATCGAAGGCCAGCGCATTGGCTGCGACCGGAATGGCTGCCGGCGAGACCAGCGAGGCCAGGCCCAGCACGCAGAGCAGATTGAAGATGTTGCTGCCGACGATGTTGCCGACGGCGATATCGCGCTCGCCCTTGAAGGCCGCGATGATCGAGGTGGCCAGCTCCGGCAGCGAAGTGCCCACCGCAACTACGGTCAGGCCGATCACCAGCTCCGAGAGACCCAGCGCACGTGCCAGTTGTACGGCGCCTTCCACAAGGAAATTCGAACCCACCACCAGCAGCACCAGGCCGATGACGATCAGCCCCAGATTGATCGCCCAGGCATAGGGTTTGGGTTGTTCGTGGAGGCCGAACTCCTTGGCAAACTCGTCGTCATCGCCGCCCTTGTCCTTGCGTGCGCTGTAAATCAGGAAAGCGGTGTACAGCAGAATGCCGCTGAACAGTAGTGCGCCGTCGAGGCGGCTGAGCTCGCCATCCCAGGCCAGGCCGAAGGTGAGCAGACTGGCGCCGATCATGATCGGCACATCGAGGCGAATCAGCTGACGCGATACGATCAGCGGTGCGACCAGCGCCGTCACGCCGAGGATCAGCAGGACGTTGGCAATGTTGCTGCCGACCACGTTACCGATGGCCAGGTCGCCGCTACCATTGAGGGCTGATTGCACGCTGACGGCGGTTTCCGGCGCGCTGGTGCCGAAGGCCACTACGGTCAGGCCGATCACCAGTGGTGGAATTCCGAACTGTGCGGCCAGCTTGGCCGCGCCACGCACCAGCACTTCGGCGCCGGCCACCAGCAGCACCAGGCCGGCGATGAGGTAGACATAGGTCATCAGGGTCATTGCAGCGTTGCTCCGAAAAAAAGTGCGGCTAATGTCGTGCTGGCTTCTTGCGCCGCCAGATGCGGTTGAAAGGTGTTTATTGGTTACTGTTCGTCAGTCCAGCGCCTCGATCCGTACCGGCACCACACCTGCACGGAGCATGTCCAACTGCAGCGCGGCGGCACGCGAAACGTCGATCACGCGACCTCGTACGAACGGCCCGCGGTCATTGATGCGCACCACGACACTGCGTTCATTGTTCAGGTTGGTCACCCGCACCCGGGTGCCGAACGGCAGGGTACGATGCGCAGCGGTCAGTGCGTTCTGATCGAAGCGTTCGCCGCTGGCGGTACGCTGGCCGTGGTGACGATCTCCGTAGTAGGACGCCTTGCCGCTTTCGCTGTTGCCTGCTCCGCCGCCAAGGGTGGAGCAACCGGCAAGCAATGCCAGGGCGCCGAACAGGGCATAGCCGCGCAATCCGCTTGCGATTCGGGGGGGCAAACATTCCCGGATTGCATTCGGGGTATGGATATTCATCTTGGCTGTCTCCATGAAAAACGCCGGGCGAGCCCGGCGTTCTTCACTAGCAGGCGAGCCGGACCGGCTCAGCCTTCGAGCTTTTTCTTGAGCAGTTCGTTCACTTGCCCCGGGTTGGCCTTGCCCTTGGAGGCTTTCATGGCCTGACCGACGAAGAAGCCGAACATCTTGCCACGCTTGGCCTCGTCGCTGGCGCGATACTGCTCGACCTGCTCGGCATTGGCCGCCAGTACCTCGTCGAGCATCTTCTCGATCGCGCCGCTGTCGGTGACCTGCTTGAGGCCCTTGCTCTCGATGATCGCGTCGGCGCTGCCTTCACCGGCGGCCATGGCCTCGAACACCATCTTGGCGATCTTGCCGCTGATGGTGTTGTCCTTGATGCGCAGGATCATGCCGCCCAGGTGCTCGGCGGAAACCGGCGACTGCTCGATCTCCAGGCCTTCCTTGTTGAGCAGGCTGGACAGCTCGCCCATCACCCAGTTGGCTGCCAGCTTGGCGTCGCCGCAGACCTTGGCCACTTCCTCGAAGTATTCGGCCATCTCGCGGCTGGCGCTCAAAACGCTGGCGTCATAGCTGGACAGGCCGTACTGGCTCTGGAAACGCTCGCGCTTCTGCGTCGGCAGTTCCGGCAGCTGGCTGCGCACCTCGTCGAGAAAACTCTGCTCGATCACCACCGGCAGCAGGTCGGGGCAGGGGAAGTAACGGTAGTCGTTGGCTTCTTCCTTGCCACGCATGGAGCGGGTTTCGTCCTTGTTCGGGTCGTACAGGCGGGTTTCCTGTATGACCTTGCCGCCATCCTCGATCAGGTCGATCTGACGCTGGATCTCGTGGTTGATGGCCTTCTCGATGAAGCGGAAGGAGTTGACGTTCTTGATCTCGGCGCGGGTGCCGAACTCGGCCTGGCCCTTCGGGCGCACCGAGACGTTGCAGTCGCAGCGCAGCGAGCCTTCGGCCATGTTGCCGTCGCAGATGCCCAGGTAACGCACCAGCGCGTGGATCGCCTTGACGTAGGCCACGGCCTCCTTGGCGCTGCGAATGTCTGGCTCGGAGACGATTTCCAGCAGCGGGGTGCCGGCGCGGTTGAGGTCGATGCCACTCATGCCGTGGAAGTCTTCGTGTAGGCTCTTGCCGGCATCCTCTTCCAGGTGCGCGCGGGTGATACCGATGCGCTTGACGGTGCCGTCTTCCAGGGTGATGTCCAGATGACCCTTGCCGACGATGGGGTGATCCATCTGGCTGGTCTGGTAACCCTTGGGCAGGTCGGGGTAGAAGTAGTTCTTGCGCGCAAAGATGTTACGCGCGCCGATCTCGGCATCGATGGCCAGGCCGAACTTGCAGGCCATGCGTACGGCTTCGGCGTTGAGCACCGGCAGGGTGCCGGGCATGCCGAGGTCGATCAGGCTGGCCTGGGTGTTGGGCTCGGCGCCGAAGCTGGTGGCGCTGGCCGAGAAAATCTTCGATTGGGTGCTGAGCTGAGCGTGGATCTCGAGCCCGATCACTGTTTCCCATTGCATGTGTGTCGTCCTCAGAAGCCGCTCGGTGCCTGTTGATGCCAGTCAGTGACCTGCTGGTACTGATGCGCGATGTTCAGCAGGCGACCTTCCTGGAAGTAGTTGCCGAGCAACTGCACGCCCACCGGCAGGCCATCGACGAAGCCGGCCGGCATCGACAGGCCGGGGATGCCGGCGAGGTTGGCGGTAATGGTGTAGATGTCCTCGAGGTAGGCCGACACCGGGTCGCCACCTTTCTCGCCGATTTTCCAGGCCAGGTTCGGCGTGGTCGGGCCGAGGATCACGTCGACGTCCTTGAAGGCGCTGACGAAGTCGTTCTTGATCAGTCGGCGGATCTGCTGGGCCTTGATGTAGTAGGCGTCGTAGTAACCGGCAGACAGCGCATAGGTGCCGACCATGATGCGGCGTTTTACCTCCGCACCGAAGCCTTCACCGCGCGAGCGCTTGTACAGGTCTTCGAGGTTGACCGGATTCTCGCAGCGATAGCCGAAACGCACGCCGTCGAAGCGTGACAGGTTGGAGCTGGCTTCGGCCGGGGCGATCACGTAGTAGGCTGGAATGGCGTGCTGCATGTTCGGCAGCGAGATGTCCTTCACCGTGGCGCCGAGCTTCTTCAGCTCCTCGACCACCGCCAGCACCTTCTCGCCGATGCGGGCATCGAGGCCGGCGCCAAAGTATTCCTTGGGCAGACCGATGCGCAGGCCGGCCAGCGGCTGAGTAAGGGCGGCCAGATAGTCATCGACCGGCTGGTCGACGCTGGTGGAATCCTTGGCATCGAAACCAGCCATGGCGCCGAGCAGCAGGGCGCAGTCCTCGGCGGTGCGGGCCAGCGGGCCGCCCTGGTCGAGGCTGGAGGCGTAGGCGATCATGCCCCAGCGCGATACGCGGCCGTAGGTCGGCTTGATCCCGGTGAGGTTGGTCAGCGCCGCCGGCTGACGGATCGAACCGCCGGTGTCGGTGCCGGTGGCGGCCGGAATCAGGCGCGCGGCCACGGCCGCGGCGCTGCCGCCCGAGGAGCCGCCGGGTACGCGGCTGGTGTCCCAGGGGTTCTTGACCGGGCCGTAGTGACTGGATTCGTTGGCCGAGCCCATGGCGAACTCGTCCATGTTCAGCTTGCCGAGGGTCACGGTGCCTGCGTTCTTGAGTTTTTCGACCACGGTGGCGTCGTAGGGCGCCTTGAAGCCGGTGAGGATCTTCGAAGCGCAGGACGTCAGCACGCCATTGGTGCAGAACAGGTCCTTGTGGGCGATCGGGGCGCCGAGCAGGGCGCCATTCTCGCCGGCTGCGCGACGGGCGTCGGCGGCCCTGGCCTGCTCAAGGGCCAGGTCTTCGGTGACGGTAATGAAGCTGTTGAGCTGCGGGTCGAGCTGCGCGATACGCGCCAGCAGGCTGCGGCTCAGTTCTTCTGCAGAGAATTGCTTGTCGGCGAGGCCGCGGGCGATCTCGGCCAGGGTCAATTGATGCATGTCGGGCCCTTTCCTTTATTCGATGACTTTTGGCACGAGGTACAGGCCGTTTTCCACGGCCGGGGCGATGGCCTGGTAGGCGTCACGCTGGTTGCTCTCGGTGACCACGTCGGCGCGCAGGCGCTGGGTCGCTTCCAGCGGGTGGGCCAGGGGTTCGATGCCCTGGGTATCGACGGCCTGCATCTGGTCGATCAGGCCGAGGATGTTGTTCAGGGTCTCGGTGGTTTGCGGAATATCGCCTTCGTTCAGACCCAGGCGGGCCAGGTGGGCGATTTTTTCCACCTCGGAGCGTTCAAGCGCCATCGGGGGGTTCTCCAGTGGAAGTGTGACAGAGAGGGCATGCAGGGAACGGATGTCGCGAGCCAGCGGTCAAAGGCCGCGATGTGCAGCTACAAGGCCCGGAAAAACAGGCAATCTACCATATTGCCGCCTTGCTCAAAATCCCTGCCGTTGTTAGAGTTTGCCGCACTTTTTACCTGCGCGTTTTGCGCGCCTGGCCTTCACCCACGCGTTGCCTAGGGTCCCTTCCTAATGTTCAAGAAACTGCGTGGCATGTTTTCCAGTGATCTGTCGATCGACCTGGGCACTGCCAATACCCTTATTTATGTGCGCGAGCGCGGTATCGTCCTGAATGAGCCGTCTGTGGTCGCTATTCGTACCCACGGCAACCAGAAGAGTGTCGTTGCCGTTGGCACCGAGGCCAAGCGCATGCTCGGCCGTACACCCGGTAACATTTCCGCAATTCGTCCGATGAAGGACGGCGTGATCGCCGACTTCAGCGTCTGCGAGAAGATGCTGCAGTACTTCATCAACAAGGTTCACGAGAACAGCTTCCTGCAGCCGTCGCCGCGCGTGCTGATCTGCGTACCGTGCAAATCGACCCAGGTCGAGCGTCGCGCCATCCGTGAATCGGCCCTGGGCGCCGGTGCCCGTGAAGTGTTCCTGATCGAAGAGCCGATGGCCGCTGCCATCGGTGCCGGCCTGCCGGTCGAAGAGGCCCGCGGCTCGATGGTCGTCGACATCGGTGGTGGTACCACCGAGATCGCCCTGATCTCGCTGAACGGTGTGGTCTATGCCGAGTCCGTTCGCGTCGGCGGCGACCGTTTCGACGAAGCCATCATCACCTACGTGCGCCGCAACTACGGCTCGCTGATCGGTGAAGGCACCGCCGAGCGCATCAAGCAGGAAATCGGCACCGCCTACCCGGGTGGCGAAATCCGTGAAGTCGACGTACGCGGCCGCAACCTGGCCGAAGGCGTACCGCGCAGCTTCACCCTGAACTCCAACGAAGTGCTCGAAGCGCTGCAGGAGTCCCTGGCGACCATCGTCCAGGCGGTCAAGAGCGCACTGGAGCAGTCGCCGCCCGAGCTGGCCTCGGACATTGCCGAGCGCGGCCTGGTGCTGACCGGTGGTGGCGCACTGCTGCGTGACCTGGACAAGCTGCTCTCGCAGGAAACCGGCCTGCCGGTGATCGTCGCTGAAGACCCGCTGACCTGCGTCGCCCGTGGCGGCGGCAAGGCCCTGGAAATGATGGATCGCCACGCCATGGACCTGCTCTCCACCGAGTAAGGTTCACCCCGCGTGTCCGCCGTGCCGCCTCCGGGCGGCACGCGCATATTCGAGCATTGCAGTACACTCGGCCCACTCTTCGTTTGACCGGTTTGCCCTTCGCATGAATTCGCGCGCTTTTCGCCCTCGCGGCGCACAAGGAGCAGCCCATTAAGCCGCTCTTCGCCAAAGGTCCCTCGCTGGGCATTCGAATGCTGGTATTTGCCGTGCTGTCGGCAGTGCTGATGGTGGCCGATGCCCGCTTCGATACGCTCAAGCCCGTGCGCAGTCTGATGGGTATGGTGTTGACGCCGCTGTACGAAGTGGCCGAACTGCCCGTGCGTGCCTGGGAAGGTGCGACCCAGCAGATTTCCTCGCGCAGCGAGCTGATGGCCGAGAACGAGAAGCTCAAGGCCGAAGCTCTGCTGCTGCAGCGCCGCCTGCAGAAACTGGCGACCCTGACCGAGCAGAACGTGCGCCTGCGCGAGCTGCTCAACTCCGCAGCGCTGGTGGACGAGGAAGTGCTGGTCAGCGAACTGATCGGTGTCGACCCCAACCCCTATACTCATCGCATCCTGATCGACAAGGGCGAGAAGGACTGCGTTGACGAGAACAGAAAGAACTGCGTGTTCATCGGACAGCCGGTGCTCGATGCGCGCGGCCTGATGGGGCAGGTGGTGGAGGTCATGCCGTACACCTCGCGCGTGCTGCTGCTGACCGACAACACCCACAGCATTCCGGTGCAGGTCAACCGCAACGGCCTGCGCGCCATCGCGGTCGGCACAGGCAATCCGGAGAGCCTGGAGCTTCGCCACGTCGCCGATACCGCCGATATCAAGGAAGGCGATCTGCTGGTGAGTTCCGGCATGGGCCAGCGCTTCCCGGCGGGCTACCCGGTGGCCACGGTCAAGGAAGTCATTCACGATTCCGGCCAGCCGTTCGCCATCGTTCGCGCCACGCCAACCGCGGCGCTCAATCGCAGTCGTCATCTGCTGCTGGTGTTCTCTGATCGTCGCAGCCCCGAGCAGCGCGCCGCGGATTCGGCCGAGGCGCAGGAAGCGGCCGATCGCCAGGCCGAGCAGGCGGAGGATGAGCAGCAGGCGCCTCCCGCCGCAGCCGCGGATGCTCCCGCACAGGAGGCGAACTGATGGTCGGCGTAACGTCACGTAACGGTTGGGTGATCTGGCTGAGCCTGGCCTTCGCGCTGCTGCTCAGCGTTGCGCCGCTGCTCGAGTTCATGCAGATCGGCCGTCCGCTATGGGTCGCCCTGATTCTCACCTACTGGGTGCTGGCCCTGCCGCACCGTGTCGGCCTGACCACGGCCTGGGTGCTCGGGTTGGCGCAGGACGTGCTGTTCGGCACGCTGCTCGGGCAGAACGCGCTGATCCTTACCCTGATCACCTTCCTGGTGCTGAGCCTGCACCAGCGCCTGCGCATGTTCCCCATGTGGCAGCAGAGCATGGTGCTGATGGTGGTGTTCGGCCTCGCCCAGCTGGTGCAGCTGTGGCTCAACGCCCTGACCGGCAGCCGTCCGCCGACCCTGGCCTTCATCTTGCCGGCGCTGGTCAGCGCTCTGCTGTGGCCCTGGGTCTGCACCATCCTGCGTGGTCTGCACCTGCGCCTCAACGTCAATTAAACGCGGCCTGGCGTACGCCCTGCCGCGGTTCGCCAAGGGAGATACCCGCATGGCCGAGCTGTTTCTGGCCTCCGCCTCGCCCCGTCGCCGTGAATTGCTGGCCCAGATTGCTGTGCCATGCGTCACGCAAATCGCCTCGATAGATGAAAATCCGTTGCCAGACGAGCCGCCAGCTGCCTATGTAGAGCGTCTGGCGCGGGAAAAGGCGCGTGCCGGTCTGCGTGCCTTGGGCGAGCCTGCCGATGCGGTGGTGCTGGGCGCCGATACCGCTGTGGTGCTGGATGGGCGCATTCTTGGCAAGCCGGCGGATTTCGCCGAGTCGCGCGCCATGCTGCGAGCCCTGTCGGGGCGCAGTCATGAGGTGCTGACAGCCGTGGCGCTGGTCGGTGGTGGGCGCGAGGCGGCTCGCGTGGTCAGCAGCGAGGTGAGCTTCCGCGCCATCAGCGACGCGGAAATCGAGGCCTACTGGGCCAGCGGCGAACCATGTGACAAGGCGGGCAGTTATGGTATCCAGGGGTTGGCGGCCGTGTTCGTCAACCAGTTGCGGGGCAGCTATTCGGCGGTGGTCGGCCTGCCTCTGTGCGAAACAGCCGAGCTACTCGGCGAATTCGGTATTGCCTGTTGGCAGCTGCCGGCGCGAGGGCACCTCTAGGGCCTGGCGACGGCAACGCCGGTGGGGGGGTTGAAAGCTTGAGTCCGCGGGACGGGGTAGTGGCCCGGCCGGCATGATCACCAGGATGGATGCATGAGCGAAGAGATTCTGATCAATATCACGCCGATGGAGTCGCGCGTGGCCGTGGTGGAAAACGGCGTACTGCAGGAAGTGCACGTCGAACGCACGCAGAAGCGCGGCATCGTCGGCAACATCTACAAGGGCAAGGTCGTTCGCGTTCTGCCCGGCATGCAGGCGGCCTTCGTCGATATCGGCCTGGAGCGCGCAGCCTTCATCCATGCTTCGGAAATTTCCACCCGCGAAGGTGCCGCGGTGGAGCCGATCAGCGCGCTGGTGCACGAGGGACAGAGCCTGGTGGTGCAGGTCACCAAGGATCCCATTGGCAGCAAGGGTGCGCGGCTGACCACTCAGCTGTCGATCCCGTCGCGCTACCTGGTGTACATGCCGCGTACCAGCCATGTCGGCATTTCCCTGAAGATCGAAGATGAAGCCGAACGTGACCGCCTCAAGCAGGTGGTGGCCGATTGCGTGGCCGCCGAGGGCATCGAGGAAGCCGGTGGCTTTATTCTGCGCACCGCTGCCGAGGGGGCAGGTGCCGATGAAATTCTGATCGACATCCGTTATCTGCGTCGCCTGTGGGATCAGATCGGCACGCAGATCCAGAATGCCAAGGCGCCGGTGGTGATCTACGAGGATCTGTCCCTGGCGTTGCGCACCCTGCGTGACCTGGTCAGCCTGCGTACCGAGAAGATTCGTGTGGACTCGCGGGAAACCTTTCAGAAGATCACCCAGTTCGTCGCCGAGCTGATGCCGGAAATTGCCGATCGTCTGGAGCATTACCCGGGGGAACGGCCGATCTTCGATCTGTACGGTGTCGAGGATGAAATCCAGCGTGCGCTGGAGCGCAAGGTGCCGCTCAAGTCCGGTGGCTATCTGGTGGTGGACCCGGCCGAGGCGATGAGCACCATCGACGTCAATACCGGCGCCTTCGTCGGTCATCGCACCCTGGAAGAGACCATCTTCAAGACCAATCTGGAGGCGGCCACCGCCATTGCCCGCCAGCTGCGTCTGCGCAACCTGGGTGGCATCATCATCATCGACTTCATCGACATGGAAGATGAAGAGCATCAGCGCCAGGTCCTGCGCACTCTGGAGAAACAGCTCGAGCGTGACCATGCCAAGACCAACATCATCGGCATCACCGAGCTCGGCCTGGTGCAGATGACCCGCAAGCGCACCCGCGAGAGTCTCGAACAGATCCTTTGCGAGCCCTGCACGGCCTGCCAGGGTCGCGGCAAGTTGAAGACCGCCGAGACCATCTGCTACGAGATCTTCCGCGAGATTCTGCGTGAGGCGCGCGCCTATCAGGCGGAAAGCTATCGCGTGCTGGCCAATCAGAAGGTGGTCGATCGCCTGCTCGATGAGGAGTCGGGCAACGTCGCCGATCTGGAAGCCTTTATCGGACGTACCATCAAGTTCCAGGTGGAAACCATGTATTCCCAGGAACAGTACGACGTGGTGCTGCTCTGAGCCCGGCGGGCACCGAGGGCGCACTGGCGCGTCTGTTCTCGGCGCTGCTGCGCTGGGGGCTGGGGCTGTGTGCCGCCGTGCTGGTGCTGGCCGCGCTGTACGTCAGCCTCGGGCGCGAACTGGTACCGCTGGTGGCTGAGTACCGCCTCGAACTGGAGGATCGCGCCAGCGCGCAACTGGGCGTACCGGTACGCATTGGCCGTCTCGAGGGGCGCTGGCAGAGGTTCGCGCCGCTGCTGGTAGCACATGATGTGCGTCTGGGCGATGAAGAAGGTGAAGGCCTGAGCCTGGAGCGTGTGCAACTGGTGCCGGACGTGGGCGCGAGCCTGATGGCACGCCAGCCACGTATCGCCCATCTGCAGTTCGACGGTGTGCAACTGAACGTGCAGCAGACCGCCGAAGGCAACTGGCATTTGCAGGGGTTGCCACGACGCGAAGGCCCCGCACCGGATGTCCAGCAGCTGCTGAAGCAACTGCAGGTCGTGCATCGCATCAGCCTGCTCGACAGCCGTGTGGTGGTTCAGCCGCTCGAGCGGGAACCGCTGCTGCTCAGCTACGTCAACCTGAGCCTGCGTTACGGCAGCAACAGTCAGCGTCTCGATGGCCGCCTGCTGCTGCCCGACGGCCAACCGGTGGCGCTGAACCTGCGTACGCGCATGCAGCCGGAGACCTGGCGCGAGGCCGAGTCGCAACTTTATCTGAGCCTGCCGCAGAGTGACTGGGCAACCTGGCTGCCGAAATCACTGTTCGGCGACTGGCGGGTGCAGCACCTGCAGGCCGGCGGTGAGCTTTGGCTGGAAGGGCGCGGACTGGCTCTGCGCAAGGGAGCCGTGCGCCTGCATGCCCCCGAGCTGGTTGGCGGTCAGGCCCGGCAAGCGCCCGTGACCTTGAAGGATGTGGCTTTCAACGCCTTCTTCGACCGGGGCAGGCAGGGCGTGCGTGCGCAGATCGACTCCCTGGCCCTGACCCATGGCGAACGGCGCATCGGCGAGCTGCACTTGAACCTGAGGCAGACCGAAGTCGGCGAGGCCGACGAGCGCTGGGTGTTGTCGGCCGATCGTCTCGATCTCGCTGCCTGGGCGCCACTGGTGGAGGCGCTGGTGCCAATGCCCGACCATGCCCGCGAGGTACTGGTTGCGCTGGCCCCGGTCGGCGCGGTGAGCAACCTGTTGCTCGACTATTACCCGCAGCGGGAGGGCGCCGAGCGCCTGCAGTTTGCCGCCAATCTGAACAAGGTGGGTATCCAGGCCTATCAGGGGGCGCCCGCAGCCGAGAATGTCAGCGGCAGCGCCTCGGGCAACATGTTCAAGGGCGAGTTGCGCCTGAATGCCGAGGACTTCGCCCTGCATTTTGACCAGCTGTTTCCCAAGCCCTGGCGCTATCGCCATGCTCAGGCGCGCTTGAGCTGGGACTGGAGCGAAACCGGCCTGACCCTGCGCAGCCCCTACATACGCATCGATGGTGAAGAGGGACAGATCGCCGGCGACATGCTGATTCGCCTGCTGCGCGATCCCGAGGCTGAAGACTACATGGATCTGCGCGTCGGCCTGAGTGATGGCGATGCGGCCTATACCGAGAAGTACCTGCCGAGCCTTTCAACCGGCATGAGTGCGGAACTCGATCACTGGTTGAAGACGGCGATTCGCGCAGGCCAGGTCGAGGAAGGCTATTTCCAGTTCCAGGGCTCGCTGAACAAGGGGGCGCCGCTGGGCGCGCGCAGCCTGAGTCTGTTCTTCAAGGTCAGGGATGCCGAGCTGGCATTTCAACCTGGCTGGCCCTCGCTGCGTGAGGGTGCAGGCGAGGTGCTGATCGAGGACGATGCGGTGCGCGTGCGCTTGCAGAGTGGGCGTCTGCTGGACAGCCAGGTCAATGACGTTACCGCCAACATTCCTCTGCTGCACGACGGCAAGCCTCCGCGGCTGCTGCTCGAGGGCGAGGTGCAGAGCAGCCTGGGCGATGCGATCAGGCTGCTGCAGGAAGCACCGTTGGGGACGTCGGATATCTTTGCCGGCTGGCAGGGCCAAGGCCCGCTGGCCGGAAAGCTGCAGCTGGATATTCCGTTGCAGAAGGGTGGCAAACCGGGTGTCGTGGTGGATTTCGCCACCGAGGATGCCAGCCTCAGGCTGCCCAACCCGAATCTGCAACTGAGCAAGGTGCAGGGCGCGTTTCGCTTCGATAGCGCCAAGGGGTTGAGCGCTCCGCAGGTACGCGCCGAGGTATTCGGACGTCAGGTCAGCGGCAAGATCAGCGCCGAGGGCGCGCGCGGACAGGCACGTACGGTGTTCGATCTGCGTGGTCAGGTGCAGGTCGATACGCTAAGCCAGTGGTTGGGTGGTCCGCGGAAACTCCCCGTCAGCGGCCTGCTGCCTTACCGCCTGAACCTGACCCTGGATGGCGACGACAGCAAGCTGCGTGTCGATTCCAACCTGCGCGGGGTTGCCATCGATCTGCCGCCGCCGTTCGGCAAGCCGGCAGCGCAGGAGCGTGCTGCCAGCTGGCGCATGACTTTCGCCGGGCGCGAGCGCCGTTACTGGGCGGACTATGGCGATCTGGCCAGTTTGAACCTGGCCGCTCCTGCCGGAGCACTGGCTGACGGCCGCGGAGAACTTGTGCTCGGCGGTGGTGCTGCCGGCCTGCCGCCAGGCAAGGGCCTGCGTGTGCGGGGACGTCTGGAAGAACTGGATCTGGAGGCCTGGAAGCAGCTCGGCAGCAGTCATCCGATACAAGTAGACGCCGACAGCCAGCGCCTGCTGCGCAGTGCGCGACTGGATATCGGGCGCTTCCGCGGTTTCGGTCAGGAGGTCGACCAAGTGGCCGTCAGCCTTGAACGCGAAGGTCAGGGTTGGGCCGTGCAGATCGACAGTGAGCTGACGGCCGGTCGCGTGCTGCTGCCCGACGCCGAGGGGATGCCGATTCGGGTCGGCCTGCAGCATGTGCGTCTGCCGGCGCCGGACCCCGATGCCGAAAAGGTCGCCGATGCGCCTGATCCGCTGGCCGACTTCGATCCCGGCCAGATACCGTCGCTGGATATCAGCATTCAGCGTGTAGAGCGTGGCGACAAGGTGCTGGGTGCGTGGTCGCTCAAGGTGCGCCCGGAAGCCCAGGGCGTGCGTTTTGACGAACTCGATCTCGATCTGCAGGGGTTGAAGATCGGCGGCAGTGCCGGTTGGCGAGGCACCCCGGGCAATACGCGCAGCTGGTACAAGGGGCGCCTGCAGGGCAAGGACCTCGGTGCAGTCCTCCAAGCCTGGGATTTCGCCCCGAGCGTGACCAGCGAAAGTTTCCGTGTCGATGTCGATGGCAACTGGCCCGGTTCGCCAGCCTGGTTCTCCTTCAAGCGCCTCTCCGGCAATCTCGATCCCTCGCTGCGCAAGGGCCAGTTTGTTGAAGTACAGGGCTCAGCTCAGGCACTGCGTGTGTTCGGTCTGCTCAATTTCAACTCCATCGGCCGCCGCCTGCGTCTGGATTTTTCCGACCTGCTGGGCAAGGGGCTCAGTTATGACCGGGTCAAGGGCAATCTGCAGGCAACCAATGGCCTGTTCGTGACTCGGGAGCCCATCACCATGACCGGGCCTTCGAGCAATCTGGAGCTCAACGGCAATCTGGATATGCGTGACGAGCGCGTCGATGCCAAGTTGCTGGTGACCCTGCCGGTGACCAACAACCTGCCGCTGGCGGCGCTGATCGTCGGCGCGCCGGCCATTGGTGGCGCGCTGTTTGTGGCGGACAAGTTGCTCGGAGACAAGGTGGCCCGTTTCGCCAGCGTGCAGTACGACGTCAAGGGCCCGCTGCAGGATCCGGAAATCACTTTCGACAAGCCTTTCGAAAAACCGCAATGACAGTGCGTCTTGGCGTAGGCTGTTGTGACGACAACCGATGAGTGCCGCCATGAATCTCGCTGTAATCCAGATGGTCAGTCAGGACGACGTGCAAACCAACCTGCGCCTGGCTCGCCGTATGCTGGAGCGCGCCGCCCAGGGCGGCGCACGTCTGGCCGTGCTGCCGGAGAACTTTGCCGCCATGGGGCGTCGTGACCTCGCCGCCATCGGCCGTGCCGAGGCCCTGGGTGAAGGGCCGATTCTGCCCTGGTTGAAACGGACCGCGCGTGACCTCAGTTTATGGATAGTGGCCGGTACCCTGCCGCTGCCGCCGGACGACGATGCCGAGGGCAAACCGCACGCCTGCTCGCTGCTGATCGACGATCAGGGCGAGCGCGTGGCTCGCTATGACAAGCTGCACCTGTTCGATGTCGATGTAGCCGACAGCACTGGTCGTTATCGCGAGTCCGACGATTTTGCCCATGGCCAGCGCGTGGTGGTGGCGGACACGCCGGTAGGACGCCTGGGTCTGACCGTGTGTTACGACCTGCGCTTTCCCGAACTGTTCGGTGCGCTGCGTGAGGCGGGGGCCGAGCTGATCAGTGTGCCGGCGGCCTTCACTGCTGTTACCGGCGCGGCGCACTGGCAGGTGCTGACGCGCGCCCGTGCCATCGAAACCCAGTGCTATGTGCTGGCGGCCGGGCAGGGTGGCGAGCACCCGGGGCAGCGCATGACCTTTGGCCATTCGGCCATCATCGATCCCTGGGGCCGCGTGCTGGTCGAGCAGGATCAAGGGGAGGCCGCGTTGCTGGCCGCCCGCGACGCCGCCGACCAGGCGGCCATTCGCCAACGTATGCCGGTGCAGCAGCACCGCCGATTCTTTTTATCGGACGCTCCGCGTCCGGTCGTTGTGGAGTGACCATGAATACGATGTTGCAATCCGTCAGCGAGCACCTGCTAGCGCCCGGTAACCTGACGCTCGACAGCCTCAGTGCCGTGCTGGGTGAAGTCGCAGGTCCCGGCATCGATGCCGCTGATCTGTACTTCCAAAGCCAGGTCTCGGAAACCTGGGTTCTCGAGGATGGCATCGTCAAGGAAGGCAGTTTCAACCTCGATCAGGGCGTTGGCGTACGCGCCCAGTCCGGCGAGAAAACCGGCTTCGCCTACAGCAACGCTATCAGTCTCGACGCTCTGACCCAGGCCGCGCAGGCTGCACGCTCGATTTCCCGCGCCGGCCAGCAGGGTCGGGTACAGGCATTTGTCAGCCCGCAGGTGACTCAGCTCTACGCCGAAGGCAACCCGCTGGACGTCATGAACCGCGCCGAGAAGGTGGAGTTGCTGCAGCGTATCGACCGTGCCACGCGGGCGCTCGACCCGCGCATCAAACAGGTCACGGTGAGCCTGGCCGGCGTCTGGGACCGCATTCTCGTGGCGGCCCATGACGGCAGTCTGAGCGCCGATATCCGTCCGCTGGTGCGTTTCAACGTCAGCGTCATCGTCGAGCAGAACGGCCGCCGCGAGCGTGGCGGGCATGGCGGCGGCGGGCGTACCGACTACCGCTACTTCCTCGATGAGGACCGCGCCATGGGCTATGCCCGCGAGGCGCTGCGTCAGGCACTGGTCAACCTCGAGGCCATCGCTGCGCCTGCCGGCAGCATGCCCGTGGTGATGGGCGCGGGCTGGTCCGGCGTGCTGCTGCACGAAGCCGTTGGCCACGGCCTGGAAGGCGATTTCAACCGCAAGGGCAGTTCCGCCTATAGCGGCAAGATCGGCGAGAAGGTTGCGTCGAGCCTGTGCACCATCGTCGATGATGGCACCCTGGCCGGCCGTCGCGGCTCGCTCAGCGTCGATGACGAAGGTACACCGACCCAGTGCACCACGCTGATCGAGAACGGTGTGCTCAAGGGCTATATGCAGGACAAGCTCAACGCACGGCTGATGGGCGTGGCCGCTACCGGCAATGGTCGGCGCGAGTCCTATGCGCACCTGCCCATGCCGCGTATGACCAACACCTATATGCTGGCCGGCGCGAGCGACCCGGAGGAAATCATCCGTTCGGTGAAGAAGGGCATCTACTGCGCCAATCTCGGCGGCGGTCAGGTGGATATCACCAGCGGCAAGTTCGTCTTCTCTACCAGTGAGGCCTACCTGATCGAGGACGGCAAGATCACTGCGCCAGTGAAAGGTGCCACGCTGATCGGCAACGGCCCTGAAGCCATGAGCCGGGTGTCCATGGTCGGCAATGATCTGGCTTTGGATAGTGGCGTCGGCACCTGTGGCAAGGATGGCCAGTCGGTGCCGGTCGGTGTCGGTCAGCCGACGCTGAAGATCGACGCGATCACCGTCGGCGGCACCGGTGCCTGAGGCGCTGCCGACTCAGCGCAGGCCGCGCTGGATTTCGTCGAGCTCGCGGATGTATTTGAACACCTTGCGTGCAGCGGCCGGCGGCTTGTTGCGCGCGGCTTCGTGCTGGGCATGACGGACCAGGCCGCGCAAATGCTGGATGTCTGCTTCGGGGTAAAGCTCAACGAAGCTTTCCAGAGCGCTGTCGCCTTCGCCGATCAGGCGGTCGCGCCAGCGCTCGAGGGCATGGAAGCGTTCGTTGTACTCGCGGGTGGAGCTGTCCACCTGATCGAGCATGGCGACGATCGCCTCGACATCCTGTTCGCGCATCAGCTTGCCGATGAACTGGATATGGCGTTTGCGCGCGGCATTGGCAGTGTGTTTCGGCGCTTCGGCCAGGGCGCGCCGTAGTGCGTCGGTCAGCGGCATCTTCGCCAGCAGGTCCGGCTTGAGCGCAGTCAGACGCTCACCGAGCTCCTGCAGTGCATGCAGTTCGCGCTTGACCTGGGATTTGCTCTTCTCCAGCGAGAAGTCGTCATAGGAATCAGACATGGGGTGGGGTCCAGAGGGAAACGCCGCCATGATAGCAGTAACCGTGATTGCCGGCCCTTGGCCTGCAGTCGAGAGCAGGCCCTGGACTCCGTTGGCAGGGCTGCGCCAAGAGAATCGGGAGTGGTTATGAGTGAAGTTGAACGCATCGGGCCGCAGGCCCTGCACGCTCTGCAGGAGCAGGTCGAGTCGATCCTTGCCGAGGCCAGGCGCCAGGGCGCCAGTGCCTGCGAAGTGGCCGTCTCGGCAGGTCAGGGATTGTCCACCACCGTACGCCAGGGTGAGGTGGAGACCGTCGAATTCAATCGCGACCAGGGCTTCGGCATCACCCTGTATGTGGGGCAGCGCAAGGGCTCGGCCAGTACTTCGGCAACCGGTATCGAGGCCATTCGCGAGACCGTGGCGGCCGCCCTGGCGATCGCCAAACACACTAGCGAGGATGATTGCGCCGGTCTGGCCGACGCGGCACTGATGGCGCGCGATCTGCCGGAGCTGGATCTCTATCACCCCTGGTCGATCACCCCGGAGCAGGCGGTCGAGCGGGCATTGGCCTGCGAGGCGGCCGCGTTCGCTGCTGACTCCCGTATCAAGAACGCCGACGGCACCAGTCTCAACACCCATCAGGGTTGCCGCGTGTATGGCAACAGCCATGGTTTCGTAGGGGGCTATGCCAGCACCCGACATAGCCTGAGCTGCGTGATGATCGCCGAAGGCGAAGGGCAGATGCAGCGCGACTACTGGTATGACGTCAATCGCCAGGGGGAACTGCTGGCCGATGCCGCCGGTATCGGTCGGCGTGCTGCCGATCGCGCTGTCAGCCGGCTTGGTGCGCGTCCGGTGCCAACCTGCGAGGTGCCGGTCCTGTTCGCAGCCGAGCTCGCCGGCGGTCTGTTCAGTCACCTGCTGGCGGCAATCTCCGGCGGCAATCTCTATCGTCATTCGTCCTTCCTCGAAGGCGCGCTCGGCCAGCGTCTGTTCCCCGAGTGGCTGAGCCTCGACGAGCGTCCGCATCTGCCGCGTGCCCTGGGCAGTGCGGCTTTCGATGGCGATGGTCTGGCCACATACGCCAAGCCGTTCGTGGAGAAGGGCGAACTGGTGTCATACGTGCTCGGTACCTATTCCGGACGCAAGCTGGGGCTTCCGAGCACCGCCAACTCCGGCGGCGTGCACAACCTGTTCGTCACACATGGCGATGAGGATCAGCAGGCGCTGATTCGGCGCATGGGGCGTGGCTTGCTGGTGACCGAGCTGATGGGCCAGGGCCTGAATCTGGTAACCGGCGACTATTCCCGTGGCGCGGCGGGGTTCTGGGTGGAGAACGGCGAGATCCAGTTCCCGGTGCAGGAGGTAACCATCGCCGGCAATCTGCGTGACATGTTCCGCCAGATCGTCGCGGTCGGTTGCGACCTGGAGCGGCGCGGCAATATCTGCACCGGCTCGGTGTTGATCGAGAGGATGACCGTCGCCGGCAGTTGAGGCGGCAGTAACGATAAGGCCACCCGCAGGTGGCCTTTGTTTTGGCGGAAGGTATTACTCGCCTTCGTCGAAGTAGTTTTCGATCAGCCCCACCAGGGCGGCCATCGCTTCTTCGTCCTGCTCGCCTTCGGTCAGCAGATGTACATTGGTGCCTTTGCCGGCAGCCAGCATCATGACTGCCATGATGCTCTTGCCGTCCACCAGGCTTTCGGCGCTGCGACCAATGCGTACCTGGCAGGGGTAGGTGCTCGCCACGCCGACGAACTTCGCCGCGGCGCGGGCATGCAGACCGAGCTTGTTGATGATGGTGATCTCACGTGCGGGCATCGCGGCATGGCTCCTTAGCTGAGGTCGCGGTGACGCACCTGGACATTCTTCAGCAAATCTTTGAGTGCCTGACTCAGGCGATTGGCCAGATAGACCGAGCGGTGGTGACCCCCGGTGCAACCAATGGCGATGGTGACGTAGGCGCGGTTGCTGGCGGCAAAACGCGGCAGCCATTTTTCCAAGTAGACGAGGATATCCTGATACATCTCCTCGACCTCCGGTTGCGCCGCCAGGTAGTCGACCACGGGTTGATCCAGGCCGGAATAGTCGCGTAGTTCAGGTTTCCAATAGGGGTTGGGCAGGCAACGTGCATCGAACACCAGATCGGCATCGACCGGCATACCGCGTTTGAAACCGAACGACTCGACGAGGAAGGCAGTCCCGGTCTGCGTCTGGCCGAGCAGGCGCAGCTTGAGCGTATCGCGCAGCTGATAGAGGTTCAGGCGGGTCGTATCGATCTTCAGATCGGCCCGATCAGTGATCGGCGCCAGCAACTGCCTTTCGTAGGCGATGGCCTCGGCCAGCGAGCGGTTGTCGTTGGTCAGCGGATGGCGTCTGCGGGTTTCCGAAAAACGCTTGAGCAGCGTCTCGTCTTCGGCGTCGAGGTAGAGTACGTCGCAGCGAATGTTGCGCTTGCGCACTTCTTCGAGCAGTTCCGGGAAACGCTTGAGCTGACTCAGCAGGTTGCGTGCATCAATGGAGACGGCTACCTGCGGCAGCAACAGGTCGCTGTGCGGCAGGAAGCGCTCGGCGAGGTCCGGCAGCAAGCCGGCCGGCAGATTGTCGATGCAGTAAAAACCGTTGTCCTCAAGTACATCGAGGGCGGTGCTCTTGCCCGAGCCCGAGCGACCGCTGACGATGATCAGGCGCATGTCATTGACCGTTCTGAATGTCCACCACAACCTGATAGAGATCTTCGCCACTGTTGGCCTGGCGTAGACGTTCGCGTACATCCTGGCGGTCGAGCATGCTGGCGATCTGGCGCAGCAGTTCGAGATGCGCGTCAGTTGCCGCCTCCGGCACCAGCAGGACGAACAGCAGGTCGACCGGTGCGCCGTCGATGGCGTCGAAGTCGACAGCGGTTTCGAGGTGCAATACCGCGCTGATCGGTGCAGTGCAGCCGGCCAGGCGACAGTGGGGAATGGCAATGCCGTTGCCGAAGCCGGTGGAGCCGAGCTTCTCGCGGGCGATAAGGCTTTCGAATATGTCCTGGGCATCCAGGTCGGGCAGATCGCGCGCAACCAGATTGGCGATCTGTTCAAGCACGCGTTTCTTGCTGCCGCCCGGCACGTTCACCAGGGAACGGCCGGGGGTCAGGATATTTTCAAGTCGGATCATGGATTGGGAATGTCAGCGGACTGTTGCGCCTTGCAGACGCTCGAGCTGCTTTTCCTTGTGCTTGATGAGTTGACGGTCGAGTTTATCGACCAACAGGTCGATAGCTGCGTACATGTCCTGATGTTCGGCATTGGCGACGACTTCGCCGCCGGCAACATGCAAGGTGGCTTCGATCTTCTGCTTGAGCTTTTCGACCTCCATGGTCACCTGAACATTGGTGATTTTGTCGAAGTGGCGTTCCAGTCGGCCCAGTTTCTCGCCGACATAGTCACGCAGGGCGTCGGTCACAACCAGCTGATGTCCACTGATGTTGACTTGCATACCGCTTTCTCCTTGTTGCCTTGTGTAAGAGGCGAGTCAGGCTCGACCCGCCGCCGGAACACTTTGGCCTGAAAGCCAATGGCTTTCAGTCGATCTGGCTTACATCAGTCGCTTGCGCTCACTGGAGGGCGCAATGCCGAGGGATTCGCGATACTTGGCGACCGTCCGACGGGCGACTTGGATGCCTTGTGCCTCCAGTAAACCAGCGATCTTGCTGTCACTCAATGGCTTTTTCGCGTTTTCCGCGGCAACCAGTTTCTTGATGATTGCGCGGATCGCGGTGGACGAGCATTCGCCGCCTTCGGAGGTGCTGACGTGGCTGGAGAAGAAGTATTTCAGCTCGTAAATACCGCGCGGGGTATGCATGAATTTCTGCGTGGTGACACGTGAAATGGTCGACTCGTGCATGCCCACGGCTTCAGCGATGTCGTGCAGTACCAGCGGTTTCATCGCTTCGTCACCGTAGTCGAGAAAACCACGCTGATGTTCGACGATCTGTGTGGCGACCTTCATCAGCGTTTCATTGCGGCTCTGCAGGCTCTTGATGAACCAGCGGGCCTCCTGCAGCTGATTGCGCAGGAAGGTGTTGTCGGCGCTGGAGTCGGCGCGTTTTACGAAGCCGGCATATTGCGGATTGACCCTCAGGCGCGGCATGGCTTCCTGATTCAGTTCCACCAGCCAGCGATCGTTGTGCTTGCGCACGATCACGTCCGGCACGACGTACTCCGGTTCGCTGGATTCGATCTGCGAGCCCGGGCGCGGATTGAGGCTCTGAATCAGATCGATGACCTGGCGCAGTTCTTCTTCCTTGAGCTTGGTTCGGCGCATCAGCTGGGCGTAGTCGCGGCTGCCGAGCAGCTCCAGATAGTCGCCGACGACGCGCTGTGTCTCGCTCAGCCAGGGTGTGCTGGCAGGCAGCTGGCGCAACTGCAGCAGCAGGCATTCGCGCAGGTCGCGGGCACCGATACCCGCAGGTTCGAACTGCTGGATGCGATGCAGCACGACTTCCACTTCGTCCAGCTCGATATCCAGCTCGGGATCGAAGGACTCGGTCACTTCCTCGAGGGTTTCCTCGAGGTAACCGTCGTTATTGATGCAGTCGATCAGGGTGGCGGCGATCAGCCGGTCCTTGTCCGACATGGGGGCCAGATTCAGTTGCCAGAGCAGATGGCTCTGCAGGCTCTCGCCGCTGGAAGTGCGGGTGGTGAAGTCCCACTCGTCATCGTCGTTGCTGGGCAGGCTGCTGGCGCTGGTCTGGTAGATGTCTTCCCAGGCGGTATCGACCGGCAGCTCGTTGGGGATGCGTTCACCCCACTCGCCGTCTTCCAGGTTGTCTACTGTCGGGTTGGTTTCCTGGTAGCTCTCTTCCTTGCTCGGGGCAGGGGTGGCGCTTTCGGCGCCATCGGCCATCGGATCGCTGTTGTCGAAGTCGTCGCCGTCTTCCTGGCGCTCGAGCATGGGATTGGATTCCAGCGCCTCCTGGATTTCCTGCTGCAGGTCCAGGGTCGACAGTTGGAGGAGGCGGATAGCCTGTTGCAGCTGCGGGGTCATCGTCAGCTGCTGGCCCATCTTGAGGACTAGCGATGGTTTCATTGCAGACCTTAATTTACTGGCGAGTTACGCCTTCCACATCAGGGCGCCGAAGCGCCGCCAGGAAGCAAATTATATGCCTGAATTTCTTGTTCTTGCCTAGGGGTTGCACTATTTCTGTGGCGGAACCGCGACGATCTAGAGGCGGAACTCGTGGCCCAGATAGACTTCTTTCACTGTCTGGTTGGCCAGGATGGTTTCGGCATCGCCTTCGGCGATCAGCCGTCCATCATTGACGATGTAGGCGGTCTCGCAGATATCCAGGGTCTCGCGGACATTGTGATCGGTGATCAGGATGCCGATGCCCTTGGTCTTGAGGTGATGGATGATCTGCTTGATATCGCCCACCGAAATCGGGTCCACACCGGCGAAGGGTTCGTCGAGGAGGATGAACTTGGGGTTGGTCGCCAGGGCGCGGGCGATCTCCACGCGGCGTCGCTCGCCACCGGACAGGCTCATGCCGAGGCTGTCGGCGATGTGGTGGATATGGAACTCCTGCAGCAGGTTTTCCAGCTCTGCCTGACGTCCTGCGCGGTCCAGATCCTTACGCGTTTCGAGAATGGCCATGATGTTGTCGGCCACCGACAGCTTGCGGAAGATCGAAGCCTCCTGCGGCAGGTAGCCGATGCCGGCGCGAGCACGACCATGCATGGGCTGATGGCTGACATCCAGGTCGTCGATCAGTACGCGGCCCTGATCGGCACGCACCAGGCCAACGATCATGTAGAAGCAGGTTGTCTTGCCGGCACCGTTGGGGCCGAGCAGACCAACGATCTGCCCGCTTTCGATGCTCAGGCTGACATCACGCACGACCTGGCGGCTCTTGTAGCTTTTCGCCAGGTGTTGGGCTTTGAGAATGGCCATTACTGCTGCTGATCCGCGGGTTTGTTCTTCGGTTGGATGACCATGTCGATGCGCGGGCGCGGCGTACTGACGTTGCCGCCCGTGGCGCGACCGGCATTGACGATCTGGCGGCGGGTGTCATAGACGATCTTCTCGCCTTCGAAGGTATTGCCTTCCTGGATCACCTTGGCCTGGTCGATCAGTACGATGCGCTCGTTGCTGGCGAAGTACTGGATGGTCCTGCCGTACGCCTTGACGATGTCCTTGTCCACGGCTGGCTTCTGCTCGTAGTAGGCCAGGTTGCCCACCGAAGTGAACACATCGATATCGCCGCCGGCGGTCTGGGTGATGGTCACGGTGTCACCGGTGATCTTCAGGGTGCCCTGGGTGATGATCACGTCACCGCGGTACACGGCTACGCCTTGCTTGTCATCCAGTTCTGCACTGTCAGCCTGGATGCGAATCGGCTGATCGCGATCCGATGGCAGTGCCCAGGCCGTCGCGCTTCCCAATGCGGCGCCGAGGCTGAAAATCAGGGGGAGGGTGTTAACGAACCTCATGCTGGCCTCTTACGTTGGACTGCAGGAGCATCCTGCCGTCATTCAAGTACGCTTTCATTCCTTGTGCCGTGGTCACCCCGTTGGCCGCGACGATTCTAACGGCTTGCTCGGTCTGCGCATATTCCTTCTCGGGAATAACGGTCATGCGGCTGCTGGTGATGATGGTCGGACGGTTCTTGGCGTCGGTGCGGGCAATGCGCACATCGTCGATCAGTTCTACCTCGACGCCGCCTGGAGAAACCTCGGCACGCTGACTGGTCACTTGCCATGGCAGGTCGGTGCCGCGATAGAGATCCAGTTTGGGGGTTTCGATCAGGGTGATGTCGGTGCTCTTGATGTGTTCGAGCCGCTCCGCGGTCATCCGGTAGTGCAGTTTGCCGTCATCCTGGAATTGCACGGTGCGCGCGCCGACGACATAGAAATCGACGACATTGTCATCGCTGCTCTGCTGGACTACGCGGGCGCTGTCCGGAGCGAGGTTCCAGTAGCCCAGGGCAGCCACCACGACTGCAATCAGGGCAAAGATCAAGGTGTTGAGGATTTTACGCGGCATGCTGTTCTCTACAGGTAGGCGGCCTGGGCCGCATCCAGGGTGCCCTGGGCACGCATGATCAGTTCGCAGAACTCGCGCGCCGCACCTTCGCCGCCGCGTGCCTGGGTTACGCCATGGGCGTGCTGGCGCACGAAACTGTCGGCACTGGCCACAGCCATTCCCAGACCGACTCGGCGGATGACCGGAAGATCCGGAAGGTCATCGCCCAGATAGGCGACCTGTTCATAGCTTAGGCCGAGTTCGGCGAGCAGGCCGTCGAGAACGACGAGCTTGTCTTCACGTCCCTGGAACAGGTGCTGGATGCCCAGGTTGTTGGCGCGGCGTTCGACCACCGGAGTTTTGCGTCCGCTGATGATGGCCGTGCGTACGCCCGAGGCGATCAGCATCTTGATGCCGTGGCCGTCGAGGGTGTTGAAGGTCTTGAATTCGCTGCCGTCTTCGAGAAAGTACAGACGGCCATCGGTGAGCACGCCGTCGACATCGAAGATCGCCAGTTTTACCGCGCGGGCGCGTTGCAGCAGGTCACTCATCACATCACCCCCGCGCGCAGCAGGTCGTGCATGTTGAGGGCACCGACCGGGTTGTTCTGATCGTCGACCACCACCAGGGCGTTGATCTTGTGGTCTTCCATGATCTTCAGGGCCTCGGCTGCGAGCATGTCCGCGCGTGCGGTCTTGCCGTGCGGCGTCATGACTTCGTCGATCAGCGCCTGGCGCACGTCGATGCCCTTGTCCAGGGTGCGACGCAGGTCGCCGTCGGTGAAGATGCCGGCCAGGCGACCGTCCTGCTCCAGCACCACGGTCATTCCCAGGCCTTTCTGGGTCATCTCCAGAAGGGCTTCGCGCAGGCTGGTGCCGCGGCGTACGCGTGGCAGCGCATCGCCCTGATGCATGACATTCTCCACCTTGAGCAGCAGGCGGCGGCCGAGGGCGCCACCCGGGTGGGAGAATGCAAAATCTTCGGCGGTGAAGCCGCGTGCTTCCAGCAGGGCAATGGCCAGGGCGTCGCCCAGCACCAGGCTGGCGGTGGTCGAGGAGGTCGGCGCCAGGTTCAGAGGGCAGGCTTCCTGCGAAACACGTGCATCCAGGTTGACCTCGGCGGCCTTGGCCAGTGGTGAGTCGGGGTTTCCGGTCATGCTGATCAGGCGGATGCCGAGGCGCTTGATCAGCGGCAGCAGGGTGACGATTTCGGCGGTTGAGCCCGAGTTGGACAGTGCCAGGACGATGTCGTCCCGGGTGATCATGCCCATGTCGCCGTGGCTGGCCTCGGCCGGGTGGACAAAGAATGCCGTGGTGCCGGTGCTGGCCAGGGTTGCGGCGATCTTGTTGCCGATGTGTCCGGACTTGCCCATGCCGACCACGACCACGCGGCCCTTGCAGTTCAGAATCAGCTCGCAGGCCTTGATGAAATCGGCATTGATGCGGGGCAACAGCTCCTGTACCGCTTCAAGTTCGAGGCGAATGGTGCGTTGCGCGGAATCAATCAGGTCGCGGGTCTGGTTCATTGGACTGAGCTGTCAGGCGAAAAAGACCGCGATTATAACGAGAAAAGCTGTCCGCGCTCACCTTTGCTGTGCGCACGCCCTTTCGAAACTGTCTCAAGTCTGAACGCCGTATCGTGGCGCTATTGGGCGGCATGTTCAGCCAGTGCTATAGTTCGCCGCCATTTTGGCCCCCTCTGGCCGGCGCGTGTCCCCGCATCGGGAGGCGGCGTCCGCAAGGAAGGCCTGATTTTCAAGGAGTTCAGATGAGCGCCGAGCACGAGTACGCGATCGAGTTGCAGGGCGTCAGCTTTCAGCGCGGTACCCGGTCGATTTTCGACAAGGTCGATATCCGTATCCCGCGTGGCAAGGTCACGGGCATCATGGGCCCTTCCGGTTGTGGCAAGACGACCTTGTTGCGTCTGATTGCAGCGGAGCTGCGCCCCTCTGCGGGTGATGTGCGCGTGAATGATGTCAGCCTGCCGAAGCTCTCGCGGGACGAGCTGTTCGATGTGCGCAAGCAGATGGGCGTACTGTTTCAGAGTGGTGCGCTGTTCACCGATCTCGACGTGTTCGAGAACGTGGCGTTTCCACTGCGCGTGCACACCAAGCTCCCTGAAGAGATGATTCGCGACATCGTCCTGATGAAGCTGCAGGCCGTTGGTCTGCGCGGTGCGCTGGATCTGATGCCGGACGAACTGTCCGGCGGTATGAAGCGCCGTGTGGCGCTGGCCCGTGCCATTGCCCTCGATCCGCAGATTCTGCTGTACGACGAGCCGTTTGTCGGTCAGGACCCCATCGCCATGGGAGTGCTGGTGCGCCTGATCCGTCTGCTCAATGATGCGCTGGGGATCACCAGCGTGGTGGTATCCCATGACCTGGCGGAAACCGCCAGCATCGCCGACTACATCTATGTGGTGGGTGATGCTCAGGTGCTGGGGCATGGCACGCCGGCCGAACTGATGGAGTCGGACAACCCGCGCATTCGTCAGTTCATGAAGGGCAGTCCGGACGGGCCGGTGCCATTCCATTATCCGGCGCCGGATTATCGCGAAGATCTGTTGGGGAGAGGTTGATGCGCAGAAATTCACCGATCGAGCAGCTGCGTCTGTTCGGTCGTGCGGGTATCGATGTGGTCGCGACGCTGGGGCGTTCGGTGCTGTTCCTCTTGGGCGCACTGTTCGGTCGCAGCCGCGCCGGCAAGCCGCTGCAATTGCTGATCAAGCAGCTGTTTTCAGTCGGCGTGATGTCGCTGGCGATCATCATCGTCTCCGGCATCTTCATCGGCATGGTGCTGGCCCTGCAGGGCTACAACATTCTGGTCAGCTACGGTTCCGAGCAGGCGGTCGGGCAGATGGTTGCGCTGACTCTGCTGCGGGAACTGGGTCCGGTGGTGACCGCGCTGCTGTTCGCCGGGCGTGCGGGGTCGGCGCTGACCGCCGAGATCGGCAACATGAAGTCCACCGAGCAGCTCTCCAGCCTGGAGATGATCGGCGTCGATCCGCTCAAGTACATCGTTGCGCCACGGTTGTGGGCCGGTTTCATCTCCATGCCGTTGCTGGCGATGATCTTCAGTGTCGTCGGCATCTGGGGCGGGGCGATGGTTGCCGTGGACTGGCTGGGCGTCTACGAAGGCTCGTTCTGGTCCAACATGCAGAACAGCGTTTCCTTTTATGACGATGTGCTCAATGGCGTGATCAAGAGCATCGTCTTTGCCTTCGTGGTGACCTGGATCGCCGTATTCCAGGGCTACGATTGCGAACCCACTTCCGAGGGCATCAGTCGCGCGACCACGCGCACCGTGGTGTACGCCTCGCTGGCCGTGCTTGGCCTGGATTTCATTTTGACCGCTTTGATGTTTGGAGACTTCTGATGCAAAACCGCACGCTGGAGATTGGTGTCGGCCTGTTCCTCATGGCCGGTGTGCTGGCCCTGCTGCTGCTGGCCCTGCGCGTCAGCGGCCTGAGCGTCGGCAGCGCGGGTGATACCTACAAGGTGTACGCCTACTTCGACAATATCGCCGGGCTTACCGTGCGCGCCAAGGTAACCATGGCCGGTGTGAGCATCGGCAAGGTCACCGCCATCGATCTGGATCGCGACAGCTACATGGGCCGGGTGACCCTGGAACTCGATGGCAGCGTCGACAATCTGCCCGAGGATTCCACGGCGTCGATCCTGACGGCAGGTCTGCTCGGCGAGAAGTACATCGGCATCAGCGTTGGTGGTGACGAGGAGGTGCTCAAGGATGGCGGCACCATCCACGACACGCAGTCCTCGCTGGTGCTGGAAGACCTGATTGGCAAATTCCTGCTCAATTCGGTCAATAAAGACGAAGCCAACTGATGAGGGCTCTGGTGATGTTCAAGACCGTGCGTAATTCCCTGCTAGCGTTGCTGGCCGCCATGCCGCTGCTGGCTGTTGCTGCGCCAAGCGCCCATGAGGTGGTGCAGCAGACCACCGATACCCTGCTGGCCGATCTCAAGGCCAACAAGGAGCACTACCGCAGCGATCCCAATGCTTTCTATGACTCGCTCAACGAGATTCTCGGTCCCGTAGTCGATGTCGACGGCATTTCCCGTGGCGTGATGACGGTGCGCTATTCGCGCCAGGCCTCGCCCGAGCAGATGAGCCGCTTTCAGGAAAACTTCAAGCGTAGCCTGATGCAGTTCTATGGCAACGCTCTGCTCGAGTACGACAACCAGGACATTCGCGTACTGCCGGCCACGGGCAAGAGTGAGGATGATCGTACCTCCGTGGGCATGGAAATCCGCGATGGCAAGGGTGTGGTCTATCCGCTGTCCTACACCATGGTGTCGATCGATGGCGGCTGGAAACTGCGCAACGTGGTGATCAACGGCATCAACGTCGGCAAGCTGTTCCGTGACCAGTTCGCCCAGTCGATGCAGAACCATCGCAACGATCTGGACAAGGTCATCGATACCTGGGCCGATACCGTGGCCAGGGCGCGTCAGGCTCGGGGCGAGTCGTGAGTCAGGCCAGCATTACCGAACGCGCCGCCGGTCAGCTGCAGTTGGCCGGCGTGCTGGATTACAGCACCGGTCCGAAGCTGCGCGAGCAGGGTGCGCGGCTGATCGCTGCCAGCAGCGCTACGCGTCTGGCGCTCGACTGCAGTGCGGTGGAAAAGTCCAGCAGCGTCGGTCTGGCGTTGCTGCTCGCCTTCATTCGCGATGCGCGCAAGGCCGGCCGGGAACTGTCGATCATTGCGCTGCCCGCCGACATGCGTGACATCGCCCAGGTCAGTGGTCTGCTCGAATTGCTGCCGCTGCAACAGTGAAGTGCTTCCCGTCGTTCCGTCAGCGCCGCTGCTGGCGGGGTTCGCAGGCGGGAGGCTTTTTTGTATGATGGCCGACCCGTGGGCGCCGGTGCCCGAATGCGTCAGTCGAGGTCGAGCATGCAGGCTGCAGAAGTAAAAAGCCTCCTAGAGGAAAAACTCCCGAATACCCAGGTGGAAGTCGAAGGCGAAGGCTGCAATTTCCAGCTCAACCTGATCAGCGACGAACTGGCCGCCCTCAGCCCGGTCAAGCGTCAGCAGCAGATCTATGCCCACCTCAATGCCTGGATCGCCGATGGCAGCATCCACGCAGTGACCATGAAATTCTTCAGCCAGGCCGATTGGGCCGCGCGTTCCTGAGCCTGCGGGCGACGAGATTCCTATGGATAAACTGATCATTACCGGCGGCGCTCGCCTCGATGGCGAAATCCGCATTTCCGGTGCGAAGAACTCTGCACTGCCGATTCTGGCCGCGACCCTGCTGGGTGACGCGCCCGTTACCATCTGCAACCTGCCGCACCTGCACGACATCACCACCATGATCGAGCTGTTCGGTCGCATGGGCATCGAACCGGTGATCGACGAGAAATTGTCGGTGGAAGTCGACGCTCGCGCGATCAAGACCCTGGTGGCGCCTTACGAACTGGTCAAGACCATGCGCGCCTCGATCCTGGTGCTCGGCCCGATGGTCGCGCGCTTCGGTGAAGCCGAAGTGGCACTGCCGGGCGGTTGCGCCATCGGCTCGCGCCCGGTCGACCTGCACATCCGTGGCCTCGAGGCCATGGGCGCGATCATCGATGTCGAAGGCGGTTACATCAAGGCTCGGGCGCCGGAGGGTGGCCTGCGCGGTGCGCACTTCTTCTTCGATGTGGTCAGCGTGACCGGTACCGAGAACATCATGATGGCCGCGACCCTGGCCAAGGGCCGCAGCGTGCTGGAAAACGCGGCGCGCGAGCCTGAAGTGGTCGACCTGGCCAACTGCCTGATCGCCATGGGTGCGAAGATCCAGGGCGCCGGTACCGACACCATAATCATCGACGGCGTCGAGCGCCTGCATGGCGCGCGTTACAACGTGATGCCCGACCGTATCGAAACCGGTACCTATCTGGTTGCTGCTGCCGTCACCGGTGGTCGCGTCAGGGTCAAGGATGCCGATCCGTCGACCCTGGAGGCCGTGCTGGCCAAGCTGCAGGAAGCAGGTGCCGAGATCACCACCGGTCCGGACTGGATCGAACTGGACATGAAGGGCAAGCGCCCGAAGGCGGTCAACCTGCGTACCGCTCCGTACCCGGCATTCCCCACCGACATGCAGGCGCAGTTCATTGCCCTGAATGCCGTGGCCGAAGGCACCGGCACCATCATCGAGACCGTTTTCGAAAACCGTTTCATGCACGTCTACGAGATGCTGCGCATGGGCGCCAACATCCTGGTCGAAGGCAACACGGCCGTGGTCACAGGCGTCGAGAGGCTCAAGGGCGCGCCCGTGATGGCGACCGACCTGCGCGCCTCGGCGAGTCTGGTGCTGGCCGCACTGGTGGCCGAGGGCGACACGCTGATCGATCGCATCTACCACATCGACCGTGGTTACGAGTGCATCGAAGAGAAGTTGCAATTGCTCGGTGCCAAGATCCGCCGCGTTCCGGGTTGATCGCCTGCGTTCGTTGTCGTCGGGCCGCTCCCTGTCGGAGCGGCCGCTTCCGTTCAAGGAAACCGTTTCATGTTGACCATCGCCCTGTCCAAAGGCCGCATTCTCGATGACACCCTGCCATTGCTGGCCGCGGCCGGCATCGAGCCGACCGAGAACCCGGACAAGAGCCGCAAGCTGATCATCCCCACCACTCAGGATGCCGTGCGCCTGCTGATCGTGCGTGCCACCGACGTGCCCACTTATGTCGAGCATGGCGCTGCCGACCTGGGGGTCGCCGGCAAGGACGTGCTGATGGAGTACGGCGGTCAGGGCATCTACGAGCCGCTGGATCTGCAGATCGCCAAGTGCAAGCTGATGACCGCCGGCAAGGTCGGTGCGTCGGAGCCGAAAGGTCGCCTGCGCGTGGCCACCAAGTTCGTCAACGTCGCCAAGCGCTACTACGCCGAGCAGGGGCGTCAGGTCGATATCATCAAGCTGTACGGCTCCATGGAACTGGCTCCGCTGGTTGGCCTGGCCGACAAGATCATCGATGTGGTCGATACAGGCAACACCCTGCGTGCCAACGGTCTGGAACCGCAGGAGCTGATCGCGACCATCAGCTCGCGACTGATCGTCAACAAGGCTTCGATGAAGATGCAGCACGCGCGCATCCAGGCGCTGATCGAAACCCTGCGTGGTGCCGTCGAGGCGCGACACCAAGGCTGACGCCTCACCGCGACTTCTGGTCGCGGCAGCCTATCCGTGTCATAGCCAAATTCTCAGGTGCCCGCACGGTGGGCTTGCTACTCTAGCGGACCGTTGCAAAACGTATCCGAGGCAGTCGGTGCTAGGCAAAAACAGGCGAGGAAGCGGAGTCTACGAGCTGTAAATGAGCATTCCGAGCCTGTTTCAACGACGTACCGGCAACGCAGGTAGTTTTCAACCGTCCGCTTGCGGCGCCTGAGATTTACCCTTACACGAGGCTTTGCCATGACCGCTCCTATCGCCATCCGCCGACTCAACGCCGCTGATCAGGATTTCGCGCGACACCTGGATCATCTGCTGAGCTGGGAAAGCGTGTCCGATGATGGCGTCAACCAGCGTGTACTGGAGATCATCCAGGCCGTGCGCCAGCGTGGTGACGCTGCTCTGGTTGAATACACCCAGCGTTTCGATGGGCTGGAGGTTGCCTCCATGGCCGACCTGATCCTGCCGCGTGAGCGTCTGGAACTGGCCCTGACCCGCATCAGCGCCGAGCAGCGCCAGGCCCTCGAAGTGGCTGCCGAGCGCGTGCGCAGCTACCACGAGAAACAGAAGCAGGATTCCTGGCGCTATACCGAAGCCGATGGCACCGTGCTCGGCCAGAAGGTCACTCCGCTTGACCGCGCCGGCCTGTACGTGCCGGGTGGCAAGGCTTCCTATCCGTCTTCGGTTCTGATGAATGCCATCCCGGCCAAGGTTGCCGGTGTGCCTGAAGTGGTGATGGTGGTGCCGACTCCGCGCGGCGAGATCAACGAGATCGTCCTCGCTGCTGCCGCCATTGCCGGGGTCGATCGCGTGTTCACCATTGGTGGCGCTCAGGCTGTCGCTGCGCTGGCTTATGGCACCGAGAGCGTGCCGCCGGTGGACAAGATCGTCGGCCCCGGCAACATCTATGTTGCCACTGCCAAGCGCCACGTGTTCGGCAAGGTGGGTATCGACATGATCGCCGGCCCGTCGGAGATTCTCGTGGTATGCGACGGCCAGACCGATCCGGACTGGATCGCGATGGACCTGTTTTCTCAGGCCGAGCACGACGAAGATGCCCAGTCGATCCTGATCAGCCCGGATGCGGCCTTCCTTGATCGTGTTGCCGAAAGCATCGCCAGGCTGTTGCCGACCATGGAGCGCGCCGAGATCATCCGTGCCTCGCTGGAAGGCCGTGGTGCGCTGATCCAGGTGGCCGACATGGCTCAGGCGATCGAAGTGGCCAACCGCATCGCACCGGAGCACCTGGAGTTGTCGGTGGCCGAGCCGGAAGCATGGTTGCCGCAGATTCGTCATGCCGGCGCCATCTTCATGGGCCGCTATACCGCCGAAGCGCTGGGTGATTACGTGGCCGGTCCCAACCACGTGCTGCCGACTTCCGGTACCGCCCGCTACTCCTCGCCGCTGGGTGTCTACGACTTCCAGAAACGCTCGTCGATCATCTTCTGCTCGCCGGACGGCGCGTCGGAGCTTGGTAAGAGCGCCTCGGTGCTGGCCCGCGGCGAATCGCTGACCGCGCATGCGCGTAGTGCCGAGTACCGTATCAAGTGACCGGGTGCGCTTGGCGCACCTCATGATTCCCTGTATTCGAGGAGAGAAGGGCAGATGAGCAAGTTCTGGAGCCCCTTCGTCAAGGACCTGGTGCCTTATGTGCCGGGCGAGCAGCCCAAGCTGAGCAAGCTGGTCAAGCTCAACACCAACGAGAATCCCTATGGCCCGTCGCCGAAGGCCATCGCGGCCATGCAGGCCGAGCTGAACGATGACCTGCGCCTGTATCCGGACCCCAATGGTGAGCGCCTGAAGCAGGCCGTGGCCGACTATTACGGGGTGCAGACCAGCCAGGTGTTCGTCGGCAATGGCTCCGACGAGGTTCTGGCGCACGCTTTCCATGGTCTGTTCCAGCACGACAAGCCGCTGCTGTTCCCGGATGTCACCTACAGCTTCTATCCGGTCTATTGCGGCCTGTACGGTATCGAGTACCAGGCGTTGCCGCTGGACGAGCAGTTCCAGATTCGCGTCGAGGACTATGCCCGGCCCAACGCCGGCATCATCTTCCCCAACCCCAATGCGCCGACCGGTTGCCTGTTGCCGCTGGAGGCAGTCGAGCGCCTGCTGCAGGGCAGCCCGGATTCGGTGGTGCTGGTGGACGAGGCCTATATCGACTTCGGCGGCCAGAGCGCCATCGCCCTGGTCGACAGGTACCCGAACCTGCTGGTCACCCAGACGCTGTCCAAGTCGCGCTCGCTGGCCGGTCTGCGCGTAGGCATCGCGGTCGGTCATGCCGATCTGATCGAGGCGCTGGAGCGGATCAAGAACAGCTTCAACTCCTATCCGCTCGATCGCATGGCCATCGCCGGTGCGGCGGCGGCATTCGAGGATCGCGAGTATTTCGAACAGACCTGCCAGCAGGTGATCGCCAGCCGCGAAGCGGTGGTGGCAGGCCTGCAGGGGCTGGGCTTCGAAGTATTGCCGTCGGCAGCCAATTTCGTCTTCGCCCGTCATCCGGACAAGGATGCCGCTACCCTGGCGGCCGGGCTGCGCGAGCAGGGCGTGATCGTGCGTCATTTCAAGCAGCAGCGCATCGCCCAGTTCCTGCGTATCACCATTGGTACTGCAGAGCAGAATCAGGCGCTGCTGGACGCTCTGCAAGACTTGTAACCAGGCGCTATTGAAATAAGGCCGGTGTCGCTCCAGCGTCACCGGCTTTTTTCATGGCGGGTTACTCGTGATGCGGCGCGCCGAGGAAGGTCAGCGAGGTGAACAGGCCCCGGCTTTCGATGTCCGGATCGTTTTCCACCGGCAGGTAGACCGAGGCGCTGATGATGTTCAGCCCCTCGTTGCGTACCACCACCTGAGCACGACCCTCGGCATCGGTCCTGGCGCTGACCTGATGGGGCGCGCCACGGTAATCGCCGACCAGCTCGACGCCGGCGAGCGGCTTGCCGTCTGCCAGCACACGTACCGGCAGCGGTTGGCCAGGGCCGACCTTGAGCGGGTCGGTCTCCGGAAGGATGACCAGTTTCAGCGCCTTGAGATCGGGTAGCTTGGCGCCTTCGGCGTAGATCGCCAGGCTGTACTTGTAGGTATGTAGTGACTCGGTGGAGTCCGCCACCTGGCTGCGGCCTTGGTTGATCCACTCGCCGTCCGGGGTCTTCGACCAGGCGCCATTGTCCAGTGCCACGCCGAGCACGGCCGGTTTTCTCACGGGGTGGAGACGGGCATGGTCTGCAAGGCGTTCGACGGTCACCGGGATCATCTTGCCGGCGGCATCGTAGGCCCAGGCGCCGCTGATCTTCTCCGCCTTGAAGGCGTCATCCTCGGCGCCATGACCATAGACGACTTCGATGTTGCCGCGGCGCTCTTCGGTCCACAGGCCGTGGGCGAGGGCGCTGCTGCTGGCGAACAGGCTGGCGAGGAGCAGGTAGGCAGGAATACGCATATGAATCTCCGATTCAGAGGTTGAGGGTCAGGCTGAGGCTGAGGTTGCGTGGGTCGCCGGGCATTACCCAGACGTTGTTGAAGGAGCGCTCGTAGTACTTGCGGTCGAACAGGTTGTTGAGATTCAGGCCCAGGCTCAGGTCGTTCGTGGCCTGCCAGCGGGCGAGCAGGTCGACGGTGGTGTAGGCCGGCAGTTCGAAGTCGCTGCCGGTCTGCCCGGAACGATCCCCGACATAGTTGAGGGCGGCGCCGAGTTCAGAGCCTCTTAGCGATCCGTTCTGGAACTGGTAGACACCCATCAGGCTGGCGCTGTTGCGAGCGATGCCGAGCAGGTCGCTGCCTTCGGGAATGCTGTTGTCTCTGGTCACCTCGGCGTCGATGTAGGCATAGGCGCCGATCACTCGCAGCGCGTCGCTGAGCTGGCCGCTGATCTGCAGGTCCAGACCCTGGCTGCGTGCCTCGCCGGCGGCGATGCTGTCGCCAGGATTGTTCGGGTCGGCGGTTAGTACGTTTTCCTTCTCGATGTGGAACAGCGCCAGCGTGGCGCCGATGCGACTGTCGAACAGGTCGAGCTTGAGGCCGGTTTCGTAGCCGAGACCTTTCTCCGGTTTGAATACCTGTCCCTGCGCGCCAATGGAGTTGGGTTTGAACGACATCGAGGCGTTGGCGAACACGCCGATCTGCGGCGTCAGTTGGTAGAGCACGCCGGCGCGCGGCGTGGCGACGTCCTTGGTCTGCTCGTTGCTGACCTGCGTGCTGCGGTTCAGTGCGGTCTGTTCGAATCGCTCCAGGCGCAGGCCGAGCAGGCCGCTCCAGCGCTCGCTGAAGATGATCTGGTCCTGCAGATTGAGCGCGTAGCTTTGCGTGTGCTCGTGGAAGTCGTTGGGATTGACGATGGCAGGCTTGGGCCGACCATAGATCGGGTTGTAGATGTCCTGGCCGTAGCCCAGGCCGGTGACGCTTTGCGGATACTTCTGGCTGTTGCGGTAGTTCTCGTACTCCAGGCCCAGCAGCGTCTGGTGCTGCCAGCCGGCCAACTCGAACTGTCCATGCAGCTCGGCCTGGGTGATGCTGTCGTTCCATTCGAAGCTGCGCTCGCGGTAGAAGCGCGTGACATGATCGCCGATCAGCCGCGACGGCTCGGAACTGGCACCGTCCAGCGTACCCTGGCTGTAGTGGCTGGCCAGGCGCAGCTTCCAGGCGTCGTTCAGGTAGTGCTCGAGGCTGGCCTGTAGCAGCTGATTGTCGTTACGAATCTTGCCGTCGTTGGGTTCGCCGAGGTAGGTGGAACGCCTGACCGCCCCCATCTTGCCGTCCACGGCGGGGATGCCACGGTCGAATACCGAGTCGGTGCGCGAAAACTCGCTGTCGATCATCAACAGGGTGTCGGGGGAAAGCTGCCAGGTCAGCGTCGGGTTGACGATCTGTCGCTGGCTGCCTACATGATCGCGAAAGCTGCCGTTGTCCTCCACTGCGAGATTGACCCGCGAAAGCAGAGAGCCGTCGTCATTCAGCGGGCTGTTGACGTCGAGACTGCTGCGATAGCGATCCCAGCGGCCGGCACTGGCCTTGAACTGGGTGAAGGCTTCCTGTTGAGGGCGCTTGGTGACGATGTTGACCAGCCCGCCCGGATCGCCGCGCCCGTACAGTGCGGCAGCCGGCCCCTTGAGCACCTCCAGACGTTCGATGGATGAGGTGTCCGGCGAGCCGTAGCTGCCGCGGTTGATGGCGAAGCCGTTGCGATACAGCTCGCCGGTGGTAAAGCCGCGCACGCTGTAGTTGAGAAAGGTCAGGCCGCCGAAGTTGTTCTGCCTCGATACGCCGCCGGCGAAATCCAGAGCACGGTCGATGCGTGCGCTGCCAAGGTCTTCAAGCACCTGAGCAGGGACCACGCTGATGGCCTGGGGTATTTCGCTGATCGGTGTATCGGTGCGGGTTGCGCTGGCCGAGCGTTTGGCGCGGTAGCCCTGCACGGGGCCGTCGGCCTGTTCGCCGGGGGCGGTGACGATGCTGTCGGCCAGCTGCGCCGGAGGTTCGGCAGCAGGAACGCAGGGAGTCAGAAGGCTGCCGGCAAGCAGGATGGTGGTGGTGCGCAAGGGAAATCTCCGAAGTTGAGTTTAATGTAATAACATTACATTAAACTCAGTCGAGAAAAATTCCCAGATGAAAATGCTGGTCGATCAGTTGCCGTTGACGGGAGGACGAATACCGATCTCTGCAGTCAGCTGCAGCGACTTGCCGTTGCGCAGCACTTCGATGCTGATCTTGTCGCCCGGCTTGGTCCGCGCTACCTGGTTCATCGAGCGGCGGCCGTCACTGGCCGGTTCGCCGTCGATGCTGAGGATCAGGTCGCCAGGCTGCAGCCCGGCCTTCTGCGCCGGGCCGTCGCGGTAAACGCCGGCGACGACGATGCCCGGGCGGCCTTCCAGACCGAAGGACTCCGCCAGCTCCGGCGTCAGCGGTTGTACCTCGACGCCCAGATAGCCGCGGATCACCTGGCCGTGTTCGATGATCGCGCGCATCACCTCCAGTGCCAGCTTCACCGGTATGGCGAAGCCGATACCTTGAGAACCACCGGATTTCGAGAAGATCGCCGTGTTGATCCCCACCAGATTGCCGTGGGCATCGACCAGCGCACCGCCGGAGTTGCCCGGGTTGATGGCGGCATCGGTCTGGATGAAGTCCTCGTAGGTATTGAGGCCCAACTGGTTGCGCCCGGTAGCGCTGATGATGCCCATGGTCACGGTCTGGCCGACGCCAAAGGGGTTGCCGATGGCCAGGGTGACGTCGCCGATGCGTATGTTGTCGGAGCGACCGAGGGTGATGGCCTGCAGATTGGGCAGGTCGATCTTCAGGACCGCCAGATCGGTTTCCGGGTCGTTGCCGATTACCCGTGCCAGGGTTTCGCGGCCGTCCTTGAGGGCCACGACGATCTGGTCGGCGCCGCTGACCACGTGGTTGTTGGTCAGCAGATAACCGTCTCGGCTCATCAGCACCGCCGAGCCGAGGCTCGATTCCATACGTTGCTGGCGCGGCAGGTTGTCGCCAAAGAAGCGGCGGAACGTCGGGTCTTCGAACAGCGGGTGCGCCGGTTTGCTCACCAGCTTGGTGGTGTAGAGGTTGGCCACCGCTGGCGACGCGGTATCGACCGCCTCGGCGTAGGACACGGGGCCTTCCTGCAGGCGACCGTAGACCGGTGCCTGCACCAGCTGCACGTCCTGGCTCGGCAGGCCTACCCATTCCGGGTAGCGCTGGATCAGCAGCAGTGCGAGCAACACACCGACCAGCAATGGCCAACCGAGAAAACGCAGTGCCTGGGGCATCGGGACAATCCTGAGGGTTGCGGGGGCCAAATGCGGCCCTTAAGGTGGCGCATTATAGTGAGGAGCTCGCCAATAAGGCAGCGGCCCGCAACAGCTTGAGAGGAATCTTCATGGCCATTGCCCTGTCCACGCTAGTGGAAGAAGCTGACGCGTTTCTGAACGCGTCGCGCATCAGCGATTATTGCCCTAATGGCCTGCAGGTGGAGGGGCGCCCGCAGGTCAGCCGTATCGTCAGCGGGGTTACCGCCAGCCAGGCGCTGATCGAGGCCGCCATCGAGGCGCAAGCCGATGTTCTGCTGGTGCATCACGGCTATTTCTGGAAGGGCGAGAACCCCAGCGTCACCGGTATGAAGCAGCGTCGCCTGAAAGCGCTGCTGACTCACGACATCAGCCTGCTGGCCTATCACCTGCCGCTCGATGTGCATCCCGAGGTGGGTAACAATGTGCAGCTGGCGCGCCAGCTCGGCATCGTCGTCGAAGGCCCGCTGGAGCCGGAAAATCCTCGTACCGTCGGTCTGGTCGGTTCACTGCCTGAGCCGATGAACGCCCGCGATTTTGCCCGCCACGTTCAGCAGGCGCTGGGGCGTGAGCCGCTGCTGGTCGAAGGCGGAGGCCTGATCCGTCGGGTTGGCTGGTGCACGGGCGGTGGCCAGGGCTATATCGACCAGGCCATCGCTGCCGGAGTCGACCTGTACCTGACTGGCGAAGCCTCCGAGCAGACTTTCCACAGCGCACGGGAAAATGGCGTGAGCTTCATCGCCGCCGGTCATCACGCCACCGAGCGCTATGGCGTGCAGGCGCTGGGTGATTATCTGGCGAGGCGTTTCGCCCTCGAGCACCTGTTCATCGACTGTCCCAATCCGATCTGAAACGCCCGCACCAGCGGGTATAACTCTAGATCGTTTCGATCTAAGCAGCGCCCTGAGTATAAGCAGGTGCTGTGTTAGAGTGCGCGCTCGTCCACGGCCCGCCGGCCCATAACAGCAAACCGTGAGTAGCCATGCTCGACAAACTGACCCATCTGAAGCAGCTGGAGGCGGAAAGCATCCACATCATTCGTGAAGTGGCCGCCGAATTCGATAACCCGGTGATGCTCTATTCCATCGGCAAGGATTCAGCCGTGATGCTGCATCTGGCCCGCAAGGCGTTCTTTCCCGGCAAGCTGCCGTTTCCGGTGATGCACGTCGATACGCGCTGGAAGTTCCAGGAGATGTACAGCTTCCGCGACAAGATGGTCAGCGAGATGGGCCTGGACCTGATCACCCACATCAACCCCGATGGTGTGGCGCAGGACATGAACCCCTTCACCTACGGCAGTGCCAAGCACACCGACGTGATGAAGACCGAGGGCCTCAAGCAGGCGCTGGACAAATACGGCTTCGACGCCGCCTTCGGTGGTGCGCGCCGTGACGAAGAGAAGTCCCGCGCCAAGGAGCGTGTCTACTCCTTCCGCGACAGCAAGCACCGCTGGGATCCGAAGAACCAGCGTCCCGAGCTGTGGAACATCTACAACGGCAAGGTCAAGAAGGGCGAGTCGATCCGCGTGTTCCCGCTGTCGAACTGGACCGAGCTGGACATCTGGCAATACATCTATCTGGAGCAGATCCCGATCGTGCCGCTGTACTTCGCCGCCGAACGCGAGGTGATCGAGAAGAACGGTACGCTGATCATGATCGACGATGAACGCATCCTCGAGCATCTCTCCGATGAGGAGAAGGCGCGCATCACCAAGAAGATGGTGCGTTTCCGTACCCTTGGCTGCTACCCGCTCACCGGCGCGGTGGAGTCCACGGCGGCGACCCTGCCGGACATCATCCAGGAGATGCTCCTGACCAAGACCAGCGAACGCCAGGGCCGGGTCATCGACCACGACCAGGCCGGTTCGATGGAAGAGAAGAAACGTCAGGGCTATTTCTGAGGATCGCGCATCATGAGTCACCAATCCGATTTGATCAGCCAGGACATTCTTGCCTACCTGGCTCAGCACGAGCGCAAGGAATTGCTGCGCTTTCTCACCTGCGGCAACGTCGACGACGGCAAGAGCACGCTGATCGGCCGTCTGCTGCATGATTCCAAGATGATCTACGAAGATCATCTGGAAGCCATTACCAAGGATTCGAAGAAGGTCGGCACCACCGGCGATGACATCGACCTGGCGCTGCTGGTCGACGGCCTGCAGGCCGAGCGCGAGCAGGGCATCACCATCGATGTCGCCTACCGCTACTTCTCCACCGCCAAGCGCAAGTTCATCATCGCCGACACACCCGGCCACGAGCAGTACACACGTAACATGGCCACCGGCGCCTCGACCTGCGACCTGGCCATCATCCTCATCGACGCCCGTTACGGCGTGCAGACCCAGACCAGGCGCCACAGCTTCATCGCCTCGCTACTGGGCATCAAGCACATCGTCGTTGCCGTCAACAAGATGGACCTGAAGGACTTCGATCAGGGCGTGTTCGAGCAGATCAAGGCCGACTACCTGGCCTTCGCCGAGAAGATCAACCTGCGCCCGACCACCCTCGCGTTCGTGCCGATGTCGGCGCTCAAGGGCGACAACGTGGTCAACAGGTCCGAGCGCTCGCCCTGGTACACCGGCCAGTCGCTGATGGAGATTCTCGAGACCGTGGAAGTGGCGGGTGACCGCAACTTCGACGACCTGCGTTTCCCGGTGCAGTACGTCAACCGCCCCAACCTCAACTTCCGCGGCTTCGCCGGCACCCTGGCCAGCGGCATCGTGCGCAAGGGCGATGAGGTCATGGCGCTGCCTTCAGGCAAGACCAGCAAGGTCAAGTCCATCGTCACTTTCGAGGGCGAGCTGGAACATGCCGGTCCGGGCCAGGCGATCACCCTGACCCTGGAAGACGAGATCGACGTATCGCGTGGCGACATGCTGGTGCATGCCGACAACCTGCCGCAGGTGACCGACAGCTTCGAGGCCATGCTGGTATGGATGGGCGAGGAGCCGATGCTGCCGGGCAAGAAATACGACTTCAAACGCGCCACCAGCTATGTGCCGGGTTCGATTCCGAGCATCGCTCATCGCGTCGATGTGAACACCCTGGAGCAGGGTGCCGCCAGCGAGCTGAAACTCAACGAAATCGGCCGGGTCAGGATCGCGCTGGACGCGCCCATTGCGCTGGACGGTTATGAGTACAACCGCACCACCGGTGCCTTTATCGTCATCGACCGCCTGACCAATGGCACTGTCGGTGCCGGCATGATCATCGCCGACCCGGTCGCCCATGGCAGCGGCCAGCATGGCCGTCTGGCACACGTATCGACCGAGGAGCGTGCCTCGCGCTTCGGCCAGCAGCCGGCCACCGTGCTGTTCAGCGGCCTGTCCGGCGCCGGCAAGAGCACCCTGGCCTATGCGGTCGAGCGCAAGCTGTTCGACATGGGCCGTGCCGTTTACGTACTCGACGGTCAGAACCTGCGTCACGATCTGAACAAGGGGCTGCCGCAGGATCGCGCCGGCCGTGCCGAGAACTGGCGCCGCGCCGCTCATGTGGCGCGTCAGTTCAACGAAGCGGGCCTGATCGCCCTGGCTGCGTTCGTTGCCCCGGATGCCGAAGGCCGCGAACAGGCCAAGGCGCTGATCGGCAGCGAGCGTCTGGTTACCGTTTACGTCCAGGCTTCGCCGCAGATCTGCGCCGAGCGCGACCCGCAGGGGCTGTATGCTGCCGGTGGTGACAATATCCCGGGCGAAAGCTTCCCTTACGACGTACCGCTGGATGCCGATCTGGTGATCGACACCCAGACCCAGTCGGTCGAGGAGGGCGTCAAGGCGGTGCTCGATCTGCTGCGTAGCCGCGGCGCGATCTGACATTCGCGATGCTGCATGATGAGCCCCGCTTATTAGCGGGGCTCATCGTTTGTGGGGTTTCTTTTGTAGGAGCGAATTCATTCGCGATATGGGCTTACGATGATCGCGAATGAATTCGCTTCTACCGTCCCGCGTAGTCCACAACCGCGGTCAATAAAAAGCCCCGCGATTGCGGGGCTCGTTGTTTCCGGCCGGCGGGTTACTTCTTCAACCCGTAGCTTTCGTCCAGCATGCCCGGGCCGTCGCTCTTCGGTGCGTAGTCCTTGGGCATTTCGTAGTTCTTCGGCGGCGTCAGGCGGTCGCGTTTTTCGCCTGCTTCGGTGCTGTTGAGGGTGGCCAGCAGGCGCTGACGGGTCAGCTCGTCCAGGGCCAGACGGTTGGCGCCGTCGGACAGGTGCTCCTGCACTTCCTGATAGCTCTGGGTGAGTTTCTTCACCAGGCTGGCGGTGGTGTTGAAGTGGGTCACCACTTCGTTCTGGTAGGCCTCGAAGCGCGCCTGCATTTCATCCATCTGCCGCTGGGTACGGCCCGGTGCAGCATTGGGGGCCAGGCGGGCGAGCACAAAGCCCACGGCGATGCCGACCACCAGGGTCAGAGCGGGTATCAACCAGGCAGTAACGGTCTGTTCCACGAGTCCTTCCTCTCAAAACGGCTTTGCTTTACGTTAGCGGCTCGAACCTGTGCTGTATACGTTTACCGCACAGGCAGTTTGCTAGACGAGTCGACCCGGTGCGGGGTCACGGAGTTCAGTGTTGCTCAGTCGCGAAACCCCTCTTTTCATTCCAGGCCCGGCGGGCCAGCTCGAAGCCCTTTTGCTGGAGGTAGCCGACGCCCGAGGCGTGGCGCTGGTCTGCCATCCCAACCCGGTGCAGGGTGGCACCATGCTCAACAAGGTGGTGTCCACGCTGCAGCGCACTGCGCGTGATTGTGGCTATCACACATTGCGTTTCAATTATCGCGGCGTTGGTGCCAGCGCCGGTAGCCACGACATGGGCACCGGCGAAGTGGACGACGCCGAAGCCGTCGCCACCTGGCTGCTGGAAAAGTATCCGGATCTGCCCATCACGCTGCTGGGCTTTTCCTTTGGTGGTTTCGTCGCCGCTGCGCTGGGCGCGCGTCTTGAGGCGCAGGGGCGAGTGCCGAGCAAGCTGTTCATGGTCGCGCCGGCAGTGCATCGCCTGACGGCCGATACGCCGCCGGCCAGCCAATGCCCGCTGGTGGTGATCCAACCCGATACCGACGAAGTGATCGAGCCACAGGTCGTCTACGACTGGTCGGCCAAGCTCGGGCGTGCCCATGAGCTGTTGAAAGTGGCAGAATGCGGTCACTTTTTTCACGGCAAGCTGACGGATCTCAAGGATCTGCTGTTGCCTCGCCTGTAAGTTCTTTCAGTCATTTCTAAGCGAAACTCATGACCACCCGTATCCTCACCGGTATCACCACCACCGGCACTCCCCACCTGGGCAACTACGCCGGTGCCATTCGCCCCGCCATCGCGGCCAGCCGCGACCCGCAGATGGACTCGTTCTACTTCCTTGCCGACTATCACGCGCTGATCAAGTGCGATGACCCGGCGCGCATCCAGCGTTCGCGCCTGGAGATCGCAGCGACCTGGCTGGCGCTGGGACTGGATACCGACAAGGCGACCTTCTACCGCCAGTCCGATATCCCCGAGATTCCCGAGCTGTGCTGGCTGCTGACCTGCGTGGCCGGCAAGGGCCTGCTCAACCGCGCCCACGCCTACAAGGCCTCGGTGGACAAGAACATCGAAGCCGGTGAAGACCCGGATGCCGGCGTGACCATGGGCCTGTTCAGCTACCCGGTGCTGATGGCGGCGGACATCCTGATGTTCAACGCCCAGAAGGTGCCGGTTGGCCGTGACCAGATCCAGCACGTGGAAATGGCCCGCGATATCGGGCAGCGTTTCAACCATCTGTTCGGCAAGGGCAAGGATCTGTTCGTCCTGCCCGAGGTGGTGATCGAGGAGGAGGTGGCGACCCTGCCGGGCCTCGATGGGCGCAAGATGAGCAAGAGCTACGACAACACCATCCCGCTGTTCGGCACCGCCAAGCAGCTCAAGGATGCCGTGGCGCGTATCGTTACCGACTCGCGCGCACCGGGCGAACCGAAGGATGCCGAGGGTTCGCACCTGTTCACCCTGTACCAGGCCTTCGCCAGCCAGTCGCAGCAGGCCGAGTTCCGCGCCGACCTGGAAGGTGGTCTGGCCTGGGGCGAGGCGAAGAATCGCCTGTACCAACTGCTCGAAGACACCCTTGGCGAGGCGCGCGAGCGCTACAACGCGCTGATCGCCAAGCCGGCCGACTTGGAGGACATTCTCCTCGCCGGTGCAGCCAAGGCTCGCAGGATCGCCACGCCGTTCCTCGGTGAACTGCGCGAGGCGGTGGGCCTGCGCTCGTTCCGTGAGCAGGTGCAGGTGGCTACCGGCGAGAAGAAGAAAGTCAGCAAGAGTGCGCGCTTCGTCAGCTTCCGTGATGACGACGGCAGCTTCCGCTTCCGTCTGCTGGACGCCGACGGCGAGCAACTGCTGCTATCGAAGTCCTTCGCTGATGGCAAGTCTGCCGGCATGGTCAACAAGCGTTTGCAGTCCGGCGAAACGCTTGATGTGCGCGCCGAAGGCCTGGCTTTCTCGGTGTGGATCGACGGTGAAAACGTGGCCAGCAGCCCCGAATTCGCCGATGCTCAGGCCGTGGAGGCTGCCATCGCCCGCCTGCGCGAGGCATTGGCCCCGCAGGAGTGAAGTAGCCCGGATGAAATCCGGGCTACGGCCATGATTGCCAACAAACGGGGGCGTCGCTAAAGTGACGCCCCCGTTTTTACTTGCCCGGCTAACGAATCATGACCCCCCTAGAGCGTTATCAGGCCGACCTCAAGCGGCCCGACTTCTTCCATGATGCGGCCCAGGAAAATGCTGTCCGCCATTTGCAGCGTCTGTATGACGATCTGATCGCGCGCGAACAGGGCAAGTCCGGGCTGATAGGAAAGCTGTTCGGCAAGAAGCCGCAGGGGCCGGTCAAGGGCCTGTACTTCTGGGGCGGGGTAGGGCGCGGCAAGACCTATCTGGTCGATACCTTCTTCGAGGCGCTGCCGTTCAAGCAGAAGATGCGTACCCACTTCCACCGCTTCATGAAGCGCGTGCACGAGGAGATGAAAACCCTCAAGGGCGAGAAGAACCCGCTTACCATCATCGGCAAGCGCTTCGCCGACGAGGCGCGGGTAATCTGCTTCGACGAGTTCTTCGTCAGCGACATTACCGACGCGATGATCCTCGCCACGCTGCTCGAAGAGCTGTTCAAGAATGGCGTATCGCTGGTGGCTACCTCCAACATCGTGCCGGACGGTCTGTACAAGGATGGTCTGCAGCGCGCGCGTTTCCTCCCGGCCATCGCCCTGCTCAAGGAACACACCGACATCGTCAACGTCGACAGCGGCGTCGACTATCGCCTGCGTGCGCTGGAGCAGGCCGAGCTGTTCCACTTCCCGCTCGGCCCGGCGGCCGAGGAGAGCCTGCGCAAGAGCTTCCAGAGTCTGCTGCCGGACTGCACCCACATGCTCGAGAACGAGCCGCTGATGATCGAGAATCGCGCGATCAATGCCGTGCGCGTGTGCGAGGACGTGGCCTGGTTCGAGTTCCGCGAGCTCTGCGATGGCCCGCGCAGCCAGAACGACTACATCGAGCTGGGCAAGATCTTCCACGCGGTGATCCTGGCCAACGTCGAGCAGATGGGCGTGGCCAAGGACGACATGGCGCGCCGCTTCATCAACCTGGTGGACGAGTTCTACGACCGCAACGTCAAGCTGATCATCTCTGCCGAAGTGGAGTTGAAGGATCTCTACACCGGCGGTCGCCTCAGCTTCGAGTTCCAGCGTACGCTGAGCCGTCTGCTGGAAATGCAGTCGCACGAGTTCCTCTCGCGCCCACACCGGCCCTGAGGTTCAGCGATACGAAAAAGGCGCCCCACAAGGTCGCCTTTTTCGTTGGCGGGCCGGGGTCGCCATGTGGCGGCTCTTTCAGTTGTTCGCCAGTTTCTGCCGGTGCTGGGCCAGCAGGTCTCGCGCATGGGCCACCTCCAGGGCTTCCATGGCGCTGATCGGCTCGATTGCCACGGCACGCTCGAGGTGTTCGACGACCTTGTCTTGTTCAGCGTCGCCGTACACGTAGGTCAGCGCGTTGGCATATTCGTAGTGGCTGATGGGCAGGTCGTCGCGAGCCTGAAAGCTGCGCTGGAAGTAGGTCTCCATCTTGTCGGCGCTGACGCCGTAGGTCATCTTGCCCACCAGCTTGCCGACCTTGCGGATCACGCCGGCCTCGTATCCGCCGTAGAGGGCCAGGGCGAAGGGTTGTCTGGGGTTTCCGGCCAGCAGGCTGTCCAGCTCCCGGGGGATCTGCGAGGTGTAGCCGTGCTTGAGCACCACCGGCACCGAGAGTTCCTCGCCAAGGCGTGCCTTGGCATAGACGCGGCCGAATTGTGCGACGGCATCGGTCTGCACCAGGTCGCCGGCCGCATCGGTGTGGGCGATCACCTCTTCCAGCAGGCGGTGCTTCTCGGCCTGATCCGGCTCGAGGAACACGGCATGCATGACCTGGGCGAACATCGCCGGTATCTGCCCGCCGACGCCGAGCGCCATGCCCTGCTCCCGGGCCTGGGCGAAGTCACCACGGAACATCAGGCGCCAGACATCCTGCAATTTCTGCGCATAGGCCTCGGCGTCTTCGGGCTTGTCGGCAAAGCCGGTGCCGGCGGCCGCGGTCTTCTCCAGAGCCTGCGGATGCCGGGCGGCCATACTCATCACCCAGCCTGCGTCGGGGAAGGGATAGGCGCCGAAGCCGCGGGTCAGTTGCGGCCAGGCCTGGCGCAGCTTGTCGCCGCTGTAGTCGTAGGCGCTCTGTTCGAAGGGAAAGGGTTTCCAGTCATCGGCCGCCGCAGCGCTGAGGCTGCAGGCGGCAAGCAGGGCAATCAATAAACGGCGCATGGCGGTGAACCTGTTGTTGTTATGTTCACCGCCGATCATAGGGCGCTGCTGCGAGGCGCCAACCTAACCAAGGGTGGGCTGGCGCTTTGCCGCCCCCGTCATGAGACGCTCAGCTCTGGTCCTTCTGCTGAAACTGCCGACGGTACTGGTTGGGCGACAGCTCGGTGTGCTGGCGGAACAGACGGGCGAAGAAGCTGGCGTCGTCGTAGCCGACCTCGTAGCTGATGGTCTTGATGCTCTTGCGGGTAGAGGAGAGCAGACTCTTGGCGGTTTCGATACGCAGGCGTTGCAGGTAATGCAGCGGTTTGTCGCCAGTGGCGCCCTGGAAGCGGCGCATGAAGTTGCGAATGCTCATGCCGTGCTCGCGGGCGACGTCCTCGAAGCGGAACTTGTCGGCATAGTGCTCTTCCAGCCAGTGCTGGATCTGCAGCACGGTAACGTCCTGGTGCAGCTTCTGCCCGCCGAAGCCGATGCGTCCGGGGGTATAGCTGCGCTGTACCTCGTAGAGAATGTCGCGGGCCACGCCCTGGGCCACACCCGCACCGCAGTAACGCTCGATCAGGTAGATGTAGAGGTCGCAGGCCGAGGTGACGCCGCCAGCGCAATACAGGTTGTCTGCATCCGACAGGTGCTTGTCCTGATTAAGCAGGACCTTGGGGAAACGTTCGGCGAATTCGCGGAAGAAGCGCCAGTAGGTGGTTGCCTCCTTGCCGTCGAGCAGGCCGGCTTCGGCCATCCAGAACACCCCGCTGGCCTCGCCGCAGATTGCAGTACCACTGGCATGCTGGCGCTTGAGCCAGTCCAATACCTGTGGGTAACGGCGACTGAGTACATCGAAGTCGTCCCAGAAGGCTGGCAGGATGATCACGTCGCAGGCCTCAAGGCCGCCGTCGACCGGGATTCGGACGTTGCTGAAACTGTCCACCGGTTTACCGTCGGGGCTGACCAGGCGGATCTCGAAAGGGGGCTGATTGCCAAGGCCCTGCTGTTTGGCGTAACGGATGCCGGCCATATGGAAGAAATCCTTGGCCTGCATGAGGGTGGATGCGAACACGCCATCGGTGGCGAGAATGCTGACGCGCCGTAACGCGCCTGACTGATGATTAACCATATGTTGTTTTTATAAAGGCTAAGTGGTCACTAGGTGGCTGGATCGTCTTATTTTTTGGCGCTTGTGTCCAGTGTAAGCAAGCGTTTGCTTGGCTAAAGTCGAGCGCTGAATCCAGATGACCCACAGGTAGTGCCATGATCCCCAGAACCCTATTCAGCTCCGACCATGAACTGTTCCGAGACAGCGTGCGCAAGTTTCTCGAACAGGAAGCGGTGCCTTACCATCACCAGTGGGAGAAGGACGGTCATGTCGATCGGGCGCTGTGGAACAAGGCGGGCGAGGCCGGCATGCTCTGCTCGCACATTCCCGAGGCGTATGGCGGCATGGCAGCCGACTTCCTCTACAGCACCGTCGTGATCGAGGAAATCGGTCGTCTGGGGCTGACCGGCATCGGCTTCTCGCTGCACTCGGACATCGTTGCGCCCTACATCCTGCATTACGGCAGCGAGACGCAGAAGCAGTACTACCTGCCCAAGCTGGTGAGCGGCGAGATGGTCAGCGCCATCGCCATGACCGAGCCGGGCGCCGGCTCCGACCTGCAGGGCGTGAAGACCACCGCCGTGCTCGATGGCGATGAGTACGTGATCAACGGCTCGAAGACCTTCATCACCAATGGCTGGCTGGCCGATCTGGTGATCGTCGTGGCCAAGACCGACCCGAAGGCCGGCGCCAAGGGCACCAGCCTGTTCCTGGTGGAAGCCGATACGCCGGGCTTCTCCAAGGGCAAGCGCCTGGAAAAGGTGGGCATGAAGGCGCAGGACACCTCCGAGCTGTTCTTCCAGGATGTGCGCGTACCCAAGGAGAACCTGCTGGGGCAGGCGGGTATGGGGTTCGCCTATCTGATGCAGGAGTTGCCGCAGGAGCGCCTGACCGTGGGCATTGGTGCGCTGGCTTCGGCCGAAGCGGCGCTCAAATGGACGCTGGACTACACCCGCGAGCGCAAGGCATTCGGCAAGGCCGTAGCGGACTTCCAGAACACGCGCTTCAAGCTGGCCGAGATGGCTACCGAGATCCAGGTCGGGCGGGTGTTCATCGACCGCTGCCTGGAGTTGCACCTGCAGGGCAAGCTTGATGTGCCGACTGCGGCGATGCTCAAGTACTGGACCACCGATCTGCAGTGCAAGGTGATCGATGAGTGCGTGCAGCTGCACGGCGGCTACGGCTTCATGTGGGAATACCCGATCGCCCGCGCCTGGGCCGACTCGCGGGTACAGCGCATCTATGCCGGCACCAACGAGATCATGAAGGAAATCATTTCCCGCTCGCTGGTCTAGTCGGGCTTGATCCGCGGGGCGAACTCGGCTGTCGTTCCGCGGTTCCAAGGCAGAAATGCCTGGAGAACCTCATGAGGCGATTGAGTGAGCTGGCTGCCGCCCCGTTCACGGGCTGGGACGGCAGTCCGGCGGCCGCCCGCGAGCTGCAGACGCAGCTGGCCCGGCAAGTACAGCTTGATGACGACTATCCGCCGCTACGATGTCTAGCGGGCGTGGATGTCGGCTTCGAGGAGGGCGGAAGCATCACCCGCGCAGCTGCGCTGCTGTTGGACGCCGATACCCTGGAGCCGCTGGCCGAGTGCGTGGCGCGCATTCCCACCAGCATGCCCTATGTGCCCGGGCTGCTGTCCTTTCGCGAGTTGCCCGCTCTGCTTCGGGCGCTGGCCGGCCTGCCGCATGAGCCGGATCTGGTCTTCGTCGACGGTCACGGCATCGCCCATCCGCGCGGCCTGGGTATCGCCGCGCACCTGGGTGTGGTCAGTGGCTTGCCGACCATTGGGGTGGCCAAGAAGATTCTGACCGGGCATCACGCCGAGCTGAACGAGGCGCGCGGTTCGCGTGTCGAGCTGCTGAGCAGGAGAGGCGAACGAATCGGCTGGGTGCTGCGCAGCAAGGATCGCGTGCGGCCGCTGATCGTCTCGCCGGGCAATCGGGTCAGCCTTGAGCGTGCGCCGGAGCTGGTCATGGCCTGTGTCAGGCGTCACCGTTTGCCCGAGCCTACCCGCCTGGCTGACCGCCTGGCCTCGCGCCGCGACGCCAGGAACGATCAGCCTTCACTCTTTTAAGGCGCCGGGTTGGGCTGCGCCTTGTGAATCGCCTCGATGCCGGCGAGCACTTCTTCGGAGAGCTTCAGCTCGGCGCTGGCCAGGTTGCTGTCCAGTTGCTCCAGGCTGGTGGCTCCGATGATGTTGCTGGTCACGAAAGGCTGCGCGGTGACGAAGGCCAGGGCCATCTGCGCCGGATCCAGGCCGTGTTCGCGGGCCAGGGCGACATAGCGTGAGCAGGCCGCTTCGGCTTCCGGATTGGTGTAGCGGGCGAAGCGGCTGAACAGGCTGATGCGTGCGCCAGCCGGGCGTGCACCGCCTTCGTACTTACCGCTGAGCATGCCGAATGCAAGGGGGGAATAAGCCAGTAGGCCGCACTGCTCGCGAATCGCCACCTCGGCCAGGCCCACCTCGAAGCTGCGATTGAGCAGGTTGTAGGGGTTCTGGACCGATACCGCGCGCGGCCAGCCGCGGCTCTCGGCCAGTTGCAGGAACTTCATCGTGCCCCACGGCGTTTCGTTGGACAGGCCGATATGGCGGATCTTGCCGGCCTTGACCTGTTCGTCGAGCACTTCCAGGGTTTCTTCCAGTGGCGTGAAGTCCGTCTCCCGGTGTCTGTAACCGAGCTGGCCGAAGAAATTGGTCGGGCGCTCCGGCCAGTGCAGCTGATACAGGTCGATCCAGTCGGTCTGCAGGCGTTTCAGGCTGGCGTCCAGCGCGGCGACGATGTGCTCGCGGTTGAACTTCAGCTGGCCGTCGCGGATATGGCTGATGCCGTTGCCGGGGCCGGCGATCTTGCTGGCCAGAATCCAGTCGCCACGGTCGCCGTGGCGCTTGAAGTAGCTGCCGATGATCTGTTCGGTCCTGCTGTAGGTTTCGGCGCGCGGTGGTACCGGATACATCTCGGCGGTATCGATGAAATTGATGCCGCTGGCCTTGGCCCGCTCGATCTGGGCATGGCCTTCGCTCTCGCTGTTCTGCTCGCCCCAGGTCATGGTTCCAAGGCACAGTGCGCTGACATCGAGACCGGTTTGGCCTAGCTTGCGGTATTCCATGAAGTGCTCCTTGGGTAAAAGAGTCATACAAGCAGGTTGAATTTTTTTTCGCAATCCGGATAATCCGGCACCTCTTTCTGCGGTGGAAGTGATGCGCCGCCTGCCGAAGAATCTTGCCGTATTGTGGACGCGCTGACCCGAGCCCCCGATAGCGTCCGTATGCGGCTGCCTTTGACTTGTCAAAGTACGCACTATCCAGTAAGATCCGCCGTCTATTTTTTGCTGGGCGGCCCCTGAGGCTATAAAGAATGAAAACTTTTACTGCTAAACCGGAAACAGTAAAACGCGATTGGTTCGTCGTTGATGCTGCTGGTCAGACCCTGGGTCGTCTGGCCACCGAAATCGCGAGCCGTCTGCGTGGCAAGCACAAGCCTGAGTACACCCCGCACGTTGATACCGGCGATTACATCGTCGTTATCAATGCCGAACAGGTGCGTGTAACTGGTGCCAAAGCCAGCGACAAGAAGTACTACTCCCACTCCGGTTTCCCGGGCGGCATCAAAGAGATCAACTTCGAGAAGCTGATCGCTCGTGCTCCTGAGCGCGTGATCGAGACCGCGGTCAAAGGCATGCTGCCGAAGAACCCGCTGGGTCGCGACATGTACCGTAAGCTGAAGGTGTACAAGGGTGCCGCTCACCCGCACACTGCTCAGCAGCCCCAAGAACTGAAGATTTAACGGAATAGTTCATTATGTCGGCGACTCAAAATTACGGCACTGGCCGTCGCAAGACCGCTACCGCACGCGTATTCCTGCGTCCGGGTACTGGTAACATCTCGATCAACAATCGCAGCCTGGATACCTTCTTCGGCCGCGAGACCGCTCGCATGGTCGTGCGTCAGCCGCTGGAGCTGACCGAGACCGTCGAGAAGTTCGACATCTTCGTTACCGTTGCCGGTGGCGGTGTCAGTGGTCAGGCCGGTGCCATCCGTCATGGCATCACTCGCGCTCTGATCGAGTACGACGAAACCCTGCGCAGCCCGCTGCGTAAAGCCGGTTACGTCACTCGTGACGCCCGTGAAGTCGAGCGTAAGAAAGTCGGTCTGCGTAAAGCGCGTAAGCGTCCGCAGTACTCGAAGCGTTAATCGCGTCTACGCTTCCAAAAGCGCCCAGTTTCCTTACGGAGCTGGGCGTTTTTTATGGGCATGGCAAAGTGCTGCGACAACGTGCCGCAGACGCGCAAGCCGCGCGCGCCAAGGCTTTCGCTGATCTCTTGCGGGGTAATTACCTTGTCAGAAAAGGGGCTTTTCTTTACCATTTGGCGAATTTTTTGCGCGGCCCGATTTTTACTTAGTAGAGGCCTGAACAACAGGCCACAAAGCTGATGGGAGACGACTGAATGAGCAATGACGGCGTGAATGCAGGCCGGCGTCGCTTCCTGGTTGCAGCCACCTCCGTGGTGGGTGCAGCAGGGGCGGTAGGTGCTGCGACTCCGTTCGTGGGGTCATGGTTCCCCAGTGCCAAGGCCAAGGCGGCCGGTGCACCGGTGAAGGTGAACGTCAGCAAGATCGAGGCGGGTCAGCAGATGGTTGCTGAGTGGCGCGGTCAGCCGGTGTTCATCGTGCGCCGTACCGAGGAGATCCTGGCCAACCTGACCAAGATCGAAGGTAGCGTGGCTGACCCCGAATCCGCTGCTTCCGTGCAGCCGGAGTACGTGGACAAGAAAAACCGCTCGATCAAGCCGGAGTTGCTGGTGCTGGTAGGTCTGTGCACCCACCTGGGCTGCTCGCCGTCCTTCCGGCCGGAAGTGGCACCGGCCGATATGGGGCCGGACTGGGTTGGCGGCTATTTCTGCCCCTGCCACGGTTCCCGTTACGACCTCGCTGGTCGTGTCTACAAGGCGCAGCCGGCGCCGCTGAACCTGCCGGTGCCGCCGCACGCCTACGAGACAGATGATGTGATCATCATCGGTGTGGACCAGGAGAACGCGTGATGAGCAAATTCATGGAATGGGTGGATGCGCGCTTCCCCGCCACCAAGATGTGGGAAGACCATCTCTCCAAGTACTACGCACCGAAGAACTTCAACTTCTTCTACTTCTTCGGCTCGCTGGCACTGCTGGTGCTGGTCAACCAGATCGTTACCGGCATCTGGCTGACCATGAGCTTCGAACCTTCGGCTGAAGGCGCTTTCGCCTCGGTCGAATACATCATGCGTGACGTCGAATACGGCTGGATCCTGCGTTATCTGCACTCCACCGGTGCTTCGGCGTTCTTCGTGGTGGTCTACCTGCACATGTTCCGCGGTCTGCTCTACGGCTCCTATCAGAAGCCGCGCGAGCTGGTGTGGATCTTCGGCATGCTGATCTACCTGTGTCTGATGGCGGAAGCCTTCATGGGCTACCTGCTGCCCTGGGGCCAGATGTCCTACTGGGGTGCCCAGGTGATCATCTCGCTGTTCGGTGCCATCCCGGTGATCGGTGATGACCTGACTCAGTGGATCCGTGGTGACTACCTGATCTCCGGCATTACCCTGAACCGCTTCTTTGCCCTGCACGTGATCGCTCTGCCGATCGTCCTGCTCGGCCTGGTCGTGCTGCATATTCTCGCGCTGCACGAAGTCGGTTCGAACAACCCGGACGGCGTCGAGATCAAGAAGAACAAGGACGAGAACGGCATTCCACTGGATGGCATTCCGTTCCACCCGTACTACACCGTGAAAGATATCGTCGGTGTCGTGGTCTTCCTGTTCGTGTTCTGCTTCGTGGTGTTCTTCTTCCCTGAGATGGGCGGTTACTTCCTCGAGAAGCCGAACTTCGAAGCGGCCAACCCGTTCAAGACTCCTGAGCACATCGCTCCGGTTTGGTACTTCACCCCGTTCTACGCGATTCTGCGTGCGGTACCGGACAAGCTGCTCGGCGTTATCGCCATGGGCGCCGCCATCGCCGTGCTGTTCGTGCTGCCATGGCTCGACCGTAGCCCGGTCAAGTCGATGCGTTACAAGGGGTGGCTGAGCAAGATCTGGCTGGTGATCTTCTGCATCTCCTTCGTCATCCTCGGCGTACTGGGTGTGCTGGCGCCGACTCCGGGTCGTACCCTGCTGTCGCAGGTGTGCACCATCCTGTACTTCGCGTACTTCATCCTGATGCCGTTCTACACCAGGATGGAGAAGACCAAACCGGTTCCGGAAAGGGTGACTGGCTGATGAAAAAGCTCTTCGCTGCACTGATTCTCTCTGTACTGCCAGTTGCCGGCTTCGCCGCCGGCGCTGCAGTCCACCTGGACAAGGTCGATATCGACCTGACCGACAAGGCTGCCATGCAGGACGGCGCGCGTACTTTCGCCAACTACTGCATGGGCTGTCACTCGGCCCAGTACCAGCGCTACGAGCGCGTTGCCGATGATCTCGGCATCCCGCACGAAATCATGCTGGATAACCTGGTGTTCAACGATGCCAAGATCGGCGACCACATGAAGATCGGCATGAAGCCGGAAGATGCCAAGGTCTGGTTCGGTGCTGCTCCGCCCGATCTGACCTTGGTGGCTCGTGTACGCGGCAACGACTGGCTGTACACCTACCTGCGCAGCTTCTATGCCGACCCGAGCCGCCCGCTGGGTTCCAACAACAAGGTGTTCCCGAACGTGGGTATGCCGAACGTTCTGGTTGGTCTGCAGGGCAATCAGGTCATCGGTTGCAAGCAGGTTCAGGTCGTCACCGAAGGCAAGAAGCAGTTCGACCCTCTGACCGGCGCGCCGATCACTCACGAAGCCTGTGATCAGCTGACCATCGAACCGAACACCGGCAAGCTGAGCGAGGCCGAGTTCGACGAGAAGGTGAAGAACCTGGTGACCTTCCTGGCCTACTCGGCCAACCCGGTCAAGCTGAAGTCCCAGCGCATCGGCACCTACGTGCTGCTGTACCTGGCGTTCTTCTTCGTGTTCGCCTACCTGCTCAAGCGTGAGTACTGGAAGGACGTTCACTAAGTCGTTCGAGTTGTAGCGAAACTGCGCGCCCCTTAGGGGCGCGCAGGTTTTTCTACCCTGCCATTTCTGACGGCCACCCCAGGGTGCCGTGTCTGCGACGACAAATTGCTGCGGCAATTTTTCCTGTTTCTGCAAATCATAAAAAAGCGAGGAGGATCGCCATGGCGGTGACCAACAGGTTGACCTGCTACTCCGACCCCGCCGACCACTATTCCCATCGCGTGCGTCTGGTGCTCGCCGAGAAAGGTGTCAGCGTCGAGATCGTCGATGTCGTACAGGGCAACTGCCCGCCCAAGCTTGCCGAGGTCAACCCCTACGGCACTCTGCCGACGCTGGTCGATCGCGATCTGGCGCTGTACGAAGCGTCCGTGGTGATGGAGTATCTCGACGAGCGCTATCCGCATCCGCCCCTGTTGCCGGTTTATCCGGTGGCGCGTGCCAATAGTCGTCTGTTGATGCACCGTATTCAGCGGGACTGGTGCGTGCTGGTCGACCGTATTCTCGACAAGCGCAGCAAGGAGGCCGAGCGCCAGCTGGCGCGCAAGGAGCTGCGTGAGAGTCTCACAGGTGTTTCGCCGTTGTTCGCCGAGAAGGCTTTTTTCCTCAGCGAGGAGTTGAGCCTGGTGGATTGCTGTCTATTGCCTATTCTCTGGCGCTTGCCGGTGCTGGGCATCGAGTTGCCGCGTCCGGCCAAGCCATTGCTCGACTACATGGAGCGCCAGTTCGCCCGTGAGGCGTTTCAGGCCAGTCTTTCCGCTGCCGAGCGCGCGATGCGCTGAGAAGGAGGAGATCATGAATTCCAGTCGTCCCTATCTGGTTCGCGCCCTGTACGAATGGATCGTCGATAACGACTGCACGCCGCACCTGCTGGTCAATGCCGAGCACCCTGGGGTGCAGGTGCCGTCCGGCTTTGCCAGTGACGGCCAGATCGTGCTCAATGCGTCGCCCAGTGCCGTGCGTCATCTGCACATGGATAACGAGGCCGTGAGCTTCGAGGGGCGCTTCGGTGGTGTGGCGCATAGCCTTTACATCCCCGCGGCGGCGATCCTGGCGATCTATGCACGGGAAAATGGTCAGGGCATGGTCTTCGATATGGAATCGCCGGTTGCCGGTGGTCCTGAAGAGCCGGGGCCGGATGACGATGGTCCGTCCGGTGACGAGCCGCCGCGCCCAAGCGGTCGACCCAGTCTGAAAGTGGTCAAGTAGGAAAATCAAAAGGGCGCCCATGGGGCGCCCTTGTCGTCTCTTCAGGTTCGAATCAGTTGGTGTATTCGAACAGGCGCACGATCCGCTGCACGCCGGATACGGTCTGAGCGACCTGAGTGGCGGCGTTGGCTTCTTCGCGAGTGACCAGGCCGAGCAGGTAGACGATACCGTTCTCGGTAACCACCTTGATGCGTGCGCTTGGCACGTTGCTGTCAGCCAGCATCTGCGTCTTGATCTTGGTGGTCAGCAGCGAATCGTTGCTGCGCGCCAGCAGGGAGGCCGGTTGCTGCACCTGCAGCTCGTTGTAGACCTTCTTCACGCCCTGTACGCCGCGGGCGGTTTGCGCGGCCTGGTCCTTGAGCTCGCTGCGTGGAGTCTGTCCGGCGAGCAGGATCACACCGTTGTAACTGGTTACCACGATGCGCGAGGTCGGGCTGGTCAGGTCGGCGTGAGCATTGCTGATGCGCGAGGCAACCTCGGGGCCGAGGAACTGATCGTCGATCTTGTTGCCGATGCTGCGGCTGCCGCAGCCTGCCAGGGTCAGGGTAACGGCCAGGGCGGCCAGAATCAGGGCAGAACGCTTCATTCTTCACTCCCAAACAATTGACTGTCGATCAGGTCGCACAGGCAGTGGATGGTCAGCAGATGGACCTCCTGAATGCGTGCGGTGACTTTGGCTGGAACGCGGATCTCGACATCTTCCGGCAGCAGCAGCGAGGCCATGCCGCCGCCGTCGCGGCCGGTGAGGGCGACGACAATCATCTCGCGGTCATGCGCAGCCTGGATGGCCTGGATGACATTCGCCGAGTTGCCGCTGGTGGAAATCGCCAGCAGCACGTCACCGGGCTGGCCGAGTGCGCGAATCTGTTTCGAGAACACCTCGTTGTAGCTGTAATCGTTGGCGATCGAGGTGATGGTCGAGCTGTCGGTGGTCAGGGCGATGGCCGGCAGGCTTGGGCGCTCGCGCTCGAAGCGGTTGAGCAGCTCGGAGGAAAAGTGCTGGGCATCGCCGGCGGAGCCGCCGTTGCCGCAGGAGAGAATCTTGCCCTCGTTGAGCAGGGCCTGGACCATCACCAGGCTGGCGTGCTCGATATAGGGCGCGAGGACTTCCATGGCCTGCTGCTTGGTGTCGATGCTGGCTTGGAAGAGCTGGCGGATTCGGGATTGCATGTCCATCGGTTAAACCTTGAATGTACGGCCGTCAGGCATCGAAAGCGTTCTTGATCCAGTCGAGGCGAGCGGCGCCGTCAGTGCTGATGGCGACCACGTCGAAGCGGCAGGGGTGGCGGGCCCAGCGTGAGTGCTGCTGGAGGAAGAGTTCTGCGGCGATGACCAGCTTGCCACGCTTGCGCGCATCGATGCTCTCCAGGGCGCCGCCCCAGGCGCTGTGGCGGCGGGCGCGGACTTCGACGAATACTACTGTATCGCCGTCGAGCATGACCAGATCGAGCTCGCCACGCCGACAGCTCCAGTTCTGTTCGATCAGGCGCAGGCCGTTACGTTCCAGATGCTGCCGGGCCGCCTGTTCGGCGGCTCGGCCCAGATCGTTGTGTGCGCTCAATTGATGCTGTCGGGAAGGCGCTGAACCTGGCCGCCACGGAATTCGGCCCAGGGCAGCTGGCGTTCGATGCGTTGCGCAGGGTTGAGGCTGAGACTGCCGGACAGCCCTTCGATGCGCGACTCGGGCAGGGCCTTGAGCTGGCCCAGGCGCGGCGCCAGGCGGTAGGCATCGACGCCCATTGCATACAGGCGACCCAGACTGCCGCCAGCCTGCGGCCACTGGTTGCTGACTTCCTGGCGCAGCGGAGCGTGGGCGTCGAGCAGCCAGGGGGTTTCGCAGAAGCGGATGCCTTCCAGGTCCTGATACTGAGCCTGGCTGTGGGCGCCGGTGAACAGGTGCGAGGTGGCATAGACCGGCACATCCCCGGCGTACTGGAAGGCCAGGGTCGGCTTGATCTGCTGCGCCTGTTGCGGGGTGGCGGCGAGGAAAATGAAGTCGATGTCCTGGCGGCGTGCCGGTTGCGCATCCAGGCTCGAGCCCAGGGTGTTCTGCAGGCGACGTGCGCGGACTTCGCTTTCGCGCAGCTGGAACAGGTCGGCGATCTGGCGGGCCAGCTCCACTGGCTGGTCGACATGCTCGGCGGCGATCAGGGTTCCACCCTGGGCCTGCCAGCTCTGGCGGAAGGCATCCAGTACTCGGTCGCCCCAGTCACCACGCGGTACCAGCGCTACGGCGCGGCGCATGCCGTCATTCCAGGCGCGGCGCGCCACTTCGCGGGCTTCATCCTCAGCGGCCAGGCCGAACTGGAACAGCTGCGCGGGGCCTTCCTGGCCGGCGTCGCTGTAATTCAGGGCCAGGGTGGTGATGGGAAGTTGTTCGCGGTCGCTGAGCTGCTTGACCAGCGGCTTCTCCAGCGGGCCGACCACCAGTTGTACACCGTCGGCCTGTGCCTGCTGGTAGAAGGCATCCAGCGAGCCGATGCGGGCGCTGTCGTACAGTTTGATGTCCGGTGGGGTCTGTCCGGCCTGCTGCGCCTCGTAATGCGCGGCGAGGAATCCGTCGCGCAGGGCGCGGGCAACGCTGGCCAGCTGGCCTTCCTGTGGCAGCAGCAGGGCGATACGGGTCAGTGGTTGGCTGGCCAGCTCGCGCAGTTTGCCCAGCGCTTCGGGCAGTTGCTCGGCCGCCGGGTGTTGCGGGTTCTGCGCGACCCACTGGTCGATGGCTGCCTGCTGCTGTTCGAGGGTGGCGCTGCCTTTGGTCAGGCGAGCCAGCTCCAGCCAGCCGGCAAGGTCGCTGTCGGCACCGGCAGAGGTTTGTGCCGGCAGGGCGGTGACCAGTGCCCAGATGTTCTCGTGGTTGTCGTGCGCGGCCAGGCCGCTCAGCAGCGGTGCAGTGAACACGCGCTCGCGGGCGGCAGCCAGGGTCTGGCCGTTGGCCTCGAGGGCGCGTGCACGAACCAGCTGGGTGCGGATCTGTTGCTCGACCGGCAGTTCGCCCAGGCGCTCGAGGCTGGGGTGTTGCAGGGCTTTCAGCGCACTCTTGGGTTGCTTGCGGGCCATGGCCAGCTCAGCCTGCAGGGTGCTGACGAAGATCTGTTGTGCAGGCTGCAGGCTGGCGATGTCGATCTGCTCGAGGATGCGCGTGGCGCGCGCCACGTCATTCTGCTGGTAGCTCTGATCGGCTGCCGACAGACGCAGCAGGGCGGCCTGTTCCGGTTTGCTCTCGGCGGCCTGCTGGAGCATCTGCTCGATGCTGGCTTGGGGTGTGCGCGGCAGTTGACCCAGGTTGCTGGAGGGCGAGCTGGCGCAGGCGGCGAGCAGGCCGGCCAGGAAAAGAGCGGAAAGAGGGCGCAGGCTAGCGATCATCGGGTCATCCTGATACTTGAGCAAATCAAGCGGCAATTGTACCCAAGCCCCGAGATCGGTGCGATGCCGCTGGGTCGGAACCGGCTAGAATGAGCGCTCATTCAATTAACGAGGTGTTTCCAGTGAGTCAGCCCGCAGTCGCAAGCGTCCAGCCCGGCAGCCTTTATGTGGTGGCCACGCCGATCGGCAACCTGGATGACATCAGTGCACGGGCCTTGCGGGTTCTGCGCGAGGTGGCACTGATCGCAGCGGAGGACACCCGGCATTCGGCGCGGCTGCTGCAGCACTTCGGTATCGAAACGCCGTTGGCTGCCTGTCACGAGCACAACGAGCGCGATCAGGGCGGGCGTTTTTTGGCGAGGTTGCAGGCCGGTGAGGATGTTGCGCTGATTTCCGATGCCGGTACGCCGTTGATTTCCGATCCGGGTTACCACCTGGTGCGCCAGGCGCGTGCGGCAGGATTCGCGGTGGTACCGGTGCCGGGGGCCTGCGCGCTGATCGCGGCATTGTCGGCAGCCGGTCTGCCGTCGGATCGCTTCATCTTCGAGGGGTTCCTGCCGGCCAAGGCTGCGGGGCGACGCGCGCGCCTGGAGCAGGTGAGCGAGGAACCGCGCACGCTGATCTTCTACGAGGCGCCGCACCGGATTCTCGAATGCCTGCAGGATATGCGCGACGTGTTTGGCAGCGAGCGCCCGGCATTGCTCGCACGCGAGCTGACCAAAACCTTCGAGACCTTGCAGGGGTTGCCACTGGCCGAGCTGTGCGAATGGGTGGCCGCCGACAGCAATCAGCAGCGGGGCGAGTGCGTGGTGCTGGTGGCGGGCTGGCAGGCGCCGGAAGGTGAGGAGGCGGTCAGTGCCGAAGCGCTGCGCGTGCTCGATCTGCTGATGGCCGAAATGCCCCTCAAGCGCGCAGCGGCGCTGGCGGCAGAGATCACCGGGGTGCGCAAGAACCTGCTCTATCAGGTGGCTCTGGAGCGCAAGGGGTAGCGCTGTCTCGCTTGCAGCTTGCCATCACGACCGGTACCCTTGCCGGCGGAGAGTCGATCGGACAGTCGCTGCCTTCGCAAGAAGGGGGAGGAAAGTCCGGGCTCCATAGGGCGGAGTGCCAGGTAACGCCTGGGAGGCGCGAGCCTACGGAAAGTGCCACAGAAAATAACCGCCTAAGCGCTTCGGCGCCGGTAAGGGTGAAAAGGTGCGGTAAGAGCGCACCGCACGGCTGGCAACAGTCCGTGGCTAGGTAAACCCCACTCGGAGCAAGACCAAATAGGGTTCCATCGGCGTGGCCCGCGCTGGAACCGGGTAGGTTGCTAAAGGCGTGCAGTGATGTACGTCGTAGAGGAATGGCTGTCCTCGACAGAACCCGGCTTACAGATCGACTCTCCTCCTTCCCTTCTCGTTTTGCTCTTCTATTCCCCGCTCGTCTGATACCGAAAAATTCTTACTCTTAACAAATTACTTTAAGTTCGAATTTCAGCTCGCTGGATTGGCTGAAATTTATCTGTCAAAGCCGGCTCCGGCATCCCTTTTCCCCTCGCTTTTGTTCGCTAAATCTCCGTCCTGTAAGGATTTTTCCGTTTCACCGCGCCTTGACGGTGGGGCGTAGGCGTTTCTATAGTGTGCGCAAGTGGTGAAAAGTGGCATGAAGTGGGTTTTTATGGGCGCGGAAAGCTAGATAAAGGGGAAGCGCAAGCGTGTTTCGCGGAGCTAATGCCATCAGTCTCGACGCCAAAGGGCGCCTCGCGATGCCGAGTCGGTATCGTGACGAGCTCGTTTCGCGTTGTGCAGGCCAGCTCATCGTGACCATCGACATCAATGACCCCTGCCTGAACATCTATCCCCTGGTCGAGTGGGAGCGGATCGAGGAAAAGCTCAGCGTACTGGCCTCCCTGGATGAGAAGAACCGGATCCTGCAGCGTCTGCTGGTAGGTAACGCGGTGGATCTCGAAATGGACGGCAGTGCGCGCATCCTGATCCCGCCGCGTCTGCGCGAACACGTCAAGCTGGACAAGCACGCGATGCTGGTCGGCCACCTGAACAAGTTCCAGCTGTGGGATGAACAAACCTGGAATGACCAAGCTGCAAACGACCTGGCCGCCATCAAGCAGCCGGGAGCCCTTTCCGATGAACTGCGTAGCCTGATCCTGTGACCATGACCGATACCTTGCGCCATATCACCGTGCTGCTCGACGAGGCCGTCGAGGGGCTCGCCGTGCGCGCTGACGGTTGCTATATGGATGGCACCTTCGGGCGTGGCGGGCACAGCCGGCTGATCCTGCAAAAACTCGGACCAGGTGGACGGTTGCTGGGATTCGACAAGGATCCCCTGGCAATAGCTACCGGGGAAGCATTGGCGGCCGAAGACGGCCGCTTTGTCGTTGTGCAGCGCAGTTTTGCGGAACTTGGCGACGAGGCCGTTGTCCGCGGCATTTCCGGGCAGGTCTCCGGCATCCTTCTGGATCTCGGCGTGTCTTCTCCGCAACTGGATGACCCGGAGCGCGGCTTCAGTTTCCTCAACGACGGCCCACTGGATATGCGCATGAATCCGGATGCCGGTGTGAGTGCGGCGGACTGGATCGCCACGGCTGCCGAAGACGAAATCGCCCGTGTGATGAAGGATTACGGCGAGGAGCGTTTTGCCAAACGTATGGCGCGTGCCGTTGTGCAGCGTCGCGCCGAACAGCCATTCACCCGCACTGCGGATTTGGCAAAAGTGCTGACCGATGCCAATCCCGCCTGGGAAAAGGGCAAGAATCCGGCCACTCGGGCGTTTCAGGGCATCCGTATCCACGTCAACAACGAACTCGGTGATCTCGAGCGCGGCCTCGAGGCTGCGCTGGAAACCCTCGAGGTGGGTGGCCGCCTGGTGGTGATCAGCTTCCACTCGCTGGAAGACCGCATCGTCAAGCAATTCATGAAACGCCAGGCCAAGGGCGAGGCGGACAAGCTGCCACGTGATCTGCCGATTATTCCGAAGGCCTTCGAGCCGCGTCTCAAGCTGATCGGTAAGCCGGTCTACGCTGGCGAAGCGGAACTCAAGGCCAATCCGCGCTCGCGCAGCGCGGTGATGCGCATCGCGGAGAAGTTGCGGTGAGCCGCCGGCTGATCAAATCCATGCCCAACGGCAGCTTTCTGATGCTGCTGTTGTTCATCGCCATTCTGGTTTCCGCTGTGGCGGTGTCCTACAGCGCGCATTGGAATCGCCTGTTGCTCAACGAGCTGTATGGCGAACTGAGCGTGCGCGACAAGGCGCAGGCCGAGTGGGGCCGGCTGATTCTCGAGCAGAGCACCTGGACTGCGCACAACCGCATCGAGGCGCTGGCGACCGAGCAGCTGAAAATGCACATTCCCGACCCCGCCGCCGTGCGCATGGTGCAACCATGATCGGTCTCGAAGGCGCGCTCTATCCCTGGCGTTTCCGCCTGGTGCTGGCATTGCTCGCCCTGATGGCCGGCGCCATTGCCTGGCGCATGCTCGATCTGCAGGTGCTCGACCATGACTTCCTCAAGGCCCATGGCGATGCCCGCAGTGTCCGTCATATCCCGATTCCGGCGCACCGTGGCCTGATCACCGACCGCAATGGCGAGCCGCTGGCGGTCAGTACCCCCGTGACCACGCTGTGGGCCAACGGCAAGGAACTGCAGGCCGGTCGTGAACATTGGCCGGCACTGGCCGCCGCCCTCGGACAGGACCCGGCCAGCTTCGCTGCACGTCTGGAGCAGAACAAGGAACGCGAGTTCATGTATCTGGTGCGCGGTCTGACCCCGGAGAAGGGCCAGTCGGTGCTCGATCTCAAGGTGCCGGGCGTATACGCCATCGAGGAATTCCGTCGCTTCTATCCGGCCGGCGAAGTCGCTGCGCATGTCGTCGGCTTCACCGATATCGACGACCGCGGGCGTGAGGGCATGGAGCTGGCCTACGAAGACTGGCTGGCCGGTGTGCCGGGCAAGCGTCAGGTGCTCAAGGACCGTCGCGGCAAGCTGATCAAGGATGTACAGGTCACGCAGAACGCCAAGGCCGGTAAGGCCTTGGCGTTGTCCATTGATCTGCGCCTGCAGTATCTGGCCCACCGCGAGCTGCGCAATGCACTGCTGGAAAACGACGCCAAGGCCGGTAGCCTGGTCATGGTCGACGTGAAAACCGGCGAAGTGCTGGCGATGGTCAACCATCCCACCTACAACCCGAACAACCGCCGCAACCTGACCCCGGCAGCCATGCGCAACCGCGCAATGATCGATGTGTTCGAGCCCGGCTCGACCATCAAGCCGCTGTCGATGGCCGCCGCATTGGAAACCGGCCGCTGGAAGCCCAGCGATATCGTCCAGGTGGGCAACGGCACGCTGCAGATTGGCCGCTACACCATTCGTGACGTGTCCCGCACCCAGGGGCCGGCACTGGATCTGACCGGCATTCTGATCAACTCCAGCAACGTCGGCATGAGCAAGATCGCCTTCGATGTGGGCGGCGAGCAGCTGCACCAGGTATTCAGCAATCTCGGTTTCGGTCGCGATACCGGTCTGGGCTTCCCCGGCGAGCGCGTTGGCAATCTGCCCAACCATCGCAAGTGGCGCGAAGCGGAAACGGCCACGCTGTCCTACGGCTACGGCCTGTCGGTGACTGCGGTGCAACTGGCGCATGCCTATGCAGCGCTGGGCAATGGTGGGCGCATGACCCCGCTGTCGATGATCCGCGTGGATGAAAAACCCGGTTCGATGCAGGTGGTGCCGGCGGATGTGGCCAAGACCCTGCAGGGCATGCTGCAGCAGGTTACCGAGGCGCCGCGTGGCGTATTCCGCGCCCAGGTGCCGGGTTATCACGTAGCGGGCAAGAGCGGCACTGCACGCAAGACCAACTCCGGGGCCAAGGGTTACCAGACCAATTCCTATCGTTCCCTGTTCGCGGGCTTCGCGCCGGCGCAGGACCCGCGCATTGCGCTGGTCGTGGTCATCGACGAGCCGGGCAAGGGCGCCTACTACGGTGGTCTGATCTCCGCGCCGGTGTTCAGCCGGGTGATGGCCGGTTCGCTGCGTCTGATGAACATCGCGCCGGACAACCTGCCGCCGCCCGAGCAGAAGATGGCCGCCGTGGGTCAGGGAGGGCGTAACTGATGCCCATGCCACTCAATCAATTGCTGCCCGCTGCCGAGAGCGGCGTGCTGATTCGTGAACTGACCCTGGACAGTCGCAAGGTGCGTCCGGGTGATCTGTTTCTGGCCGTGCCCGGCACCCAGCAGGATGGCCGCGTGCATATCGCCGACGCCATCGCCCGCGGCGCTGCCGCCGTTGCCTTCGAGGCCGTAGGCGCGCCGGCTATGCATGCCGACAGCGCTGTGCTGGTTTCCGTGAAAGGACTGGCCGGCCAGCTTTCGGCCATTGCCGGGCGCTTCTACGGCGAGCCAAGCCGTGGCCTGAATCTGATCGGCGTTACCGGTACCAACGGCAAGACCAGTGTCAGCCAGTTGCTGGCGCAGGCACTGGATCTGCTCGGTCAGCCGTGCGGTATCGTCGGCACTCTGGGCAACGGTTTCCATGGTGCACTGGAGCAGGGCAAGCACACCACGCCCGATCCGGTGGGTGTTCAGGCGACTCTGGCCTCGCTCAAACAGGCCGGTGCGCGCGCCGTGGCCATGGAAGTCTCTTCCCATGGTCTGGATCAGGCCCGTGTCGCCGCGCTGGAGTTCGACGTGGCGGTGTTTACCAACCTGTCGCGTGACCACCTCGACTACCACGGCAGCATGGAGGCTTATGGCGCAGCCAAGGCCAAGCTGTTCGCCTGGCCAAATCTGCGTTGCCGGGTGATCAACCTTGATGACGCATTCGGCCGCGAGCTGGCGCAGCAGTCGCAGGAGTCACGCCTGATCGGCTACAGCCTGAACGATGCTGGCGCCTTCCTCTATTGCAGCGAAGCGCATTTCGATGACCACGGCGTGCGCGCGCGCCTGGTGACGCCGCGTGGCGAGGGTGTGCTGCGCAGCAACCTGCTCGGTCGTTTCAATCTGAGCAATCTGCTGGCGGTGGTCGGTGCCCTGCTGGGGCTGGATTACGCCCTCGACGAGATTCTCAAGGTCATGCCGCAACTGCAGGGGCCGGCTGGCCGCATGCAGCGCCTCGGCGGCGGCGACAAGCCGCTGGTGGTGGTCGACTACGCGCACACCCCCGATGCCCTGGAAAAAGTACTTGAAGCCATGCGTCCGCATGTCGAGGGGCGTCTGGTCTGTCTGTTCGGCTGTGGCGGTGACCGCGATCGCGGCAAGCGCCCGCTGATGGCCGCGGTGGCCGAGCGTCTGGCCGATGTGGTGTGGGTAACCGATGACAATCCGCGTAGCGAAGATCCGGCGCAGATCGTTGACGATATCCGTGCGGGCTTCGTTGCTCCGGAGCAGGTGCAGTTCATTCACGGCCGGGGCGATGCCATTGCGCGACTGGTCGCTCAGGCTGAAACCACCGATGTACTGGTGCTGGCCGGCAAGGGGCACGAGGATTACCAGGAAATCATGGGCGTGCGCCAGCCGTTTTCCGATCTGATCGAAGCGAACAAGGCCCTGGCGGCCTGGGAGGCGGCTCATGCTTAAGTCCTGGCTGCTCAGCGATGTCGCTGCTGACTTGGGCGCCCGCGTGATCGGCGCGGATGTCGCCTTCTCCGCCGTCGGTACCGACAGCCGTACCATCGCCGCCGGCCAGTTGTTCGTTGCGCTGACCGGGCCGCGTTTTGACGGTCACGATTACCTGGCCGAGGTTGCTGCCAAGGGTGCTGTAGCTGCGCTGGTGGAACGCGAAGTGGCGAATGCGCCGTTGCCGCAATTGCTGGTGGCCGATACGCGCATGGCACTCGGTCAGCTGGGCGCGCTGAACCGCCATGCCTTCACTGGTCCGTTGGCGGCGGTGACCGGCTCCAGCGGCAAGACCAGCGTCAAGGAGATGCTGGCGTCCATCCTGCGTGCCGGCCTGAACGGCGCGGTGCTGGCTACTCGTGGCAACCTCAACAATGATCTCGGTGTACCGCTGACCCTGCTGGAGCTGGCTGCGGAGCATCGTGCCGGGGTGATCGAGCTGGGCGCCAACCATGTCGGCGAGATCGCCTACACCGTCAGTCTGACCCGACCGCAGGTGGCCATCATTACCAATGCCGGCAATGCCCATGTCGGTGAGTTCGGTGGCCCGGACAAGATCGTCGAGGCCAAGGGCGAGATTCTCGAAGGCCTGCCGGACGATGGCGTGGCGGTGCTCAATCTGGATGACAAGGCCTTTGCCATCTGGCAGCGCCGTGCTGCCGGTCGCCGGGTCTTCAGCTTCGCACTGCGCGATACCCGCGCAGCCTTCCACGCCAGTGATCTGGCGCGTGATGAGCGCGGTTGCCAGGGTTTCATCCTGCGCAGCCCGGTTGGCAGCGCACCTATCCAGCTCAATCTGCTGGGTGAGCACAATGTGGCCAACGCGCTGGCGGCCTGCGCGGCAGCCCATGCTCTAGGCATGCCGTTGGTCGCCATGGTTCAGGGGCTGGAAAGCCTGCAGCCGGTCAAGGGCCGCGCCGTAGCGCAGCTGGCTCCGAATGGAGTGCGGGTGATCGATGACAGCTACAACGCCAACCCCGTGTCCATGTGTGCGGCGGTGGATATACTCGCCGGCTTCTCCGGTCGCACTGTCCTGGTGCTGGGAGACATGGGCGAACTGGGCGAGTGGGCCGAACAGGGCCATCGCGATGTTGGTCGTCATGCTGCTGGCAAGGTCGACGCGCTGTATGCCGTAGGTCCGCTGATGCGTTTCGCTGTCGAGGCGTTCGGCTCAAAAGGTCGCCACTTCGCCGATCAGGCCGAGCTGATCGAAGCGCTTCGCGCCGAGCAGGCCGGCAGCACATTACTAATCAAGGGTTCACGTAGCGCAGCCATGGACAAGGTCGTGGCGGCGCTGTGTGGCGTATCTGGGGAGATTCACTAAATGCTGCTGCTGCTGGCGGAGTACCTGCAACAGTTCCACAAGGGCTTCGCGGTCTTTCAGTACCTGACCCTGCGCGGCATCCTCGGCGTGCTTACCGCCCTGGCGCTGTCGCTGTGGCTCGGCCCGTGGATGATCCGCACCCTGCAGGTGCGTCAGATCGGTCAGGCCGTGCGCAACGACGGCCCGCAGTCGCACCTGTCGAAGAAGGGCACGCCGACCATGGGCGGGGCGCTGATCCTCACTGCCATCACCGTCAGCACCCTGCTCTGGGCCGATCTGTCCAACCGCTACGTCTGGGTGGTGCTGGCCGTCACCCTGCTGTTCGGCGCCATCGGCTGGGTCGATGATTACCGCAAGGTGATCGAGAAGAACTCGCGTGGTCTGCCGAGCCGCTGGAAGTACTTCTGGCAATCGGTGTTCGGCCTGGGCGCCGCCTGCTTCCTTTATATGACCGCGCAGACTCCGGTGGAAACCACGCTGATCCTGCCGCTGCTCAAGGACGTGAGTATCCCGCTGGGGATCGGCTTCGTGGTACTGACCTACTTCGTCATCGTCGGTTCGAGCAATGCGGTGAACCTCACCGATGGCCTCGACGGTCTGGCCATTTTGCCTACCGTGATGGTCGGTGGCGCCCTGGGTATCTTCTGCTACCTGTCGGGCAACGTGAATTTCGCCGAATACCTGCTGATCCCGTATGTGCCGGGGTCGGGTGAACTGATCATATTCTGCGCCGCTCTGGTGGGTGCCGGTCTGGGCTTTCTCTGGTTCAACACCTATCCGGCCCAGGTATTCATGGGCGACGTCGGCGCGCTGGCCCTCGGCGCCGCGCTGGGCACCATTGCCGTGATCGTGCGTCAGGAAATCGTGCTGTTCATCATGGGTGGCGTGTTCGTCATGGAAACCCTGTCGGTGATCATCCAGGTCGCCAGCTTCAAGCTGACCGGCAAGCGCGTGTTCCGCATGGCGCCGATCCACCATCATTTCGAACTCAAGGGCTGGCCCGAGCCACGCGTGATCGTCCGCTTCTGGATTATCACCGTGATTCTCGTGCTGATCGGCCTGGCCACCCTGAAACTGAGGTAATTGAGCGTGTCGTTGATCGCTTCCGACCAGTTCCGCATCGTTGTCGGCCTCGGCAAGAGCGGTATGTCCCTGGTGCGCTTTCTGGCGCAGCAGGGCGTGCGCTTTGCCGTGGCCGATACGCGCGCGAACCCGCCGGAGCTGGAAACGCTCAAGCGTGACTACCCGCAGGTGGAAGTCCGTTGCGGCGAACTGGACGTGGATTTTCTCTGCCGCGCCTCGGAGCTCTACGTGAGCCCGGGTCTGGCCATCGCCACCCCGGCGCTGGCCGAGGCCGCCGCGCGTGGTGTGAAGCTGTCCGGCGACATCGACCTGTTCGCCCGTCATGCCAAGGCGCCGATCGTCGCCATCACCGGCTCCAATGCCAAGAGCACCGTCACCACCCTGGTCGGTGAGATGGTAGCAGCGGCCGGCAAGCGCGTCGCCGTGGGCGGCAATCTCGGTACCCCGGCGCTGGACCTGCTGGCGGATGATGTCGAACTGTACGTGCTGGAGCTGTCCAGCTTCCAGCTGGAGACCACCGACCAGCTCAATGCCGAAGTGGCCACCTGTCTCAACGTCAGCGAAGACCACATGGACCGTTACAGCGGCCTGCCGGCCTATCACCTGGCCAAGCACCGGATCTTCCGTGGTGCCCGACAGGTGGTGATCAACCGTGATGACGCGCTGTCGCGTCCGCTGATCGCCGATCAGGTGACCTGCTGGGAATTCGGTCTGGGCAAACCCGACTTCAAGCGCTTCGGCCTGCTCGAAGAGAACGGCGAGAAGTGCCTGGCGTTTCGTTTCGACGCGTTGCTGCCGGTGAGCCAACTGAAGATCCGTGGTGCACACAACCAGTCCAACGCCCTGGCGGCGCTGGCGCTCGGTCATGCCGTCGGCCTGCCGATGGACGCCATGCTGGCCACCTTGCGCCAGTTCGCCGGCTTGCCGCACCGCTGCCAGTGGGTCGGTGAGCGCGCCGGAGTGAATTACTACGACGATTCCAAGGCCACCAACGTGGGTGCTGCGCTGGCGGCCATCGAAGGCCTGGGCGCGGACATCGATGGCAAGCTGATGCTGATCGCCGGTGGCGATGGCAAGGGCGCCGATTTTTCCGCACTGAAGGCGCCGGTTGCGCGCTTCTGCCGCGCCGTGGTGCTGCTTGGTCGGGATGCCGAACTGCTTGCCGCAGCGCTGGGCGATGCCGTGCCGCTGGTGCGCGTGGCGACCCTGGACGAAGCCGTGCAGCGCTGCAGCGAACTGGCCGAGGCCGGTGATGCGGTGCTGTTGTCGCCGGCCTGTGCCAGCCTGGACATGTTCAAGAACTTCGAAGAACGCGGACGTCTGTTCGCCCAGGCCGTGGGAGGGCTGTTCTGATGCTGGCCTTCCTGCGCGCTCGCCCCTCACCGCTGCTCGGTCGCGGCTTCGATGTCGACTTCCCGATGCTGGCCGGCTGCCTCGGCCTGCTGGGCCTGGGCCTGGTGATGATCACCTCGGCCTCGTCGGAAGTGGCGGCAGCGCTGTCCGGCAATCCGCTTTACCACATGATTCGCCACCTGGTTTACCTGATCATCGGTCTGGGGGCCGCCGGCATCGTGCTGATGATCCCCATGAGTTTCTGGCAGCGTTATGGCTGGATGATGCTGCTGGCGGCCTTCGGCCTGCTGGTGCTGGTGCTGATTCCCGGTATCGGCCGCGAGGTCAACGGTGCGCGGCGCTGGATCGGCTTCGGTGCCTTCAACGTGCAGCCGTCGGAAATTGCCAAGGTGTTCGTGGTGGTCTATCTGGCTGGCTATCTGGTGCGCCGTCAGGAGGAAGTGCGCGAAAGCTGGATGGGCTTCTTCAAACCGTTCGTGGTGTTGCTGCCGATGGCCGGTCTGCTGCTGCTGGAGCCGGACTTCGGCGCCACCGTGGTGATGATGGGCTCGGCCATGGCCATGCTGTTCCTCGGCGGCGTCGGCATGCTGCGTTTCGGCCTGATGGTAGCGCTGGCGGTCGGCGCGGTGTTCGTGCTGGTGCAGACCCAGGAATATCGCCTGCAGCGTCTTATCACATTCACCGACCCCTGGGCCGACCAGTATGGCTCGGGCTATCAGCTGACCCAGGCGCTGATCGCCTTCGGTCGCGGCGAGTGGTTCGGCGTCGGCCTGGGCAACAGCATCCAGAAGCAGTTCTACCTGCCGGAAGCGCATACCGACTTCGTGTTCTCGGTACTGGCCGAGGAGCTGGGTTTCGTCGGCGCGCTGGCGACCCTGGCGCTGTTCGTCTTCGTTTGCGTGCGCGGCCTGTATATCGGCCTGTGGGCAGAGAAGGCCAAGCAGTTCTTCTCCGCCTATGTGGCCTACGGCCTGTCCTTCCTGTGGATTGGGCAGTTCCTGATCAATATCGGGGTGAACACCGGCCTGCTGCCGACCAAGGGTCTGACCTTGCCGTTCCTCAGCTACGGTGGTTCGTCGCTGGTGATCTGCTGCGTCAGTCTGGCGGTTCTGCTGCGTATCGAATGGGAGCGGCGCAACGTGTTGGGCAACGAGGATATCGAGTTCAGCGAAGAGGATTTCGCCGATCCGAACCAGGAGGTCGCCCATGCGCGGTAATGTCCTGATCATGGCCGGCGGCACCGGCGGGCATGTATTCCCGGCGCTGGCCTGCGCGCGCGAATTCCAGGCCCGTGGTTACAGCGTGCACTGGCTGGGTACGCCGCGTGGCATCGAGAACGAGCTGGTGCCGCAAGCCGGTTTGCCGCTGCACCTGATCAACGTCAGCGGCCTGCGTGGCAAGAGCAAGCTGTCCCTGCTCAAGGCGCCGTTCCAGTTGCTGCGCTCGCTGTTGCAGGCGCGTCGTATCGTGCGCGAGTTGCAGCCGGTCTGCGTGCTGGGCATGGGCGGCTATGTCACGGGGCCGGGCGGACTGGCTGCGCGCATGGCCGGTGTGCCGCTGGTGATTCACGAGCAGAACGCCGTGGCCGGCACTGCCAATCGCCTGCTGTCGCGCATCGCCACGCGCATCTGCGAAGCCTTCCCGAATACCTTCGGCGCATCCGACAAGCGCCGCACCACCGGCAACCCGGTGCGTGAAGAGCTGTTCCTGGAGACGCCGCGCGAGCCGCTGGCCGGGCGTCAACCGAAACTGCTGGTGCTCGGCGGCAGCCTCGGCGCAGAGCCGCTGAACAAACTGCTGCCGGCCGCGCTGGGGAAAATCCCTGTCGATGTGCGTCCGCAGGTGTTCCATCAGGCCGGTAAGCAACATGCCGAGATCACTGCGGAGCGTTATCGAGATGCTGCGGTCGAAGCCGAGGTCGCGCCCTTCATCAAGGACATGGCTCGCGCCTATGGCTGGGCCGATCTGGTGGTCTGCCGCGCCGGTGCGCTGACTGTCAGCGAGCTTGCAGCCGCTGGCTTGCCGTCGTTTCTCGTGCCATTGCCGCACGCCATCGACGACCACCAGAGCCGCAATGCCGAATATCTGGCGAAGGAGGGCGCAGCCGTTCTTCTTCCGCAACATGCCACTGACGCGGACAGGCTTGCCGCGCAGCTCACCGAGGTTCTGATGCACCTGGAAAAACTCACTGTCATGGGCGCCACCGCGCGTCGCCTGGCCAAGCCCGATGCAACCCGCACGGTGGTCGACATCTGCCAGGAGGTGATGCGTGGCTAAGTCCCCTGCTGCAGTCAAGGCCGAAGTACGGCGCATGCGCCGTATCCGCCGCATTCACTTCGTCGGTATCGGCGGCGTCGGCATGTGCGGTATCGCCGAAGTGTTGCTCAACCTGGGTTACGAAGTGTCCGGCTCCGACCTCAAGGCCTCGGCCGTGACCGAGCGCCTGGCGAACTTCGGCGCCACCATCTTCATTGGCCACCGCGCGGAAAATGCCGAGCAGGCCGACGTGCTGGTGGTCTCCAGCGCAATCAATACCAGTAACCCGGAAGTCGCCACCGCTCTGGAGCGGCGTATTCCGGTGGTCCCGCGGGCCGAGATGCTTGCCGAGCTGATGCGCTATCGCCACGGTATCGCCGTGGCCGGAACCCATGGCAAGACCACTACCACCAGTCTGCTGGCCTCGGTGTTCGCCGCCGGCGGTCTGGATCCGACCTTCGTCATCGGTGGTCGTCTGAACGCGGCTGGGACCAATGCCCAGCTCGGCTCCAGCCGTTTCCTGATCGCCGAAGCCGACGAGAGCGACGCCAGCTTCCTGCACCTGCAGCCGATGGTTTCGGTGGTCACCAATATAGATGCCGACCATATGAGCACCTATGGCGGCGACTTCAACAAGCTGAAGAAGACCTTCGTCGAGTTCCTGCACAACCTGCCGTTCTACGGTCTGGCGGTGCTCTGTGTGGACGATCCGGTGGTGCGCGAACTGCTGCCGCAGATCGGCCGCCCGACCGTGACCTATGGCTTCAGCGAAGACGCCGACGTGCGCGCAATCAACGTGCGCCAGGAAGGCATGCGTACCCATTTCACCGTGCTGCGTCCGGAGTGCGAACCGCTCGACGTGTCGGTCAACATGCCGGGCAACCACAACGTTCTCAATGCACTGGCGACCATTGCCATCGCCACCGACGAAGGCATCGAGGATGCTGCCATCGTCAGCGGGCTGGCGGATTTCCAGGGCGTCGGCCGACGCTTCCAGGTCTACGGCGAGCTGCCGGTGGACGGTGGCAGCGTGATGCTGGTGGACGACTACGGTCATCACCCGCGTGAAGTGGCTGCGGTGATCAAGGCCGTGCGTGGTGGCTGGCCGGAGCGCCGCCTGGTGATGGTCTACCAGCCGCACCGCTATACCCGCACCCGCGACCTGTACGACGACTTCGTGCAGGTGCTGAGCGAAGCCAATGTGCTGCTGCTGGTTGAGGTCTATCCGGCCGGCGAAGAGCCGATTCCGGGCGCAGACAGCCGGCAGATGTGTCACAGCATCCGTCAGCGCGGTCAGCTCGACCCGATCTATGTCGAACGTGGTGTCGACCTGGCGCCGCTGCTCAGACCGCTGTTGCGCGCCGGCGACATCCTGCTGTGCCAGGGCGCCGGCGATATCGGCGCGGTGGCGCCGCAACTGATCAAGCACCCGCTGTTCGTGGGGGAGTCGAAATGAGTTTGCACAATACCCTCGACCCCAAGGCATTCGGCCGCGTTGCCGTGCTGTTCGGCGGCAAGAGCGCCGAGCGTGAGGTGTCGCTGAAATCCGGCAACGCCGTGCTCAGCGCCCTGCAGGCGGCTGGCGTGGAGGCCTTCGGCATCGATGTGGGGGATGATTTTCTGGCTCGCCTGAACAGCGAGAAGATCGACCGTGCCTTCATCGTGCTGCACGGCCGCGGCGGCGAAGACGGCTCCATGCAGGGTCTGCTCGAGTGCGCCGGCATTCCCTACACCGGCAGCGGCATCCTCGCTTCGGCGTTGGCCATGGACAAGCTGCGCACCAAGCGCGTGTGGCTGAGCCTGGGCCTGCCGACACCGGCGCACGCTGCCCTGAGCTGCGAAGAGGACTGTCGCCGCGCAGCTGCCGAGCTGGGCTTCCCGCTGTTCGTCAAACCGGCCCACGAGGGTTCGAGCATCGGCATGGCCAAGGTCAACGATCTCGAGGCGCTGATCGCAGCCTGGAAGGATGCCAGCCGTTACGACTCGCAGGTGTTGGTCGAGCAGATGATCGACGGTCCCGAGTTCACCGTCGCCATGTTGCGCGACCAGGTGCTGCCACCGATTGCTCTGGGCACGCCGCATACCTTCTACGACTACGACGCCAAGTACCTGGCCAGTGATACCCAGTACCGCATCCCCTGCGGCCTCTCGGCTGAGAAGGAAGCGGAGCTGAAGGACCTCACCGCGCGTGCCTGCGAGGCCGTGGGCACCCAGGGCTGGGCGCGCGCCGACGTGATGCAGGATGCCAGCGGCAAATTCTGGCTGCTGGAAGTGAATACCGTACCGGGCATGACCGATCACAGCCTGGTGCCAATGGCCGCGCGTGCCGCCGGTCTGGATTTCCAGCAGCTGGTGCTGGCAATTCTGGCCGACAGCGTCGAGGCGAGGGGTTAAGTCATGGCAGTGGCTTTGCGTCACCAGGACACGCTGAGGGCTCCGCTGCGCGGCAAGCCCGCGCCGCGTGGCGCCAGCCGTCTGGTGGCCAAGGAGCCGATGCGTCTGCGCATGCCCAAGGCGGATTTTTCCTGGGTCGGGCGCTTGCTCTGGCCGCTGGTGCTGATCGGTCTGGGCTTTGCTGCCTACGAAGGTGCGCAGCGTCTGCTGCCCTATGCCGACCGGCCGATAGCGCGCATCAGCGTGCAGGGCGATCTGGCCTACATCAGCCAGCAGGCGGTGGAGCGGCGCATCGCGCCGTTCATCGAGGCGAGCTTCTTCAGCGTCGACCTGCGCGGCATGCGTGAAGAGCTGGAGCGTATGCCCTGGATCGCCCACGCAGAAGTGCGCCGCGTCTGGCCGGATCAGATCGACGTGCGTCTGGAAGAACAACTGCCCATCGCCCGTTGGGGCGACGAGGCACTGCTGAACAATCAGGGGCAGGCGTTTGCACCGCAGGAGCTGGACAACTACCAGCACCTGCCTCAGCTGTCCGGCCCGCAGCGAGCGCAACCCAAGGTGATGCAGCAGTATCAGATGCTCAGCCAGTTGCTGCGGCCGATGGGCTTCACCGTGGTCGGCCTGCAATTGCGCGAGCGTGGCAGCTGGTTCCTCTCGGCCACCGAGAACGCCAGCGGTCAACGCATCGACATCCTGCTGGGGCGTGATCACGTGGTGGAAAAAATGCGTCGGTTCGCCGCCATCTATGAGCGCGAGCTGAAAGAACAGAGCGCGAACATCGCGCGCATCGACCTGCGTTATGCCAACGGCCTCGCCGTGGCCTGGCGTGAGCCGGTGGAGCCGGCTGCGGCCGAGCAGAAAGTGAATTGAGGAGAGACAGGACTAATGAGTAGCGCGCAGAGCGGCAAGATGATCGTTGGCCTGGACATCGGCACCTCCAAGGTGGTGGCGCTGGTGGGTGAGGTGACGGCCGACGGCCAGCTGGAGATCGTCGGCATCGGCACCCATCCGTCGCGCGGCCTGAAGAAGGGCGTGGTGGTCAATATCGAGTCCACCGTGGCCTCGATTCAGCGCGCCGTCGAAGAAGCCCAGCTGATGGCCGGCTGCCGCATCCACTCGGCCTTCGTCGGCCTCGCCGGCAATCACATCCGCAGTCTGAACTCCCACGGTATCGTCGCCATTCGTGATCGCGAGGTGAGCCCGGCAGATATCGAGCGCGTGCTCGACGCCGCGCAGGCCGTCGCCATCCCGGCCGATCAGCGCGTGCTGCACACCCTGGCGCAGGACTATGTGATCGACAACCAGGAAGGCGTGCGCGAGCCGCTGGGCATGTCCGGCGTGCGCCTGGAAGCCAAGGTACATGTGGTGACCTGCGCCACCAATGCCGCGCAGAACATCGAGAAATGCGTGCGTCGCTGTGGTCTGGAAGTCGACGACATCATCCTCGAGCAGCTTGCGTCCGCATATTCGGTACTGACCGAAGACGAGAAGGAGCTGGGCGTGTGTCTGGTGGATATCGGCGGCGGCACCACCGATATCGCCATCTTCACCGAAGGTGCGATTCGCCACACCGCGGTCATCCCGATTGCCGGTGACCAGGTCACCAACGACATCGCCATGGCTCTGCGTACGCCGACGCAGTATGCCGAGGAAATCAAGATCCGCTACGCCTGCGCGCTGGCCAAGCTGGCCGGTGCCGGTGAAACCATCAAGGTGCCCAGCGTCGGTGATCGTCCGCCGCGCGACCTGTCCCGCCAGTCCCTGGCCGAGGTGGTCGAGCCGCGTTACGACGAACTGTTCACCCTGGTGCAGGCCGAGTTGCGTCGCAGTGGCTACGAGGACCTGATTCCCGCCGGCATCGTCATGACCGGCGGTACGGCGAAGATGGAAGGTGCGGTCGAACTGGCCGAGGAAATCTTCCACATGCCGGTGCGCCTTGGCGTGCCGCATAGCGTCAAGGGCATGGCCGACGTCGTGCGCAACCCGATTTATTCCACTGGTGTGGGCTTGCTGCTGTACGGGCTGCAGAAGCAGAACGATGGCATTTCCATGTCGGTGGGCAGTCCTTATCAGGACGAAGGCAAAACCCCGGTACTCGAGCGCATCAAGCGCTGGGTACAAGGCAATTTCTGAATTTGCAGTAGGCGTTACACAACTAGAAAGGAAGGAGAGGGATCATGTTCGAACTAGTAGATAACATTCCACAAAGTGCGGTGATCAAGGTCATCGGTGTCGGCGGTGGCGGCGGTAACGCGGTCAACCACATGGCGGTCAGCAACATCGAAGGCGTCGAGTTCATCTGCGCCAACACCGATGCGCAGGCGCTGAAGAACATCGGTGCGCGCACCGTGCTGCAGCTCGGCCCGGGCGTGACCAAGGGCCTGGGTGCTGGCGCCAATCCGGAGGTCGGTCGTCAGGCCGCTCTGGAAGACCGCGAGCGCATCGCCGAAGTGCTGCAGGGCACCGACATGGTGTTCATCACCACCGGCATGGGCGGTGGCACCGGTACCGGCGCCGCTCCGGTGATCGCCGAGGTCGCCAAGGAGCTGGGCATCCTCACCGTGGCCGTGGTCACTCGTCCGTTCCCGTTCGAGGGCAAGAAGCGCATGGTCATTGCCGATGAAGGCATCCGCGCGCTGGCCGAGAGCGTCGACTCGCTGATCACCATCCCCAACGAAAAACTGCTGACCATCCTCGGCAAGGATGCCAGCCTGCTGTCCGCCTTCGCCAAGGCGGACGACGTGCTGGCCGGCGCCGTGCGCGGCATCTCCGACATCATCAAGCGTCCGGGGATGATCAACGTCGACTTCGCCGACGTTAAGACCGTGATGAGCGAAATGGGCATGGCGATGATGGGCACCGGCTGCGCCAGCGGTCCGAACCGTGCGCGTGAGGCTACCGAAGCGGCCATCCGCAACCCGCTGCTGGAAGACGTCAACCTGCAGGGCGCGCGCGGCATCCTGGTTAACATCACTGCCGGTCCCGACCTGTCGCTGGGCGAGTACTCCGACGTGGGTAACATCATCGAGCAGTTCGCTTCCGAGCAGGCCACCGTCAAGGTCGGCACCGTGATCGATGCCGACATGCGTGACGAACTGCACGTGACCGTGGTCGCCACCGGCCTCGGCGCGCGCATGGAAAAACCGGTCAAGGTGGTCGACAACACCGTGCAGGTTGCCGTCAGCCAGCCGGTTGCCCAGCAGCCTGCCGCGCAGCCGCGCAGCGAGCAGTCGGTCAACTACAAGGACTACGAGCGTCCGACCGTTCAGCGTCAGAGCCACAGCGGTGCGGCCACTGCAGCCAAGCTCAATACCCAGGATGATCTGGATTACCTGGATATTCCGGCCTTCCTGCGTCGCCAGGCTGATTGATGGAATTTATCAGGAGTATAAGGGTGATTGGTGTTCAGCAAAGGTCGGTTCTGCTATCATTCCCGACCATTGTTGAAAACAGTTCGCAACTAGCGATATAGCGGCCAAGCCATGATCAGACAACGCACCCTGAAGAACATCATCCGTGCCACCGGCGTTGGCCTGCATTCGGGGGAAAAGGTTTACCTGACCCTGAAGCCGGCTCCGGTGGATACCGGTATCGTGTTTCGTCGTACCGATCTCGACCCGATCGTGGAAATCCGCGCATTGGCCGGGAATGTCGGTGAAACCACCATGTCGACCACGTTGATCAATGGTGATGTCAAGGTGGATACGGTAGAGCATCTGCTTTCGGCCATGGCAGGCCTGGGCATCGATAACGCCTACGTCGAGCTCTCCGCGTCCGAAGTGCCGATCATGGATGGCAGCGCTGGTCCCTTCGTATTCCTGATTCAATCCGCTGGCCTGCAGGAGCAGGAAGCGCCGAAGAAGTTCATCCGCATCCTGCGTGAGGTGACTGTGGAGGAGGGCGACAAGCGCGCCACCTTCGTGCCTTTCGACGGCTTCAAGGTGAGCTTCGAGATCGACTTCGATCACCCCGTGTTCCGCAATCGTACGCAGAGCGCCAGCGTGGATTTCTCCAGCACGTCTTTCGTCAAGGAAGTCAGCCGGGCCCGCACCTTCGGCTTCATGCGTGACATCGAGTTCCTGCGTTCGCAGAACCTGGCACTCGGTGGCAGTGTGGAAAACGCCATCGTGGTCGACGAGAACCGCGTGCTCAATGAAGACGGCCTGCGTTACGAGGACGAATTCGTCAAACACAAGATTCTAGATGCTATCGGCGACCTGTACCTGCTGGGCTACAGCCTGATCGGCGAGTTCAAGGGCTTCAAGTCTGGTCACGCGCTCAACAATCGTTTGTTGCGCACGCTGATCGAGCAGACCGATGCCTGGGAAATGGTGACCTTCGAGGACGCCAAACTTGCGCCGATCTCTTACATGCGCCCGGTTGCGGCCGTGTAAGCCAACTCTCTTTCCTGCATCAAGTTGAGGCCACCTTCGGGTGGCCTTTTTATGGCGTGCCGTTTGTCTGGTGAGGGCGGTGAGGCAAAAGGTGGCGACGAGCGGAACTAGGGGGTTACTCGTTCTTCTGCGTATGGCTGGCCAGGCGCTCCAATGCGGCACGTAGCCTGGGGTCGCTGATACCTTCGGCTGTTGCCTGGATACTTTGTGCGGCGCTATCAGACAAGTGCAAGGTGCGACCGGTTCCACGAATCTGGCCGCCTTGTGGTTGCACCTTGAACAGAATTTTCGTTAAGGTCGCGAACTCTTCAAGTGCCTGCAGTTGTCGTTGCAGTCTTTTTTGCTGATAACGCAGGCGTGTTGCCCAGTGGCCATCGGTCACTATCAATAGCAGACAGCCGTCGCGCCAGGACGCCACGTGACAGTGTTCCCTGGCTGCCGGCTGCAGCTGGCTTTCGACAAGACGCTGCAGGTGGGTAAGGCGTTGCGCCTGACCGAACAGCGCTTTCAGGGGCTTGGCTTCGCGCAGAAGCTTGGCGGGTGCCTGGGCCGGCAAGGGACGAAACGACATGGCAGGAGGCCTTTGGTTGCAGAGCCGACATGGTAGCAGAGCGTGCTGCCGGCCTGTGTTCGGCGAAATGGGGAAGCGATGCATATCATTCTGCTTAATAGTCGCCACGGTTCGGCGCAAACGATCCATCTAAACCTGCGCTGGCTGCTGTTGTCGGTTGTTCTGTTGCTGTGCATGAGCCTTGGTGCTGGTGCCGCGATGGGGGCCAAGTGGCTGACCGCCGAGCCTG